>JBJFHP010000098.1:0-3130 GCA_051893715.1 Oscillospiraceae bacterium
CGTGACGGCTCTTATGGAATGCGGAGTGAATGCGTTCTGGAATTTCACGCATTATGATATTCATTTCGACTATCCCGAGGCGGACGTTGAGAATGTTCACCTCACCGACAGCCTGATGACGCTGTCGTATACTGCCGAGAACCACAGGCAGTCCGTAACCGCGGAAGAAAATGAATGAAATGCAAGCCCCGTTCGCGCGGGGCATGTGTGTTTTTTGTGTTGCAATAACTCAAAAAAACGGCTCTGTTGAGCCAATGTTAACTTTGGTTGACAAAGTTCAAGCGAAAATTGGTAGACTTTCTGCGGCTGTTTTGCTAAAATAATGATACAGAGCGGAGGGCAGTCCGCCTGAGAACGGAGGAACATCATGACATTTGCAGAAAGACTTACAGAGCTCAGAAAATCAAAGGGCTGGTCGCAGGAGCAGCTCGGAGAGCGCCTTGGGGTAACGCGGCAGACCGTTTCAAAATGGGAGCTTGGCAGCACCACGCCCGAAATGGAGAAGCTTGCCGCCATGAGCGAGCTTTTCGGGATAAGCATTGACGCGCTGGTGAAGGGCGAGGGAGCTCCCGCAGAGGAGCTTTCCGCCGAAAAACCGAAGCGCACAAACACAGGCAGAGCGCATTTTGAATACAAAAGCGCCCGTACAGTGCGCGGAGTTCCGCTGGTGCACGTTAATATAGGACTAGGGAAATACAAGGCGCGCGGCATTATTGCGATAGGCAACGCCGCTATGGGTGTTGTCGCGCTCGGTATAGCGGCGGTTGGCGTCGTTTCGGTCGGGATCGTCACGGTAGGGGTGCTTTCGCTTGCCGCGTTTGCCGCGATAGGCATTCTGGCGAGCGGCGGCGCGGCTCTCGGCGTTTTCGCGGCAGGCGGCGCGGCGGTCGGAGTGTTTGCCGTCGGCGGAGCGGCTGCGGGGTGGTTTGCCTGCGGAGGCGCTGCGGCGGGGCAGTATGCGTTTGGCGGCTATGCGAGCGCGTCTGACATTGCGTTCGGGGGATTTGCACAGGGGACTATCGCCATTGGCGACAATGTTGACGGTGATTTTGTCGTCACGCAGGCGATATCGCAGGCGGATTTTCGCTCCGCTGTCGCGCAGTTTATTCCCAATACCCCGAAATTCATCGTTGACTTTTTCGCGCAGCTCGCGGAAAATCTTTCTTAATGAGAAAAGCGCCCCGCTCCGGCGGGCTTCAGCTTGTCGAAAAAGTCAAATTAGTTTACAGTTAACAGTTAACAACGAATGTGTCGGCTTCGCCGATTTTTTTAAATAATCGCCCGAAGGGCGCACCAAAACTGTTAATTTTTCACTGTTAACTGTTCACTGATGACTGTCACTATTTATTTTTTTAATTTTCTTGTGTTTATCGACAGACCAGTGCCCCGTGCTCGGCGGGGCTATATTCGTTGTGAAAATACACAAAATCTTCTTTTGACAATCGGTAAATATAATCAAAAACACGTTTTTTTATCAATCATCTTGTAGAGTGCAGAAAAAAGTTGTATAATATCAAACGGTAAAATAAATCTATAAGAATAAAGGAAAGTGAAACGATTTGGTTAGAAATGATTTAAGGAATATTGCGATAATCGCGCACGTTGACCACGGAAAGACAACGCTTGTCGACGAAATGCTCAAGCAGGGCGGCGCGTTCCGCGAAAATCAGGTAGTAAACGACCGCGTAATGGACAACAATGATCTCGAGCGCGAGCGCGGAATTACTATCCTTGCGAAAAACACCTCCTGTATGTACAACGGCGTTAAAATAAACATCGTCGACACCCCCGGTCATGCGGACTTCTCGGGCGAGGTAGAGCGTATCCTCAAAATGGTAAACGGCGTTCTGCTGCTTGTCGATTCCTTTGAGGGAACAATGCCGCAGACAAGATTTGTACTCCAGAAGGCGCTTGAGCTCGGTCACAAGGTGATCGTTGTCGTAAACAAGACCGACCGCCCCGACGCGCGCAATCACGAGGTAGTTGACGAGGTGCTCGAGCTCCTGCTCGACCTCGACGCGACCGAGGAGCAGCTTGACAGCCCCGTTGTGTTCTGCTCGGGCAGAATGGGCGTGTCCTCCTATAACCCCGATGTATTGGGCACCGATTTCAAGCCGCTTTTCGATAAGATAATCGAGCACATCGACCCGCCCGAGGGCGACGAGAACGGCGATCTGCAGGTGCTCGTTTCCTCGATTGACTATAACGATTATGTGGGAAGAATTGCCATAGGCAGAATTGAGCGCGGCGTTATAAAGCAAAATCAGGAGGTCATGGTCTGCGATTACCACAACAGGACCGCTCCTTTCAAGTCAAAGGTGGTGTCCCTGTACACCTTTGAGGGGCTGAACAAGGTCCCCGTTGAGGAGGCGACTGTCGGCGACATCGTTTGCTTCTCGGGTATCGAGGGCGTTACTATCGGTCAGACGATATGCGCGGTGAACAACCCCGAGCCGCTTCCTTTCGTGAAGATATCCGAGCCTACCGTTGAGATGACGTTCTCGGTCAACACAAGCCCGTTCGCAGGCAGAGAGGGCAAGTTCGTCACCTCGCGCCAGATACGCGACAGGCTTATGAAGGAAACGCTCAAGGACGTGTCCCTGCGCGTGACCGACAGCGAAACGCTCGACGCGTTCAACGTTGCGGGACGCGGCGAAATGCACCTTTCCATTCTTATCGAAACCATGCGCCGCGAGGGCTACGAGCTTTCCGTCAGCACGCCGCGCGTACTGACAAAGGAGATTGACGGCGTTCTCTGCGAGCCTGTCGAGCGCCTTGTTGTCGATGTCCCTGCAGATTCCGTAGGCTCGGTCATGCAGAGCATGGGTCAGCGCAAGGGCGAAATGGTGTCCATGCACCCGATAGGCTCGCGCACGCGGCTTGAATTTCTTGTTCCCGCAAGAGGACTGTTCGGCTACCGCGGCGAGTTTATGACCGACACCAAGGGCGAGGGCATTATGAACTCCGTATTCGACAGCTACAAGCCGTATTTCGGCGATATCCCGAGAAGAACGGTCGGTTCTCTTGTTGCATGGGAAACGGGTCCCTCTATCACATACGGACTGTTCAACGCGCAGGAGCGCGGCACGCTGTTCATCGGCGCGGGCGTTCCCGTTTACGAGGGCATGAT
>JBJFHP010000099.1:0-12836 GCA_051893715.1 Oscillospiraceae bacterium
TGTCCGTACCACATGAAGAACAAGCACATCGCAAGAAAGAAGCTCACTCAGGAGGAAGTCGCAAAAGAGGTCATCGCTCTGCAGGACATGGGACATAAGCGCCTTGCCATCGAAGCAGGAGAGGACCCTGTCAACAATCCTATCGAGTATATCCTCGACTGCATCAAGACCATTTACAGCATTAACCACAAAAACGGCGCTATCCGCCGCGTTAACGTCAACATCGCCGCAACGACGGTCGAAAACTACCGCAAACTCAAAGACGCGGGGATAGGCACCTACATTCTTTTCCAGGAAACCTATCATAAGGAAAGCTACCTCAAGCTTCACCCGACGGGTCCCAAGCACGACTACGCCTACCATACGGAAGCAATGGACAGAGCCATGGAGGGCGGTATCGACGACGTGGGATTAGGCGTTCTGTTCGGGCTGGAGCTGTACAAATACGAGTTCGCGGGGCTGCTCATGCACGCGGAGCACCTTGAGGCAGTCCACGGCGTGGGACCGCACACGATAAGCGTTCCCCGCGTAAAGCGCGCCGACGACATTGACCCCAACGTTTTCGACAACTCCATTTCCGACGAAATGTTCGAGAAAATAATCGCGTGTATCCGCCTTGCCGTCCCCTATACCGGCATGATAATCTCAACCCGCGAGTCCGAGGAGGTGCGCGGAAAGGTGCTCGACATGGGCATTTCGCAGATAAGCGGCGCTTCACGCACGTCGGTCGGCGGCTACACCGAGGAGGAGCGTCCCCACGATTCCGAGCAGTTCGACGTGTCCGATCAGAGAACGCTCGATGAGGTGGTAAAGTGGCTCATGGACAACGGGCATATCCCGTCATTCTGCACGGCTTGCTACCGCGAGGGCAGAACGGGCGACCGCTTCATGTCGCTGTGCAAGAACGGGCAGATACTCAACTGCTGCCACCCGAACGCGCTCATGACGCTGACGGAATACCTCGTCGACTACGCGTCCGAGGAAACAAGGAAAACGGGCTTCGCGCTCATAGAGCAGGAGCTTAAAAAAATACCGACCGATAAGGTGCGCAATATCGCCGCGCAGCATATCGAGGACATCAAAAATTCCAACAGCAGGGATTTCCGATTCTGACAGGAGGTAAATTATGGGACTTAACGACGCCGCTTCGGCAGACCGCATTCATATCGGGTTTTTCGGGCTTAGAAACGCGGGCAAATCAAGCGTTGTGAACTCTGTCACGGGGCAGGAGCTCGCAGTTGTATCCGACGTAAAGGGCACTACCACCGACCCCGTGAAAAAGGCAATGGAGCTGCTGCCGCTCGGCCCCGTGGTGATAATCGACACGCCGGGCATTGACGACGTGGGTGAGCTCGGCGGGCTGCGCGTTAAGAAGGCGCGGCAGGTGCTGAATTACACCGATATCGCCGTGCTCGTGAAGGAAGCCGAGGGGGAGCTTGCCCCCGCGGAAAGCGAGCTTGTCGCGCTGTTCGCCGCGAAAAATATCCCCTACATTATCGCGCGGAACAAATCCGACCTGCGCAGCTTTGCGCCGCCCGCCGAAAATACGGTGTATGTCAGCGCAAAAACGGGCGAGGGTATTTTTGAGCTGAAAGAGAAAATAGGCGCGCTCGCGAATTGCGGCGGGAACGGCAGGCGTATCGTTGCCGACCTTATCGAGGAAAACGACCTTGTTGTGCTTGTCGTGCCCATTGACAAGGCTGCGCCCAAGGGCAGGCTTATTCTCCCGCAGCAGCAGACTATCCGCGACATTCTCGACGCGGGCGCAATTGCTGTCGTTGTCCGCGATACAGAGCTTCCGAACGCGCTTTCCTCCCTCGGGAAAAAGCCGAAGCTCGTCATAACCGATTCGCAGGCGTTCGAGAGGGTGTCAGGGGACGTCCCCGAGGATATCCTGCTCACCTCGTTTTCAATACTTTTCGCACGGTACAAGGGCGGGCTTATCCCTGCGGTTAAGGGCGCGGCAATGCTTGACAAGCTCCGCGACGGCGACAGGGTGCTCATCTCCGAGGGCTGCACTCATCACAGGCAGTGCGGCGACATCGGAACGCAGAAGCTTCCCGAATGGATAAAAAAGCACTCGGGAAAGGAGCTCAGCTTCGACTTCACATCGGGCGGAGAGTTCCCCGAGGAGCTTTCGGGCTACGCGCTGGTGGTGCACTGCGGCGGGTGTATGCTTAACGAGCGGGAAATGCAGTACCGCGTAAAGCAGACCCTTGACAGCGGCACTCCCATCACAAATTACGGCACAGCTATCGCCCACATGAACGGTATCCTGCGGCGCAGCCTGCTGCCTTTCCCCGAGGCTCTGAAAGCGCTTGACGACTGAATTTATACATCAAACAATTAAGCCCCCGTGCGTTAAATACGGGGGCTTTTTTGGGGTCAGACTTCCCTTTTTCGGGGTCAACCGTTCCCTTTTCGGTGTCAACCGTTCCCTTTTTTTGGGGTCAACTCGCTGACGACAGCCGAGCCGATTATCAGCACTGCCCCCGCCGCACCGAGAACGGTCAGCCGTTCATGAAGCACGCACGCCGAAAGTATCAGCGCGAACACAGGGTCTATGTAACTCAACAAGGCGACAGACTGCGACTCAAGGTCTTTCATGCTGCCGAAATACAGCGCGTAGGCAATTCCCGTGTGAATTAACCCCACAGCAAGCAGCATCAGCACCGCCGTAATATCTAACCGAACGGACGAAAGATCCTCCGTCACAAGCAGATACGGCAGCAGAACGAGCGCAGACGCGGCAAGCTGAATGACCGTCTTTTCATACGCGTCATCAAGCCGGACCTTTTTGTTCAGGATAACGACAAGCGAATACAGAACGGCTGCTCCCAGCCCGAACAGCACGCCCGTGATGTCCTGCGCGCTTATCCCGCCGCCCTCGGCAGCGCCCGATACGAACACCATTCCGACCACCGCCGCAGCCGCGCACAGCAGCTTTTTCACCGTGATACGCTCGCGGAACACGAACGGTGAAAGCAGTATCACTATCGTCGGCTGCATATAGTAGCACATAGTGGCAGCCGCGACCGAGGTGTAGTTGTACGCCTCAAACAGCAGTATCCAGTTGAGCCCGAGAAACGCGCCCGTAAGGGCAAGCAGAAGCAGCTTCTTTATTCCGACAGGGTTCAGCCTGTGCCTTTTTGCGGCAAGAAACAGCACGAGAAAAGCGCTCCCGAGCAAGCCTCGGGAAAACGCGGTCATTCCCGAGGATAACGGGATAAATTTTCTGAAAATGCCGATCGTGCCGAAAATAAGCATTGACGATACAAGCATAATGTATGATCTTGTGTTATTCCTGCTCATTGAATGTTGTCCTTTGCTTGTGATATTACATAACGATTATACCACAGACAAAGGCATTTTTCAATACCGCGCCGTTATCACCCGTCAATTCCCCGAACAGCTCATGCTTCTTCTTTATTTTCGGGGTACGGAACATTCCCGCCGACGACCTCCATTCCGTCAACGCCGAATACTCCCTCAAGAACGGTTATCCTTGCCGTGTGAGTTCCCTTTTCAAGCCCGTCAATGCGGCAGGATATCTCGCGCGAGCCTGTTTTGAATGCGGTAACGGTCCGCGCCTCGCCGCCGTCCGTAACGACGGAAAGCACGGCTTCGCCCGCCGATTCCCCCGTAAGGGCAAAGCCCGTCCCCACAAAATTGACCGTCACGACAGCGCCCTGTCTGCCCGTTGAGATGGTCCTTTTGTAATTCCGATAGCTGCTCATCATGTCGTGCTCCCAGTCGCCCTCGTATTCAAAGCAGCTGTCCGTGTTGTCAAATCGGGAGATAAACACCGCGCCGTTTGCGGGCTCGACAAGAACGCTGCCGAAGCTGTTTTTGTTGTAGGAGCTGTACAGCGCCGCGCGCCCCGCGCCGATCAGCGCGCCGCCGCAGACGTATTCCGCGGCTGTCACACCGTCCACCCGCGCCGTTATCACATTATTTACAGCCGTTATTTTCAGCTCGTGCATGATGTCGGGGTCAAAATCCGAGAGCTTTCCGCCCGAAATTTCGGTGTTATTCGCCATAAGGCTGAAACAGCCGTCCTCGGCAAGCTTTATCCAATACCCGCTCGCGCCATTGCAGGGGAGAATATACCGCAGACCCGCGCCCGCGTAATTTTCGGTGGGCTTGTCCGACCTGTCAAGCAATACCTGCGCCGTCACGCTGTAATTATACCACCTGTCGTCGCCGAAGCAGGTCACGGGCTCGGGCGTCCAGCCCCACTCGTCCGCCTTTTCCGCCGCCGTTATAAGCTGAACCAGCATATTGCCGCGCTGCGTTTTTCTCACCTCAAAAGCGCCGCCCTGATCGGTGGTGTACCTCGGCGCATTGCCCCTAGAAGCGAGGTATTCCGAGGGATAGCCCGCGTATTCGAAGTCATCTTCATACGGGAGCGGCAGAACCGTTCTTTCCGCTTCATTTTTGCTTTGGTACTGCGTTAATGCGGGGCTTAATGTCGACACCGTTACCATGGAATACGGCTTCACCGTCACGGTATAGGTGTATTCACCGCCGCTTTCCGTCGGCGTTATCTCCGCTGTTTTTCTGAAATAATTCTCGTCATAGCTGCCGCTGTCGGGGCCTCTTGTTTCCCACACGTTCACCGCCGAGGACGCTTTACCGAGCCCCTTGACCCTGAAAAGATATTCAACAGGCTCGGCAGAGGTATTTGTTATCACCGTGCTGTAATCGCCGCTTTCGGGGTCGGCGGCGGTCGTGTAGCTGAACACCGCGTCAACAAGCGCGTGACCGTCCCCGCCTACCTTGCCGTCGCTGTAACAAGCGCCCTCGGCGAACGCCCAGCCCTTTTTAATGAACTGCGAGAAATGCAGCGACATATAAAAGCCGCTGTCGAGCGCGAAGTAACCGCTCCACGGGTCGCAGGCGGAAATAAGCTGCTTCTGACAGTAGCAAACGCCGTCGTAATACGCCGACACAACGGGCTGATACTCATACAGCGTCATCTTCCCCATGGGGTACATGGCTGTTATTCTTCCCGCAATGTCAAGAGTGCCGTTCAGCCCCGAGAGCGTTGCGCCGCCAAGCCTACGCTCCTTTCCTTCGGGTGAAAGTCCTGACGGGGATTTCTCCTTTAGCCGTAATGACTGCGGGTTTAACCCGCCGCCGCCAAGCCGATGCTCCTTTCCTTCGGGTGAAAGTCCTGACGGGGATTTCTGATCAGCCGACAAACCTTTCCGGCGTGTGAAAAGTCGGGACGGGAATTTCTCATTTAGCCGTAATGACTGCGGGGGTACCCCGCAAACGTAGTTCATCGGCGCGCAGCCCTCGCTCAGCCACAGTTCCTTTCCGAACCGCTCCGCAAGCTCCTGCGCCGCGGGCGTTGACGAGCTCGTGTAATGACTTCCAACGACGTCAACGGCATTCCTCAGCCGCTCGTCCTCAAGCATTCTGTCCGCAAAGCCCCAGGTGCACACCTCTTCCCCGCCGACTATCTTTATCGCCGAATAATCGTAGCGGCAGTCGGTTTCGCTTTTAAGGCGCTCCGAAAGATATATCACCCATTCGCAGTCGGCGGCGCGCTCGTTGCGCACTGCGCTCACATAGTCAAATTTCAGCCCGTATGTATCATACGCCGCGTCAAGCGTCGACTTGTACCATTTATATCTTGCGGCGTAAACGTCCTGCGCGTCGGTGACCCACCTCGGCTCGCTCCATGGCAGCATATCAAGGGTAAGGTCGGGGTTAATTTTCTTCGCGTCCGCGGCAAGCATGAAGCCCGCGCCGCGCGTTACATCGGGCGTTTCATCGGCGCTTCGCATAATGCAGGGCTCCGTGCCCGACGAGGAGTTTATGTCCGACCCCATTTCAAGCTTTAGGTGGTTTACACCCACGCCGTTTTTTCCGAAAATAAGCTCAAGTATCTTGCGGTAAGCGGCGGGGTTTTCCGCCTTGTAGTCAAGCAGCAGCCGCGAGGAATTGTTCGCGCTGACCATTCCCGCGCCGCGGTAAAGCATATTCGGCTTCAGGTTCAAAGCCGCCTTGTCAATGATTATCTCTCTCATAAATTGTCCTCCGAAAGAAGCTTTTAAGGCAACACCGCATTATCACCGCCGCCAAAGCGCCGACAGGATATCCCGCGGTATCGCTCTTATATTATATCTCACCCGCCCTGCGAGGTCAATATAAAATATTTTGCATAGTATTAAGATATTAACATCATCAAACAAGAAAAACGCCGACACAGCGTAACGCGTCGGCATATATTATAACTTTTCACCCTTTTGTCCTGCGGTAATCCCTCGGACAGACGCCCTCTGTGCGGCGAAAGACAATGCTGAAATAATTGCTGTCGGGGTAGCCCACCCTTTTACCTATCTCGCCTATCTCAAGCGCCGTCCCCGTGAGCAGCGCCTTTGCCTCGGCTATACGCCGCCTTGCGATGTATTCAAGCGGGCGCATCTGCATTTCCGATCTGAACACGCGGCAGAAATGCTGCACGGTCACCCCCGACAGCCCCGCGAGCGTTTCGACAGCAATGTCCCGCATATAATTCCCGTCAATATACATCAGCGCCTCGGCGACAATATTGCTCCTGCCCGAGAATACCCTCGAATGCGGCAGCATTTCCCCGCGCATGGCAAGGATAAATTCATATATCGGCACGGACGCGCTCTCGCCGCCGTTTATCGGGTCTGCGGCAGCCGAATAAATCCTGCGGAACAGCTTTTCGCAGCGCGGAATATCGCAGCAGTCGGAATAAGCGAACCTGTCGAAGCCCATGTTTTTAAGCAGGTCGGTCGAGCAGCTCCCCCTGAAAACCACCCAATTTGTCACCCAGCTGTCGTCCGCGGGGTAATATTCGTGAGGTATCCCCGGGGCAAGGTAGAACACCGAGCCCTTTTCCTGACGGTATTCCCTGCCGTCGACGATAAGCGAGCCCGCTCCCGACGAGGTGAAAAGGAACTGATGAGATATAAGCCCCGTTTTTCTGACAATATGTATCTCGGGGTCGGAAACTCCGATACCCGTGAGATAAAACGGCAGCTCCGACTGCTTCCCGATGACGGGATATAGTGCCTTTGTCATATTATTCACCTCATATAACAGTTTAACACAAATCGCCCCGATTTGCAACAGAAAATATGATACCCGCCGAAAAATTCCGCGCAGCGCCCCGCCGCAATGCAAGCCCGCTCTTGAATTTTGTCGGGAAATATGATATAATACCCATGTATTTTTATAAATAAACAATACAGCGCGGAGGAATTATATGAAGGTCAGAAGTCACAGGGATATCCTAAGGGCAAACAAAATATTCACCGACCGTGAACAGCCGAGAAATTCATTCTGGAACAGCTATAACGAGTACAAGTCGAAAATGCGGGAGGAAAGCGTAATAAAGGTCCTGACGTATTACGGCATAGGCGGTATCGGAAAGAGCTCGCTGTTAAAAAAGCTGATGAACGAGATGAACGAAAAGCTTGACCGCCCTCGCTATGTTTATTATGACTTTAATGTCAGCCGCGACTGCCTGAGCGTCCTCGAAAGCCTTAGAAATATGCTCGTAAAGCAGTATAAAATGAACTTCCCGATGTTTGACGTTGCTCTGTTCAATTATGCGCAGAAGATAGGAAAGGACGTGTCCGAGCCCGAGGTGCAGACTCTTATCGGAAGAAGTCAGATACTCGAAACAATATTCACTGCGGCGGACCTTATCCCCGGCGCGGACATCATCTCGAAGATCATCAACACTGCCGACACGGGCATTGCCTGCGTCAGAAACCTCATCAACAACCACAAATCGGATATGCGGAGGATACAGGTCGATATCCCCGAGGATATATTGTCCTCCCTGCCCTACTATTTTTCCCTCGATCTTGAGGACAACCTCGCGGACAGCACCGAGCCGCTCGTCATTTTCCTTGACACCTACGAGCAGCTTGTCAACGAAATGGCGCTTGTAGGCGAGCCGCTCGCCGAGGACGAATGGATAAAGGGCGCGAACGGGCTGGTTCAGAACATTCCGAATGTGCTGTGGGTGATCGCGGGGCGGGAAAAGCTGAAATGGGAACTCTCCGACCCCGACTGGAACGACGTACTTGAACAGCATATTCTCGGCACGCTCTCAAGATACGACGCGGCGTATTTCCTCGAAACGGCGGGAATTGAGGAGGACGCGCTCATAGGGGAATTGTATGACCTGACAAAGGGCGCGCCCGTTTACCTTGATATATGCGCTGACAGGTATCACTCGCTTAAAGAAGCGGGTAAAACGCCCGTGATATCGGAGTTCGGCAAGGACGTATCCTCCCTTATCAAGCGCTTCGTCTGCTACATGGACGGTAACAGGAGAGATATAGTGTATATCCTCACCTGCCTAAAATGCTGGAACGATGATATGATGTTCGAGATAGGGTTTAAGGTACTGCCCTCGTTCAATCTTACAACATACGAAAACGTCAAGGGGCTTTCTATTGTGAGCAGATCCTCCGAGGGGACGTACAATATCCATCAGGTCGTCGGCGAGGTTCTCGGGCAGGTCTGCCCCGAAACGATACGCAGGCGCACTATCGACGCGGCAACAGAGCTGTGCGGGAGGAAGGTCGCCTCTGTCAGCGTTTTTTCCAATGAATACGAGTATTATCTGACTTGGCTCGTTCGGTACGGCATTGCTGCGGCAAATTCCCCCCGTGCGATAATCGACTTCTTTGACGGGAAAATTAAGCCCGCGTTTTACCGCTCCTGCTCATACGGAAGATACGACACTGCCCAAAATATCATTGAAGCCCTTTCGGAAGCCGCGGGAGATGACCCCGAGCTTATCGCGTATATCGACCTGCTTATCGCCGAGCTGCACCGCAGCAAGCGCTGTGACAAGGAATGGAGCGAGTATGCCTGTAAGTCCTATCGGGGGTATTTAAGCCTGTTCGGGCTTGAGGACGAGCGCACGCTTGACGCGTATTCAAGCTACGGCAGTGCGCGCGGAGCGCTCGGCTTTGATAAGGAAAAGCTTGAAATAAAGCGAGAGGTTTATAACACCCGGTATGAAATGCTTGACGGGAACGACGACCTGCTGCTCGGCGAATTGTCCGAAATTGCGGACGCTTTATATTCTCTCGGCAAATACGGCGAGGCGCTCGAGATAGACAAAAAAGTGCTGGAACGCAAAAAGGCTCTCGGCGGCAGGGACAGTGAACTGCTGCCGTATATGAGATCGCTGTCGCGCGATCATGCAAAAATGGGGGCGTATTTCGAGGCGTTCGAGCTGGACAAGGAAGTGCTCGAAAAGCGCACCGCGCTTTACGGAGAGGATCACCCCGCCGTGCTTTCCGACATGAAAGCGCTTGCATATATTCACAGGCTTATGGGGGAATACGGCAAGGCGCTGGAGCTTGACAAAACGGTGCTCGAAAAGCGCACCGCCCTGCTCGGCGAGGATCACCCGACCGTGCTTTCCGACATGAAAGCGCTGGCAGAGGATCATACATTTCTCGGGGATTACAGGCAGGCGCACAGGCTGGACAGCGTTGTGCTCGAAAAGCTCGCTTCACTGCTCGGAGAGGATCACCCCGAGGTTTTCGCGGCAATGCAGGCGGTGGCGCAGGACAACCGAAATCTCGGCGAATACCGCAAGGCGTTGGAGCTTGACAAAACGGTGCTTGAAAAGCAGATCGCACAGCTTGGCGAGGAGCACCCCGACGTGCTTCGGGATATGCGAATGACAGCGGGCGATCTGCGTAATATGGGGTCATATAAAGAGGCGGCGGAGCTTGACAAAAAGGTGCTTGAAAAGCGCATTGCAATGCTCGGCGGGGATCACCCCGACGCGCTCGACGACATGAACGCGCTGTCGCTCGACCTCTCAAACCTCGGGGCATACAAGGAAGCGTTCGAGCTGGACAAGACGGTGCTTGAAAAGCACATTTCGCTCCTCGGCGATAATCACCCCACCGTATTTTATGACATGAGCTTGCTTGCGAACGACTATTCAAGGCTCGGCTCGTATAACGAAGCGCTGTCGCTGCAAAAAAAGGCGCTTGAAAAGCAGATCGCGCTGTACGGCGAGGATCACCCCGACGTACTCGATTCCATGAGCATGGCAGCGCATTTCTGCCACAAGCTCGGCGATGACGCGCAGGCGCTTGAGCTTGACAAAAAGGTGCTCGAAAAGCGCACCGCGAAATTCGGCGGGGATCACCCCGAGGTGCTGAACGCAATGCATGAGCTTGCTGTCGGCTATACGTCAATGGGCGAGTATGAGGCAGCGCTTGCGCTTGACAGGACGGTGCTTGAAAAGCGCACCGCAATATTCGGGGAGGATCACCCCGAGGTGCTTTCCGCAATGAGAGCGGTCGCGCAGGACAAGCGCGATCTCGGCGCATACAAGGAAGCGCTTGCGCTTGACAAAACGGTGCTGGAAAAGCGTATCGCGCTGTTCGGGGAGGAACACCCCGAGGTGCTTTCCGCAATGAGCGCCGTATCAAACGATTATTCGCTTCTCGGGGAATACGGGAAAGCGCTGGAAATAAACACCGAGGTGCTTGAAAAGCGGACTGCCCTGCTCGGAGAGGATCACCCGAATGTGCTCAAGGATATGAGCGCGGTCGCGGGGAATTACCGCGCGCTCGGAATGTACGGCGAAGCGGAAACGCTTGACAGGCAGGTGCTTGAAAAGCAGAGAAAGATCTTTGGTGCGGACTCCCCCCATGCCCTTGATACCATGAACGATCTGGCAATGGATCTCCGCTCACTCGGGTCGTTCGAGGAGGCGGCGGAGCTTGACAGACAGGTGCTCGAAAAGCGGACAGCACTGCTCGGCGATGATCACCCCGATGTTATCGCCGCAATGAATTATCTGTCGCAGGATCTCGTTCTGATGGGGGCATATAAGGAATCGTATGAGCTTGACAAGACTGTGCTTGAAAAGCTCACCGCCCGCTCAGGCGAGGATCACCCACACATTATCGCAGCCATGCAAGCCCTTGCAGCCGACTGCTTCTATCTCGGGAAACATGACGAATCGTTCGGGCTGAACCAAAAGGCATACGAAAAGGGCGTTAAGATCCTCGGAGAGGATCACCCCATGGTGCTTGGCGTCATGCATTCGCTTGCGGTCGATTACAGAAACAGGGGTATGTATGAGGAAGCGTTCGCGCTTGACAGGAAAAAGCTTGAAAAGCATATTGCGCTTTTCGGCGAGGATCACCCCGATGTGCTTGCGGATCTGCGGGCGCTTGCCGCAGATTACAGCGGGCTCGGTATGTATGAAGAAGCGCTTGAAACAAATCGGGAGCTGGTCGAAAGGCGTATAGAGCTTATCGGAGAGGATAACCCCGAAACCGCCATGGATATGTTAGTTCTGGCGGGCAATTATCAGAGCGTCGGAATGTACTCCGAAGCGCTCGGGCTGAACGAAACCGTTTCGGAGAAATTCCTCGAGCTGTTCGGCGAGGAGCACATTTACTATATAAACGCGCTTGCAGGCACGGCAATATGCAATTTCTGCCTCGGCATGACCGACGAAGCCATTGACCTTATGAAAACGGTCGTCGAAAAAGCGCAAAAGGCTTACGGCAGCGATCACCCGCAGGTATTTGCCTACGAGGAAACGCTTGTGTCATTCCTGTGCGAGGCGGGCGATTTTGAGCAGGCGTTAACGGAATGCAATTCCCTTCTCGAAAAATACCGCGGCATTTCGGGGGACTTCCACCCGAACACAATGGAGCTGCGTAAAGGCATCGCGGACATCTGCGAGCAGAGCGGCAAAATTAACGACGCGATAAAAATGCGCGGCGAGATATACCGTCTTTACGCGGAAAACAAATCGGAGGACGACGCGGAAACGACAGACGCCTTATTCTGTCTTGCGCGGTGCTGTCATCAGGCGGTAAGAGCGTCGGAAGCCGTGGAATACGCCGAAAAGCTTGAAAGCTATTATTCCCGGCACAGCGAGGTCACAAAGGAAAAGCTGCTGCACCTTAAAACCGTGGCGGGCATTTATTCCGAATGCGCAAAGGCGGGCAGAGCCGTTGAGATCATCGAAGCGGTCATAGCGGAATGCCGCAGCGCATTCCCCGAGGATAAGGAGCTGCTTGTTTCCGAATACAACACCGCGGCGGTGGCTTATTATGCGGCGGGCGACAAATACACGGCGGTCGAATACGCCGAAAAATCCTGCAGGATACTAAAGGAGCTCGGCGAGCAGGAACAATACGAAACTATCCGCAATTTCGCCGATCGCCTGCTTGACGACGACAGGTAAGACAAAATGTGCTGACGGCAGGACGTCGGCATATTCAGAGCGCAATATGATCGGGCACTCTCGCCTTTTTACGAAAAACGATTTGTAATAAAAAGTCTTGATTTATCTTACAAAAAATGCTATAATATTTTTGTATAGTGTGAGAAACACGACTGTATTTTGCAGGACACGGCACATATCGGCGTTAATTAAGGGGTGGTAATTTATGTATATAGATTATATGCTGTTTGCAGTGATCGCTCTTGCAACGGGAGTTATCATTCTGCTTCGCATATTGAGCTCCAACATGAAATATCGGGAAAAGGGCTTTTTACAGCTCATTATCCTTGCCGTCTGCCACAATATCATTGATATTTTCTGGGGACTTACCTATTTTGACAAGCTGGGAACAGGTCCTCTCGGATTGCAGATCTCCACTTCCCTGTACTTTTGCTCCAACGCAATTCTTGCGTTTACATGGTTCTCATTCCTGTACAGATTACTTAACAGGGACAAGCCTAAAAAACTGGTTCTGACGCTTGCGGCAATACCGATGGCGGCGGTTTTCGTTATGGTCGTCGCCAATATTTGGACGGGCTTGCTGTTTACGATCGGCGAC
>JBJFHP010000100.1:0-55472 GCA_051893715.1 Oscillospiraceae bacterium
ACCGCCGGACACCGACCCTGACGACTTCTCCCGCTGATATTGACAAAACCGCGGTATCGTGCTATAATTTTTGTGGGAATGACGACCTCCCAGAGGGCTTTCGCCCCGAACCGCCACGAATTGTATGGCTGATGGCATCTGTAAAAATTTACATCGGGGACTGCTCCGGTGGGACTTTTTGCACAGAAATGCCGTCAGCCTTTCTGTTTCCCGCCGCCATGACAGGAGGTAATTCTATGCTGCTCAGCGCTGCACTTATCCTGCTTTCCGGGCTGATACTCGGGGAGCTTGCCGGACTTATTCGGCTGCCAAAACTCACCGGAATGCTTGCCGCCGGGATACTTCTTGGCGCGCTCGGGGTGCTCGACCCGAAGCTGATGGGTATATCCCCGGAGCTGCGGAAGATCGCCCTAATAATCATTCTCACCCGCGCCGGGCTGAACCTTGAAATATCAGACCTGAAAAAATGCGGCAGACCCGCCCTGCTGATGAGCTTCCTGCCCGCAAGCCTCGAGATAATAGGCGTAACGCTGCTCGCGCCGCCGCTGATGGGACTTTCCCTCACCGAGGCGGCTATGATGGGCGCAGTTCTGGCGGCGGTGTCCCCGGCGGTCATAGTCCCGAAAATGCTGAAGCTGCTGGAGGAAAAACGCGGCACAGACAAGCTGATACCGCAGATGATACTCGCCGGCGCGTCCATGGACGACGTGTTCGTTATCGTGATGTTCTCGGTGTTCTCCGGGCTGTGCGCCGGGGGTGAGATATCGCCGCTGTCCCTCGTCAATATCCCATTGTCGATACTGCTCGGCGCGGCTGTGGGCGCAGGCTGCGGGCTGGTCCTGTCGCTGATTTTCCGCAAAGTCCACATGCGGGACAGCGTTAAGGTCGTGCTGATACTCAGCCTGTCCTTTCTGCTGGTAACGCTGGAGGATTCCCTGCCGGAATACATAGGTTTCTCCGGACTGGTGGCTGTAATGGCGGCGGGTATTTCTCTGCGCTGGAAAGCCCCGGAACGCGCGGTGCGGGTGTCCGCGAAGTACTCAAAGCTGTGGACGGCGGCGGAGATAGTGCTGTTCGTGCTTGTCGGTGCGGAGGTAAGCCTCGGTGCTGCCGCCAAACTGTGGCTGCCGGTGCTGGCGCTGATATTCGGGGCGCTGATGTTCCGGTTTGCCGGGGTGTTCCTCTGCCTGCTGAGGACAAACCTTAATATAAAGGAACGGCTGTTCTGCATGATAGCCTACATGCCCAAGGCGACGGTTCAGGCGGCGATAGGAGGTGTGCCGCTGGCAATGGGGCTTTCCTGCGGCGATATCGTGCTGGCGGGCGCAGTGGTGGCGATACTTGTCACCGCAACGCTGGGAGCGTTTCTGATAGAGTTCTCGTCAAAGCGCCTGCTCAATGCCCAGAACACAGACTGACGCTGTGCCCCGGGAAGCTGCGGCTTTTCGGGGAGTATACCTTATGAATACAGTTTATGCCTGTAATTTCGCCAAAGCTTAATATTTTTAAAAAAAGCCCTTGACAAACAGTTTTATTTGTGGTAAAATAGAGATACCTCGAATGGGGTTTATTTTTTTGTGCCTGTTTTTATACAGCACGAGGAGAAAAAGCCCGCATTAAAACCCACAATCCCGTGGACGAGGGAGGCAATAATGCCCATAAGGGCAAGAAAATAGGAGGTGCCGAAAGTGAGAGTTAAAATTACACTGGCGTGTCAGGAATGCAAACAGCGCAACTACAACACCATGAAGAACAAGAAGAACGATCCGGACAGACTTGAAATGAACAAGTACTGCAGATTCTGCAAGAAGCATACTCTTCACAAGGAAACCAAGTGATCATAAGGAGGATTCAGGATGGCTAAAGATTTAGAGCTTGAAAAGAAAACTCCCGCTGACGCTTCCGAGAAGAGCGCAGACGATTCTGCGAAAAAGCAGAAGAACGCAAAGGACGCCAAGGCTAAGAAGAACGGAAAGTCAGGCAAGCCCAAGAAGTCCATTGTGAAGTATTTTAAGGACGCAAAGTCCGAGTTCAAAAAGGTAGTTTGGCCCACACCGAAGCAGACAACACGAAACACCGTCGTTGTCATCATAACCTGCGCGCTCGCAGCGCTGTTCATCTTCGGAGTTGATTCGCTGTTCGGCTTGCTGAACAGACTGATACTGGGCTGATGCGTCAAGGGGGTAAATAATGGCTGACTCAGAAGCAAAGTGGTATATTCTTCACACTTATTCGGGATATGAGAACAAGGTAGCCGCCGATATAATGAAGGTTGTTGAGAACAGAAATCTTCAGCACCTCATCGAGGACGTTGCCGTTCCCACAGTGAAAAAGACCGTCACCAACGACAACGGCAAGACCGTTGAAACGGAGGAAAAGGTTTACCCCGGCTATGTGTTCGTAAAGATGGTAGAAACCAACGAGTCGTGGTATATCTGCAGAAATACCAGAGGAGTTACGGGCTTCGTCGGCCCGGAATCCAAGCCTACCCCTCTCAGCGAGGACGAGGTTAGAAACCTCGAACACACCTCTAAGGAAACAAAGATATCCTTTGAGGTCGGCGATAATGTCAGCATCAAGCAGGGTCTGCTTGAGGGCTTCGAGGGCGTCGTAAGAGAGATCGACACCGAGAAGCAGACCGCAGTCGTTGATGTCATCAATATGTTCGGCGAAGCGACCCCGACAACGCTTGAAATTGCTGCGATCCGCAAAATTTAATTCTTCTAGTTTTAATATGGAGGTTGATTGAAAATGGCACAGAAGGTTACAGGATTTATTAAATTACAGATTCCTGCCGGTAAGGCTACCCCTGCTCCCCCTGTTGGTCCTGCACTGGGTCAGCACGGCGTTAACATCATGGCGTTTACCAAGGAATTTAACGAGCGCACAAAGGATAAGGCAGGTCTGATTATCCCTGTTGTTATCACAGTTTACGCAGACAGAAGCTTCACATTTATAACCAAGACTCCTCCCGCAAGCGTTCTCATCAAGAAGGCTTGCAAGATCGAGAGCGGTTCCGGCGTTCCCAACAAGACCAAGGTTGCAAAGATCACCAAGGCACAGCTCAAGGAGATCGCTGAAACAAAGATGCCCGACCTGAACGCTGCAAACATCGATACAGCAATGTCCATGATCGCAGGCACGGCTCGTTCCATGGGCGTAGAGGTAGTTGACTAATAAATTCGTGGGAGGATTTTTCCGTTTGACCACAAGGAGGATAATAAATGAAACACGGTAAGAAGTATATTGAAAGCACCAAGCTCGTTGATTCTTCCAAGGTTTATGAATCCAGCGAAGCTTTAGATTTAGTTTGCAAGACCGCTAAGGCTAAGTTTGACGAAACTGTTGAGCTGCATATCCGCCTCGGCGTTGACTACCGCCACGCTGACCAGCAGGTTCGCGGCGCGGTTGTTCTTCCCAACGGCACAGGTAAGACCGTAAGAACTCTCGTATTCTGCAAGCCCGAGAAGGAAGCTGACGCAAAGGCAGCAGGCGCTGATTACATCGCTGACAACGACACCGTTGCAAAGATCACCGGCGGCTGGATGGATTTCGAGGTCGTAATCGCTACCCCCGACATGATGGGCGTAGTCGGCAGACTCGGTAAGGTTCTCGGTCCGCGCGGACTGATGCCTAACCCCAAGGCAGGTACAGTTACCCCCGACGTTGCTAAGGCTGTTCAGGAAGCTAAGGCAGGTAAGATCGAGTACCGTCTTGACAAGGCAAACATCATTCACTGCCCCATCGGCAAGGCGTCCTTCGGCGCAGAGAAGCTCGACGAGAACTTCAACGCTCTTATGGAAGCAGTTGCTAAGGCAAGACCTGCTGCGGCAAAGGGTCAGTATATCAAGAGCTGCACAGTTTCTTCCACAATGGGCCCCGGCGTTAAGGTTAACACCACTAAGTTCGGTGTATAATTGACCGCAGATAATAAGCTGAAAGAACCGTCCGTTTTTCGGGCGGTTTTTTGTTTTTCGGGGGTATTTGTGGTAAGATAGTGCAAAAAACGGGGAGATTTTTGCTATTAAAATTTTGATATTTTATGATAAAATGATATTATAATGGCGGCAAGTCAGCCGCTTATCACAGGATAAAAGGAGAAATTTCAATGAAATATACAAACCCCGTAGTTAAGGGCTTCTATCCCGACCCAAGCGTTTGCGCGGCTAACGGAAAATATTACCTTGTGTGCAGCTCGTTTCAGTATTTCCCGGGCGTGCCGCTTTTCGAGAGCGACGACCTTGTTAACTGGACGCAGATAGGTCATGTCCTGACGAGAAAAACACAGGTCATGCTTGAGGGGATAAACAGCTCGGGCGGAGTTTTCGCGCCGACTATCCGTTACAACAACGGCAGGTTTTACATGGTTACCACCAACGACACCACCCACCAGAATTTCTATGTGTTTACCGATGACATTTACGGCGAGTGGTCAGACCCGATTTATGTGGATCAGGGCGGTATTGACCCGTCGCTTTATTTCGAGGACGGTCACACCTATTTCATGAGCAACGGCGCGGACGACGAGGGCAAAGGCGGCGTTGTTCAGTGTGAGATAAACATTGAAACGGGAGAAAAGCTCTCGCCGAGCCGCTGCATCTGGCAGGGGTCGGGCGGGCGCTATCTTGAGTCGCCGCACCTCTATAAAATAAACGGCACATATTACCTCATGGCGGCAGAGGGCGGCACGGAATACGGGCACATGATAACCTCCGCGCGCGCGGACAGCGTATGGGGGCCGTTCCTGTCCAACCCGCATAACCCCGTTGTCACCAACAGGAACAAGGCGCCGTTTATAATTCAGGGAATAGGTCACGGCGACCTCATCTGCGACAAGTACGGCGACTGGCACATTCTGTCGCTCGGGTTCAGGCAGATAGGGATATGGATGCCGTTCCACAATCTCGGGCGCGAGGTGTTCCTCATGCCGGTTAAATTCGGGGAGGACGGCTGGTTCTCGGCGGGGATTGACGGCACCTGCGACGAATGCTATGAAATAAAGGGCGATTTCGAGCAGCGCACACAGTCGGTCTACACGTTCGAAAATACCTCTTGGGACAAGGAATGGTGCTTCCTGCGTCACCCGCATGAGGAAAATTATGAGCTGACGGATAGCAAAGCGGTGCTTCGCGGTACGGACGTCACGCTTGATATGGTCGATTCACCGACATTCATAGCGATAAGGCAGCGTGACTTCGTGGGCGAGCTTTCCGTTAAGGTAAGGATAAGCGGCGGCGAAGCGGGCGTGACCGCCTATATGTGCGAGTTGGAGCATTATGACGCGGCGATAAGGCGCACGGAAAACGGCTTCGAGGCGGTCGAGAAGCTGAACATCGGCGATATAAAGCACGTCCGGAGTGCTGTTCCGCTGGAGAGCGGGGAAGCGGTGCTGAAAATGCGCATGGATAATTATGGGTATTATTTCTCGGTCGTTACGGAAAGCGGAGAGGTGGCGCTCGGCGGCGCGCAGTCGAAGTACCTTACGAGCGAGGTATCGGGCGGGTTCACGGGCGTTGTGCTCGGGCTTTACGCGGTCGGCGGTACGGCGGAGTTTACAGATTTTAATTATAAACTGAAATGATTTTCGCCGCGCGGGTGCATTGCCTGCGCGGCTTTATGTTGACAAGGTTAAAATATTGTGATATAATTATTATGTCTTTTCGGGACAATAAATGTTGAATATCATGAAAGGGAATAAATATGGGCGGATTTTTCGGAGTTGCTTCTGCGGAGAGTTGTACAAACGACCTTTTTTTCGGCGTTGACTATCATTCACATCTCGGCACGCGCAGAGGCGGTATGGCGGTTTACGGCGAGGACGGGTTCAAGCGTTCTATTCACAATATTGAGCACGCGCCTTTCCGTACAAAGTTTGAGGACGACCTTGACGAGCTTGAGGGTCACATCGGTATCGGCTGCATTTCGGACAACGAGCCGCAGCCGCTGCTTGTTAAATCACATCTCGGAAGCTACGCAATAACCACTGTGGGTATAATAAACAACATTGACGAGCTTGCGGAAATGTCGCTTAACAACGGCTTTTCTCACTATCTTGAAATGAGCAGCGGCAGGCTCAATCCCACCGAGGTAGCCGCGTCGCTTATCAATCAGAAAAAAACCATCACCGAGGGCATTCGCTATGTTCAGGAGGTAGTCAAGGGCTCGCTCACCATGCTGATATTGACCCCGGAGGGTATATATGCCGCGCGCGACCGCATGGGAAGAACTCCCGCCGTTATCGGCAAAAAGGACGGCGCACGCTGCGTTTCGTTCGAGAGCTTTGCTTATCTTAATTTAGGCTACACCGACGAGCACGAGCTCGGCGCGGGCGAGATAGATTTTATCACCAAGGACGGCTACGAGGTGCTGCAAAAGCCGCAGGAGGAAATGAAGATCTGCACCTTCCTGTGGATTTATTACGGCTACCCTACCTCGTCCTATGAGGGCGTTAACGTTGAGCAGATGCGCTATCGCTGCGGAGATATGCTCGCTTCGAGAGATAATGTAACGACGGACATCGTTGCGGGCGTTCCCGATTCGGGCATTGCCCACGCGATAGGCTACGCGAACCGCTCGGGAATACCGTTCGCGCGCCCGTTCATCAAATACACTCCCACATGGCCGCGCTCGTTCATGCCGACAAACCAGACAAGGCGCAACCTTATCGCAAAAATGAAGCTCATTCCCGTTGAGGCGCTCATAAACGGAAAGAGTATGCTGCTAATCGACGACTCGATCGTCAGAGGGACGCAGCTCGGCGAAACGACCGAGTTCCTTTACCGCAGCGGTGCAAAGGAGGTACATATCCGCCCCGCCTGCCCGCCGCTTCTTTTCGGCTGCAAGTACCTCAACTTCTCCCGCTCGAAGAGCGAGCTTGACCTGATAACGCGCCGCGTTATTCTGAAGAAAGAGGGCTGCTGCACGCCCGAGCTTCTCGAGGAATACAGCGCCCCCGATTCGCCGAAGTACGCGGAAATGCTGGAGGAAATACGCAAGGAGCTCAATTTCACCTCGCTGCGCTACCACCGCCTTGACGATATGATAGAGTCCGTCGGTATCCCCGGCTGCAAGCTCTGCACCTATTGCTGGAACGGCAAGGAATGACCCCGTTATAAAATTATCCCGGGAACAAATTCTTCCCGGGATATTGTGTTGTTAAGGACAGTCAGGCGGCATTCCGCGCCGCGTCTGTGCGTATTTCGCTCACGGTATAGCCCGCCTGTTCAAGCAGGGTGATTATGTCCGGCTCGGCGTAGTAATGCATTGCCCCCACGAGCATGAATACCTTGCTGCCGTTTTCAAGCTCGGATATCACATAATCCGCCATAACGCGCTGCCGGTCGGTGTACATTGCGGCGTAATATTCGGCGTATTCCTCCGATAATTCCGGGGGGATATCTTCCTCAATAAGCGCCTCGAACGCGTCGGGGTCAAAGCTGCTCCACGCCTCGTAAAGGCTCACCGCCTGCGCGGTCTGCTCGGAGTAGTCGGTATCGGCAGCCTGCTCCAGCGTGTACAGCTGAAGCGGCAGCGGCATTGAAGCCGACATTTCATACTGCTGCTCGGCGGACTCTATTTCAAAAATGGTCTTGCCGAGCTTTTTCGCTCTGTTAAGCATTACTGTTTCCGTGCCGTTGCCGCTGCTGTAGCCGCAGTCGGCGGCAAGCTTGTTTGAAAGTGCGCTCGTCCACATGAAAGGCAGGTAGTCCTCATAAACGGGGCTGTATATCCCGTTTTTTTGGAAAAATTCCCGTATCCTGCCGTAGCTTTCCCCCATGAGGTCGGCGGCGGTCGTTCCCTCGGGGCAGCACAGTATGTCCAGCGCCTTGCTGCGCCGCGCCGCGTCTGCGGAAAATGCCACCGTGTCAAGCTCGCAGGCAATGATGTCGCTGCTGTCAAATGCGGACAGTATCTCGTCGGGATAGACAATGTTGTCGGGGCAGGAGTGCATTGACCCCAGCATATACACAACGCCGCCCGTTTCGGGGTCGGTGACCTCGAAGAACGGCGGGTGGATCTCGGTCGGTTTTGCGGAACATCCTGCCGTTAATACCATGCAGCCCGCCGCAGCCGCGCATATCAGCCTTTTTATTCTCCGATACATCTCACACCAGCCTGCCGCTTATCTCAAAGGTAGGACCCTTCTGCCACAGGAAAGCGGACAGGATTATTTCAAAGCCCTCGCCGGGGCCGCAGAGGAAGTCGGCGGGGCGCCCTTTCGGCAGCCCGTACCCCGCGAGGAGATTGGTTATGACGCCGCCGTGCGTTATGCAGGCGGCGCGCTGAATGTCGTTTTTCATCATGTCGCTGAAAATAACGTCCAGCCCCTCTATGCAGCGCAGCGTGAAATCGCCGAACTTCTCCCCCTGCGGCGGGCGTGCGTCGGCGCCGCCGCGAAGCCACTGAGTGTATTCGGGGAGATCCTGAAGCTGCTGCTGCGTTTTGCCCTCAAATTCGCCGAAGTTCATCTCCGCAATCTCGTCGATTATCATTAGCTTCTGTTCGGGGTAGATTATTTCCGCGGTTTCAAGGCAGCGCGCAAGCGGCGAGGAATACACCTTTCCCACGTCGGGGTAAACCTCCTGCTCGGCGAGGTCGCGTATCGTCTGCGCGCCCGACGGGCAGAGCGAAAGGTCGGTCTGTCCGATATACCTGCCGTCAAGATTGCCCTGTGTAAGTCCATGGCGAATAAGATAAAGGTAGTAATTTTTCATTTTTTTGCCTCCGAATTATAAATTATCGGCTCGAATTATGAATTATATCCTACTAATGAGCCTTTTTTTTGGTAATTATGCCGCTTTACAAATCGGCATAATAAGGATATAATATACTATGTGGCATTATAAAAATAAGGGGCATTTCTGCGTTTTTCGGCGCTGCCCGATACAGATAAAAGGGTTACAGGAGAGAATATATGAACAAGGATTTTCCACGCGTGATGACGCTTCTGCGAAACGAGCGCGGGCTCAAACAGAAAGAAGCTGCGGAGCAGCTCGGGGTCACTCAGGCGCTGCTTTCTCATTATGAAAACGGAAAGCGCGAATGCGGACTTGATTTTCTTGTGAACGCCGCGAATTTTTACGGCGTATCGGTAGATTACCTTCTCGGAAGGACAAGCTCCCGCAGCGGCACCGTTGTTGCAGAGCAGGAGCTGCCCGAAAATTCCGTTTCCGATAAATACGAGGGAAATCCTGCGGGCGCGGGCACGTTCTTCAAGAAAAAGCTGCTCACAAATGCGCTTGACGTTGTGTTCTCGCTTCTGATAAAGACGCGCAACGGCGAGCTTGCCAAATCGGTATGCTCCTACCTCACCACCGCCGTTTACCGCGCCTACCGCATGGTTTACAGCGCGGGCGGAAACAACGACGAGAAGAGCTTTGCCGTGCCTGCCGAAAACGTCGCGGGAGCGGTCACAGCCTCTCTTGCGCTTGAGGACATCAAGGCGCGCGCTGCCGCCAACGACGGCACTGCCGACGACAGGATAACGACAGTCCGCATAGAGCAGGAATATCAGAAGCAGTCTGCGGCGCTGTTTTCCGTTGTTACCACCGCGGAAAAGAACCTTGAAAAGCTCGGCTGACATTTATCATATTTAAGGGACGGTTCGCGCCGCCCCTTTTTTGTGCCCTTTTATCCGGTGATAATGAGATTACTATTCGTCCGCAAGCCCCATGTCCATGATAAAGCGGTCGCGGTTGCGCCAGTCCTCCTTGACCTTGACGAAGCATTGCAGGTTGACCTTTGCCCCGAGAAGCTCCTCGATATCCTTTCGCGCAAGCGAGCCGATCTGCTTTAGCCGCTCGCCGCCCTTTCCGATTATCATTCCCTTGTGGGAATCGCGCTCGCAGATAATGACCGCGCCGATGTCGATAATTTCCTCGTCGCCTTTCATGCGGGTTTTGAAGCTTTCTATTTCAACGGCGGTGCCGTGCGGTATTTCCTCGTTCATTGTCCAGAGAATTTTCTCGCGCACTATCTCCGAGCACATGAAGCGCTCGGTGCGGTCGGTCGCGATGTCGTCGGGGAAGAAGTGCTCGCCCTCGACGGCGTATTTCTCCAGCATATCAAGCAGCCCGTCGGTGTTTATGCGGTTCTTAACGCTTATCGGTATTACCTCCGCGAAGTCATACAGCGCCGAATACTGCGCGATAATCGGCAGGATATCCGACTTGTCCTTCAGCAGGTCTATCTTGTTAAGCAGCAGTATCACATCTGTTCCGTGCTGCGCGAAGGAGCGAATGAGCTGCTCCTCGACGGGGGAAATTTTCTTTGTAACGTCCGCCATGAGTATCGCGCAGTCAACGTCGTCGACGCTTGTCCTTATGGACTTCACCATGTGCTCGGACAGCTTTGTGCGCGCCCTGTGCATACCGGGGGTGTCAATAAATACGAACTGCGTGTCCCCGCGCGTCAGCACGCCGTTTATGCGGTTTCGGGTCGTCTGCGGCTTCTCGCTGACAATGGACACCTTCTCGCCGACGAGCAGGTTTGTCAGGGAGGACTTGCCCGCGTTGGGACGTCCCGTTATTGCTATGAATGCATTTTTAGTCATTACTTTTCTTCCTTACGCTTTTTATACTCCAGCCGAAATTCCTCGAATATCACCGGCATATCCCATGTGAACTCGTAGCCGAGCTCCGCGCCCTCCTCCGTGAAGAAGCTGACGTGGCTTTCGCGCCATTCCTCAAGCGAAGCGTCCTCGCCCTCCTTTGCCGCAAGCTCGAACGTGATATCCTTAAACGGGAGCACCCTCACTGCGGTGGTCTTGATAACGCAGCGCGGTACGCCGTCCCAGTCGGTTACAATGCTGTACTGACCCTTTACGGGCAGGGCGTCGCCCTCGATTTGGTATGCCGCAAGGCTGCTCGACGTTGCGCGCTTTTTCCCTTTTAATACCAGTCTTAACAGCTCGTTCGCCCAATATTCCGACATTTCAAAATGAAACACCTCGGCGTATTTCGTATCGTCGGTCAGATTTTTTGCCGCGAGAAATTCTTGCCAAAACTCCCTTATCTGATTGTCGATATACGCCTTGTACATATCGGGGCGCTTTTCCGCGGTCACGCGGAGCGACTCGCGCTGCTGCCATTCGGCGATTGTCTTGTGGTCGCCGTTGAGCAGCGTTTCGGGGACGGCGCGCCCGCGCCACACCTCGGGGCGGGTGTACTGCGGGTACTCGAGCAGCCCGCTGTAGTGGCTCTCGATGCTGTACGCGTCCTCGTTCGGGAGCACGCCCTTTTGCAGCCTTGCAACAGCGTCCGCGACGATAAGCGCGGGCAGCTCGCCGCCCGTGAGGACGTAATCCCCGACGGAAAGCTCCTCCGCGCCGAGCTCGTCCAGCACGCGCTTGTCAATGCCCTCGTAATGCCCGCAGAGAAGTATCAGCCCGTCCTCGGCGGCAAGCTCACGCACCTTTGCCTGCGTCAGTACCTGCCCCTGCGGGGACATATAGATTATCCTCGGGCGGGTCTTGTGCTGCGCGATTATCGCGCTCACGCAGTCGTAGACGGGCTGCGCCTGCATTACCATGCCGGTGCCGCCGCCGTAGGGCTTGTCGTCAACGCGGCGGTGCTTGTTCTCGGTGTATTTTCGTATATCGTGGGTGTAAATCTCGATAAAGCCGTTTTTTATGCCGCGCCCGATTATGCTTTCGCCGAGGACGCTGTCGCACATATCGGTGAACAGCGTTGCAATATCAATCCGCATCGCCGTTCTCCATGTCCTCAAACAGCCCGGGGAGCGGTCTGATGAGCATTTTCCCGCCCTCGACGTCCGTTTCGATGACCACCTCGTCAATGCAGGGGAACATAAGCTCCGAGCCGTCGGGCTGGCGCATGGAATAGACGTCGCTCGCGCCGTTCTGGTAAACGTCGGTGATCCTGCCGTAGACCTTGCCGCTGTCCGCGTCGATAACGGTGAGCCCGATTATGTCCTGAATAAAATAAAGCCCGTCCTCAAGCTCCGCGTCGTCGCGGTTGAGGTAGAGGAGCTTTCCGATATAGGGCTGCGCTTCTTCTATGGTGTTTACCCCGTCGAATTTCATGACTACAATGTTTTTGTGGGGGTAAGCGCGGGTGATCGTAACGGGGGTCTTTCCCTTGTCGAGGTAAAGCGTGTCGAAGTCGCACAGCACCTCGGGGCTGTCGCAGTAATACTGGCAGCGCACCTCGCCGCGTATTCCCTGAACGGCGACTATCTTGCCTATTTCGAGAAACTGTTTCATATCATTTACCCTTCTGCGGCGCTTTTCTGCCGCCTTTTTTGTTGAGAATAAGCTTTATCGCGCTGACGCAGGTCGTGAAATTCAACGCAACGATAATTATGAAAATAACGCAGTTTATGAGATTTTGCAGCAGCCCGTATTCAAGGAACATTACCGAAGCGGACATTGCCGCGATAAGAACAAGGTTAACCGCAATTTTCGCCCAGTAGACCTTCATATAAAGGTACTTCTTTGTGTCGTTTATGCGGAAAATGAACACGATGACATAGCTTGCGAGCGTTGCTATCGCCGCGCCTATTATTCCTATAAGATTTATCAGCAGCAGATTGAGCGCGATATTCACGGCGGCGCCGATTATTGAGCTGACGAGCGCATGGCTTGTTTTTTTGCTCGCCTCGTATATTGAGCTCAGGAAGTTGTTGAAGCTCTGGAATATTACCGCGCACAGCAGCAGCGGCACATAAAAATACGCCGGCTGGAAGTCCTCGCTGCCGAAAAACGGCATTATTATCGGGCGCAGCACCAGCATTATCCCCGACGCGGCAAGGAACATTACGGTCTGCATCATGCTGAATATGTTGGTGTAGAAATTCGAAATGGTGCGGGAATTTCGCTCGGTTATGGCGGACATATGCCATGCCTGCGAGAATATCCCGACGACTATCGCCGCAAGATTGGGGAATTTGTAGGCGAAGGAATAAATACCGTTCGCGCTGCTTCCGAGGATACTTGTTATCATGAAGGTATCGGAAACGTTGACGATCCACCACATTACCGAGGTAGGCATGAGCGGGATACTGTACCGCAGCATACCGCGGTAAAGAGCCTTGTCGTTGCCGAACGGGCGGTATGTTTTGTACAGCTTCGCGGTGAACGTGAGGAATATGATGGAGGTGAGATCGCCGAGCGAAACCGAGAGGACATAGCCCAGAATGCCCATTTTGAAAAGCCCGAGGAAAAGCAGGTTGTACAATATCATGGAAACGGTCGTGATAATTCCGTCTATCGCGAAAAGCCCGACCCTGCCGCTTGCGCGGACGTATATCCCGCAGATACCCTTTATGCTTCCGGTGCAGACATAGACGAAAATCATCCATTCGTAGCCCTTCAGCATGGGAATAAGTCCGACGAGAGGCACCGCCGCCGCGAACAGGACAAGCCCGCACACCGCGACGTTAATGCCGATGGAAAACACCATTTTCCCGTTGTTCGCCTTGTCGAGGGCATAACGAAGAACGCCCTCGCTGATGGAAAGCGTTACAACGGAAATGAGCAGGGCGGAGGCGTTGATGATATTGTTGACGTCACCGAAGCCGTCCGTCCCGAGCATACTTGTGTAAAATCGCAGCATGAAATACACAAGCAGCTTGGAGCTGAACTGACCGATAGCCAGAACAACGGTGTTGCTCGCCAGAGTCTGATATTTGTTCATCAATGAATAGTATCCTTTTATAAATCAAATTGCCGTTTTATACCGTGTCACGGCGTTCTGAGCTTTTCGAAAAACTCCGTCAGCACCGCCCCGCAGCGTTCCTTCAGCACCCTGCTGCGGACGAACGGTATATGCGTGAATTTCTCGTCAAAAAGCGCTGTCACCGAGGCGCACGCGCCGTTTTTGTCGTCAAACGCGCCGTAAACCAGCCGTTTCAGCCGCGCGTTCATGACCGCCCCCGCGCACATGGGGCAGGGCTCCAGCGTTACATAAAGCGTGCAGTCGGTCAGCCGCCATGAGCCGAGGTGCTTTGCCGCCTGTTCGATGGCAATTATTTCCGCGTGGGCGGTGGGGGAGTTGGTGTGCTCGCGGAGGTTATAGCCCTCGCCGATAATATTCCCGTCGGGGTCAACGACTATCGCGCCGACGGGTATCTCGCCCATTGAGCCCGCCTTTTCCGCAAGCTCCAGCGCCCTTGTCATATACTCCTCGTCAGCCGTCATGATATCCTGCGCAGCGCCTGAACGCCGAACGTGAGCAGCATACAAGCGATGTTATACAACAGAATGAAGAAGCAGTTGAACATTGAATAATTGGTAAACAGCACGAAAATGACCGCGAGCAGGAAGCCGAGAAGAATGCCCGCCGTCTGCATGATGCAGCCGAAGGAGATCCTCTGACGCAGGTTCTTTGCAGCGTTTATCGCCTCTGCGAAAGCGGAGAATGTTCCGTTGCAGCACACGGCGGCGCTGCCCTGCGGGGTGAATTTCGTCTGTTCGGTGAACTGCTCGTGGAGCTCGAACGGGATAATGTGGACAGAGGACGCTTCAATGTCGAACAGCTCGGATATCGCGCAGGGAGTTATCATGCCGTCGACGGTCTTTATGATGAGGTCAACGCCGTGGCGGGCGAGCTTGCGCACGCTCTGCTTTACCTGCCTGTTGGCGGTTAACTCAACGAAGAACAGCAGGCACACCTCTCCGCCGACCGCAAGGTAAATGACCTCGTTGCCGTCCTTGTTGGCAGCCTGTTCCTTTTTCATGTCGGGAACGACTATCTGATGCGACTTCATGTGTTCGCGGTTGCCGAGGAGCACTCTGCGGCGGTCTATCCAGCCCATAACGCCGAGATTGTTTTCATAAACGCAGCCGCTGACGGGCTTCAGCAGCTCGCTCTTATTGTTCAGCATTCCGAAGAACGCCTCGGAAAGCACGCTTCCCGTTGCGGAGGCAAGGCTTGCCGCATAGATTATCGCGTCGTCTATCGGCACCTTTGCGGTGCTGCCGTTGTGGTGCTTGTTGTAGTTCCAGATATTCTTTATTTTTACCGAAGCGGCGGGGAAGAGCGTGTCAGCCTCGACGAGCACGGAGTTGGTGTCGCTGAAGCATTCCGCGGCGCTGTAACCGAGTATGGCGGCGTTTTTCGCGGTGAGCTGCTTTGAAGCGGAGAGCATGGGCAGCGTTACCGTCATAGAGCCGCTGAACGCTGCGCCTATGGCGAAAATTGCCGTTGCCGCCGTGCAAGCCCATGAAACATTGTTCATGACATACTGGCTCTCGCCCATGAGGAACGCGGCTAGACCCGCAGCGATAGCGGCGCATATCGTTATCGGCGTTATAATGCGGGATATCCTGTCGGAGGCGTCCTCGCAGTAGGTCGAGATGATGAAGTCGCAGAGGCATTCCGTTTTCCTCATGGAAGCCGCCGCGGGCATACCGGAGATCTCTCCCTTGACAAGCGCCGAAGCGCCCTCGTCGTCGACGCGCTGAACGGTGTATTTCGCAGCGTCGCCGGAAACAAAGGCGAAATTGCGCTGCGCAGCCTTGACGGTGCAGAGCTTGGATATAGTGTTAAAGCAGAGCGCGGCGAGCGACACCATGAGGTAAACATGGGAGCGTCCGCGCTGTATATATTCCTCAAGGGAAAGGTAGGGGATAAGCGCCGCGATAGCCGTCACATGACACAGCGCGCAAAGCGTGTCCGCGTCTGGGCGTAGCTTTACGAGCCGCGCGAAGCCGTTCGAGATAACGCTGGAGCAGGCTGCGAAGCTCAGAATGCCTATCGTGAGGAAGGAATAGAGGTAGTAATCGGGGTTGGAGCGCTTGCTGATTATATTGCTGACAAAGCCGAGATCCCAGTTGAACTGATTTACAAGCGCTATGAAAAGCGCCGCGCAGAACAGCAGCGCGAGTATCACCAGCCTGCTGACAAGTCCCTTTGAAGCGCGGGCGAGGCGTTCGCGGATAACGTTCTCGTCGTCGAGGTCGATCTCCTCTTCCTCCTCGTCGTAATCGTCCTCCTCTTCCTCGTCGCTTTCGCCCTCGCTGACGTCGTGCTCGATGTCCTCAAGAATGAAGTTGGAGATCTTGCGCTTCTTTTTCTGCGCAAGCTCGTCTGCCGCCTTTACCGCTTCTATCGCGTCCTGTTCTTCCCGATTGAACGCGGAGGTGTCTATAAACTGGCTGTCGCTGATGTTCAGCTTGAGGTCGGGGTGCTTCTGCGCTTCAAGGTCGCTGAGGGTCACGGTAGGCTCGGGGTTTTCCTCCTGCTGCTTTCTGACCTGCTCGCCCAGCGCGTCGACAAGCGACTCCTCGGCGCGGCGCTGCTTTGCTGCGGGGGTAAAAAGCACCGCGTCGGCGCGGCTGCCCGCGTTTACGCCGTCCGATTTCCTGCGCGAGGTGATGGGCGAATATTCCTTAACGCGTTCCTCGCCGTTCGCCATGCGCTTGAGGTCGTTCCCCGCAACGGCGAGAGTGTCGCTGTAGTCGTTCGAGGGGGCGCTGCGCAGCTCCTCCGCTGCCTTTGCGCGCGAATCCATGGGGTTGAGCGAGTCGAGCATTTCGTCGGGGGTCTCCGCTTCTCTGTCCGCCTTGAGGAGCGCGCGGTTTATTTCCTCGATGCGCTGCTGCTTTTTCAGCTGCATCGTTTCCGTTGTAACAAGGTCGCCGCGGGTATGGAAGATGATGTCGTCGTCCTCCGCAACGTCGGGCTTGACGAACGGCTTTACATATTCGCTTTCGGGCTGCACGGGCGTGCCCTTTTTCTCCTTTTTGCCGCTGCGTGAAGGCTTTGCAGCCGTTTCTTCGGCGGGCTCGTCGGCGCGCTTCAGCTCGGAGAGGTGCTTTTTCTTCGCCTTGTCCGCGGCGGCGCTTATTTCTGCCGAGCGGCGCTCGTTGACCTCCTCCTCGCTGCGCTGTTTTGCGGCAAGGACAGAGCCATCGTCGCCGCGCCTGTTTTTGCGGGCGCGGGGAGCCTGTTCCGCTTCGCTTTCGTTTTTGTCGGAGGAACTTTCCTCGGTGCTGTGCCTGCTTTTGCGGGCGTCTGCGGGCTTGTCGGCAAGGCTTTCGCCGAGTATTTCGGTGACGCTGCCGTTGTAGCCGGAGCTGCTTTCGGAGCTGTCGGCTTTACGCTTGCTTTTCTGAGCGCGCAGAGCCTGTTCTATCTCGTTCCCGCCGATTATTTCGGTAACGCTGCCGTTGTAGCTGCCCTTGCTTTCGGAGTCGGACGAGCTGCGGCGCTTTTTGTCTACCTCGGCGAGAATGTCGTCTATGCTGTATTTATCGTCAGCCATTCTTTATTTCTCCCATAAATTATTTTCGGTGCTTTATTACCTCGTACATCAGTATCCCTGCGGAAACCGACGCGTTGAGCGAGTTTACCTTTCCGTTCATCGGCAGCGACAGCACCATGTCGCAGTTTTCGCGGACGAGCCTGCCCAGCCCGAAGCCCTCCGAGCCGACGACTATCGCCGTGCCGCCGCTGAGGTCAGCCTTGTCGTAGGGCGTACCGTCCGCCTCCATGCCGTATATCCAGATGTTATTTTCCTTTAGCTGTTTCATTGTGTCCACAAGGTTAGACACCCTTGCGACCTTTATCCATGCCGCCGCGCCTGCGGAGGTCTTGAATACCGTTGCGTTGAGCGACGCGCTGCGGCGCTTCGGGATTATCACCCCGTCTGCGCCCGCCGCCTCTGCCGTTCTGATTATTGCGCCGAGATTATGCGGGTCGGCGATCTCGTCGCAGATGACGATGAACGGCGGCAGCCCTTTTTGCTTTGACACCGCGAGTATCTCCTCGACGGTGGAGTATGAGCAGGCGGCAAGCTGTGCCGCAACGCCGCCGTGCTTTGGCGTTCCCGCCATGGCGGTCAGCTTTTCGTCGCTGACTTCCTTGATGACCGCGCCGCGCTGTTTTGCAAGCGGGATCACCTTCCCGAGCGACAGCCCTTTCTGCACGAACACCGTGTCGATATCCGCGTCCGAGCCGAGCGCTTCGGTCACGGCGTTTCTGCCGTAGATGATTTTTATTTCCGTTTCCTGTTCCATGTGTTATCCTCGTTTATCGTCAAGGGGCAGGCGCGCGGCATTTATGCTGTGCTGCCCGATACATAATCATACATTATTTATTATAACATAAAACGCTTCCTATTTCAACTATATATTGCGGTGAAATCGTGAAAATTTTACGAAAAATATGAATGGGCGCTATTGTTTTTTTGTTCTGCATATGCTATAATCATAATATGTTAATGTCAAATAAAAAGGAAAGATGTGAGAAAATGTTCAGCAAGGTAAACAGCGTCGGACTTTTCGGGCTTAATGCGTTTCATGTTACCGCCGAGGCGAGCGTTTCGACGGGCACGCCTAGCTTTGATATTGTCGGAATGCCCGACATTGCCGTCCAGGAAAGCAAGGCTAGGATACGCTCCGTTTTCGGTCAGCTCGGAATGAAGCTGCCTGTGGGCAGGATAACCGTGAACCTTGCCCCCGCGGGCGTAAGAAAGGTCGGCTCGGTGTTTGACCTTGCGATAATTATTGCGCTGATGAAAGCGGGCGGGCTTATCGAAGCCGACACGGACGGCTGCGCGTTTATCGGGGAGCTTTCGCTGAACGGCGAGCTTGCGCCCGTTAACGGCGCGCTGAGCATGACGCTTAACGCCGCGCAGGACGGCATAAAGCGCGTTTTCCTCCCGAAACGGAACGCGCGCGAGGCGTCCGTCGCCGACGGGATAGAGGTATACGGCGCGGAGCACATCTCGCAGATACTGACATTTCTCAGGAGCGGCAGCGGGCTTGCTCCCGAGCCGAAATATATCCCCGACCCCGCCGCGTCGCTGTTCACGGAGGATTTTTCGGAGGTAATGGGTCAGTTTGCCGCCAAAAAAGCGATAGAAACCGCCGCTGCGGGCTTTCACAACATACTTATGCTGGGACCGCCCGGCTCGGGCAAATCCATGCTTGCAAAGAGGATACCCTCAATTCTCCCGAAAATAACGTTCGAGGAGAGCATTGAAACGACGCAGATATATTCCGTCGCGGGAATGACGGACCCGTCCGCGCCGCTCGTCACGTCGCGCCCGTTCCGCTCGGTGAGCCATACGGCGAGCGGAGTAGGTCTTGTCGGCGGAGGGAGCATTCCGAAGCCGGGGGAGATATCCCTTGCGCACAACGGCGTGCTGTTCCTTGACGAGCTTCCCGAGTTCGACAGGCGCGTTCTCGAAACGCTGCGGCAGCCGCTGGAGAACGGCGAGATAACCATTTCCCGCGCGAGCGGCTCGGTGAATTACCCCTGCAATATCATGCTGGTCGCGGCGATGAACCCCTGCCCCTGCGGGAATTTCGGCAGCGGCAAGAAATGCACCTGCACACCTATCAAGGTCAGTCAGTATCTCGGGAAGATATCGCAGCCGGTGCTTGACAGAATAGATATACAGGTTGAGGTCAAGGCGGTGGAATATTCCGACCTTTCCGAAAGGACGCCGCAGGAGAGCTCCGCCGCGATAGCCGAGCGGGTGCAGAAAGCGCGCGATATACAGGCAAAGCGCTTTGCGGGCACAAATATAAAATGCAACAGCGGGATAACGCCCGATATTATCGCCGAGGTGTGCCGCATGACCGACAGCGCGCAGCAGATGCTGAAGGACGCTTTCGGAAAGCTGGGACTGACCGCGAGGGCTTACGACAGGATACTGAAAGTCGCGCGTACCTGCGCCGACCTTGACGGCAGCGAGGAGATACAGCGGCAGCATATCTCGCAGGCGATAGGTTTCAGAAGCCTTGACAGAAAATACTGGAACAGATGATCCGAACAGGAGATGATATTATGAACAGAAGCTGCGGAGTGCTCATGCACATAACCTCGCTCCCCTCTCCCTACGGGATAGGAACATTCGGCAGCGAGGCGGAGAAATTCGCCGACTGGCTGAAATCGGCGGGGCAGAAATACTGGCAGGTGCTCCCGATAGGACCGACGGGCTACGGCGACTCGCCGTATCAGCCGTTTTCCTCCTTTGCGGGCAATCCGCTGATGATAGACCTTGACGAGCTCTGCGAGAACGGGTATATAACGCGCGAGGCGTGCGCTGCCGCCGATTACGGCGCCGACCCCGGGTATGTTGATTTTGAAAAGGTAAGTTCTACTAAAATGGCGCTTCTGCGGCAGGCGTTCGCGAATTTCGAGGACGACGTGGGGTACACCTCGTTCGTGCTTGAGGAAGCGGACTGGCTGGACGACTACGCGCTTTTCACCGCGCTGAAATCGAAATTCGGCGGCAGACCGTGGAATATGTGGGACGACGACATCAAGCTGCGCCGGCCCGAGGCGGTCGAAAAATACACCGCCGAGCTTAAAGAGGAGATACGCTTCATAAAGTTCGTGCAGTACATTTTCTATCGTCAGTGGAACCGCTTCCACCGCTACTGCAACAGCGTCGGCATACAGATAATCGGGGACATTCCTATATATGTTTCGCCCGACTGCGCGGACGTATGGGCGCAGCCCGAGCTGTTCGAGCTGGACGAAAAGCGCAATCCTAAGCGCGTTGCGGGAGTACCGCCGGATTATTTCTCAAAGACGGGTCAGCTCTGGGGCAACCCGCTCTACAACTGGAAGGAAATGAAGAAAACGGGGTACGAATGGTGGATAAAGCGCATAAGCAAGTCCGCGCAGTGCTATGATATGCTCCGCATAGACCACTTCCGCGCGTTCGACACCTATTACGCGATACCGTTCGGTCACACGACCGCCGAAAACGGCACATGGGAGTTAGGCCCCGGAATGGAGCTTTTCAACGCGGTAAGGGAAAAGCTGGGCGACGTCAACATCATCGCCGAGGATCTCGGTGATATTTTCGACAGCGTTAAGGTGCTGCTGAAAAACACCGGTTTCCCGGGAATGCGGGTGCTTCAGTTCGGCTTTAACCCCGAAAACAACGACAACGACCACCTGCCGCATAATTATGTCCCGAACTGCGTTGCATACACCGGCACGCACGACAACGCAACGATAATGCAGTGGTACAGGGAAGCGGACGGAAAGTCCCGCGCAATGGCGAGAAGCTACCTCGACAAGGGGCTGTTCGAGAGCTTTAACAGGTGCTGCATAAAGCGGCTGTACGCAAGTCCCGCAGGGCTTGTCATTGTTCCCATGCAGGATATAATCGGGCTGGGCAAGGACGCGAGAATGAATGTCCCCTCGACTGTCGGCGGGAACTGGAACTGGCGTATGCAGAGCGGCGCGCTCACCGCGAAGCGCGCTTCGTTCCTCAAAGAGCTTTCGGAGAAGTATTTCAGGTAATTCGGGAAATATGTATATCAAGCCGCACTGCCCGTCGGGCGGCGCGGCTTTGCGGCAGAAAGGGGAGTAGTATCGGGTGCGGAACAGATTTAAAACGGCGGACAAGCTTGCCTTTGACGGAGAATTGGGCGCGGTCTATTCGCGCGGCGGAACGGTTTTCCGCGTCTGGTCGCCGCCCGCGGAGCGCGTTGAGCTGCGGCTGTACGAAAGCGGCACGGCAAAGTTGCCTTTCTTTTCGGCAGACATGAAAAGGGCGGATAAAGGCGTGTGGGAATATGCGAAAAGCGGCGATCTCGACGGGGTGTATTACACCTATTCCGTGACGATAAGGGGCAGGACGCGTGAAACGGCGGACATTTATTCCGTGTCGGTCAGCGCGGACGGCAGCCGCGGAATGGTCGCCGATATGGAGCGCGCCGCGCCCGACGGCTGGGAAAACAGCGCGCCCGTTAAGCTTTCCTCTCCCGCGGACGCGGTGATATACGAGCTTAGCGTCCGCGATTTTTCCACAGACGGCAGCGCGGATTTTAAGCACAGGGGGAAATATTCCGCCTTTGCGGAAAGCGGCGCTGCCTGCGGGGAAATGACGGTCGGGCTCGACTATATCCGCTCTCTCGGGGCAACGCATATTCAATTGCTGCCCGTGCTTGATTTTGCGTGCAAGAAAGGTTACAGTTGGGGCTATGACCCGCGCTTCACAATGGCGCCCGAGGGGTCGTATTCCTCCGACCCGAACAACGGTCACGCGCGGATAAGGGAGCTTCGGCAGCTTGTCATGGCGGCGCATGAAAAAGGGCTGGGCGTTGTTGCGGACGTGGTGTTAAATCACAGCTTTTCGGCGGAGGAGTCGGCTTTCGGGCGGACGTTCCCGCATTATTACTACCGCGGGGAGAACGGCTATTCCAACGGCTCGGGCTGCGGCAACGAATTTGCGAGCGAAAGGAAAATGGCGGGCAGGGTCATAAAGGACAGCCTTTGCTTCCTCGCGCGGGAATACAAGCTGGACGGCTTCCGCTTCGACCTCATGGGGCTTATCGACATAAATACGCTCAACGACTGCGAAAAAGCCCTGCGGGAGATAAACCCCGACATACTGCTGTACGGCGAGGGGTGGACGGGCGGCGCTTCGCCCATGCCCGAGGAATTGCGCGCGTTGAAGAAGAACGCCCGCCTTGTGCCGCGCTTCGCGATGTTCGGGGACGACTTCCGCGACGCGATAAAGGGCTCGGTGTTCAATGCCTTGGACAGGGGCTTTGTGAACGGCGCGGATGACACACGGCGCGCGGAGATGATAAAATCGGGGCTCGCGGGGGGAGTGTTCCACCCCGAAATTAACATTGATAAGGAGCGCCTTTGGACGGACGACCCGCTGCAATGCATAAATTACGTTGAATGTCACGACGACCTCACGCTTGCGGACAAGCTTGCGCTGTCAATGCCCGAGGCGGACATGGCGCGGCGCATTGCGGCGGACAGAATGGCGGCGGCGCTGGTGATATTTGCGCAGGGGATACCGTTCATTCAGGCGGGGCAGGAATTTATGCGCTCGAAGCCGCTTGGGGAGGGATTTGACCGCAACAGCTATTGTTCCCCCGACAGCGTTAATTCCCTCAAATGGGACAAGGCGGCGGAGTACGCCGACACGGTGGAATATTACCGCGGGCTTATCGCGCTGCGGAAGAAATTCCCGCAGTTCCGCCTGCGGACGGCGGAGGAGATACGCGCGGGGCTGACCTTTGCCGACCTCGGAAAGGGCGCGTTTGCGGAGATGACGGGCGGCGGGCAGGTGCTTGTCGTTAACCCCACGGAGGAACCGCTGCGCGTTGTTCTCGGGGGTGAGCACATCGTCTATGCCGACGGCGAGCGCGCATCCGTGCAGCCGCTTTATACCACGGGAAATATCACGGAGGTAAGCCCGGTGAGCATTCTGCTTGCGCAGAGGGCAACGGGTGAATGTTGATAAAGGAATATGAAAGAATATAAAATAATAAGGATAATCGAGCCCGATTTCGGCTGCGAGGGGCTTCCCGAGGACGGGGAGAAATGCGACGAGGTGCTGCTCCGCGGCGCGGACGGCGGGGAGCTCACGCTGACGGTAAGCGACGCATATCTGTACGAAATCAACGCCGACGAGGGCAGCACTGTCCTCTCGGACGGCAAAAAAATATTCGCAAAGGAGGAACGGATATGACCGTACCCGAAAAAATAACCGCGCTCAGAGCGGCAATGAAAGCGCGCGGGGTATACGCCTGCATCATCTGCACGGAGGACTTCCACGGCTCGGAATACGTCGGCGCACATTTCATGCTGCGCGAGTTCCTGTCGGGCTTTACGGGCTCGGCGGGAACGCTTGTCGTGACGGAAAGCGAGGCGGCGCTATGGACGGACGGGCGGTATTTTTTGCAGGCGGGAGAGCAGCTTCGCGGGAGCGGTATCGCGCTGATGAAGTCGGGCGAGGAGGGCGTTCCGACCATTTATAAATATCTCGCCGAAAAAATGCCCGAGGGGAGCGTTCTCGGGTTTGACGGGCGAACCGTCCGCGCAAGCATGGCTCGTGCGCTCGAGCGGGAGCTTTCGCCGAGGAATATCACGTTCCGTTTTGACGAGGACACAGGCGGCGCTGTCTGGGCTGACCGCCCGCCGCTTTCCGCCGAGCCCGTTTACGCTCTCCCCGAAAAATACGCGGGAGTATCGCGCGCGGAAAAGCTGGAGCTTATACGCGAAAAAATGGCGGCGGCGGGCGCGGATACCCTCGCGGTGACGGCGCTTGACGAGATAGCTTGGACGCTAAATCTGCGCGGCGGCGACGTGGAATACAACCCCGTTTTCCTTGCGTATATGCTGATAGGAAAGGACAACGCGGCGCTGTATGCGAACGGGGAAATTTTCGGCGCGGAAATTATCGCGGCGCTCGCCGCTGACGGCGTGGAGCTTATGCCGTATGACAGCTTTTACGGGGACGTGGCAAGGCTCGGCGGCGCGGTTATGTTCGACCCGTCGCAGGTCAATTACCTGTTCGTAAAATCTCTTTCGGACGGGGTAAAGCGCGTTGAAACGCGCAGTCCGATAATGCTGATGAAAGCGGTGAAAAATGCCGCCGAAATTGCTTCGGAGCGCTCCGCGCACATTAAGGACGGCGTGGCGGTGACGCGGTTCATGTATTGGCTCAAGCAGAATGTCGGGCGCATTAAAATAACCGAAATAAGCGCCGCCGAAAAGCTTGAGGAGTTCCGCAGGGAGGGCGGGGGTTACCTCGGGCAGAGCTTCGCGCCGATAATGGCATACGGCGCTCACGCCGCGATAGTGCACTACTCTGCGACGGAGGAAAGCAATGCGGAGCTTTGCGCGCGGGGAATGCTGCTGTCCGACACGGGCGGTCATTATTACGAGGGAACGACCGACATAACGCGCACGTTTGTTCTCGGTGAGCTGTCCGAGGAGGAAAAACGGGGCTTCACGCTGGTTCTTGCGGGACATCTTGACCTTGCGGCGGCAAAGTTCATGTACGGCTGCAAGGGGGCAAATCTCGATTACACCGCGCGCGAGCCGCTGTGGAGATATGGCATGGATTTCAACCACGGCACGGGGCACGGCGTCGGGTATCTCCTGAATGTCCACGAGGGACCCAACAGGATACACTGGCGGATACGCCCGAGCGCGGCGGACAGCGTGCTTGAGGAGGGAATGATAACCTCGGACGAGCCGGGGCTTTATGTCGCGGGGAAATTCGGCATTCGCCACGAGAGCCTTGTCCTCTGCTGCGAAAGCGAGCGCACGGAATACGGCAGGTTCATGGAATTTGAAACGCTGACCATGGTGCCGTTCGATCCCGACGGCGTTGAAACGGCGTATTTCTCCGACAGGGAGCTGGAGCGGTTCAACGCTTATCAGAAGCGTGTATGCGATAGGATAGCGCCGCTTCTCCCCGAAAACGAGGCAGAATGGCTGCGCGGGCTGACAAAGCCGCTGACAAAATAAAAAATTGACCCGCGGAACGTTTCATCCCGCGGGTCGCTGTGTTATTTCAATATTTTGCAGAATATCGGCTAAAATTCCCTTGCGCGGTTCAGATAACCACATCAAAGCGTATCTCGCCTGCGGCGGGGTATGTCCGCCATGTGTAATAGCTGTCGCTGAAGCTGAGCCCGTTCTTCTCGCAGTCGCTTACGATGTCGTTATAGACCCTGTCGCAAACCGCGTCGACCAGATCCGCGCGGCAGTATATCGTTGTGGAATAAATTCCCTTGGCGTAATTCGCGACGGTCTGTTCAAGCAGCGCATTGTACGCCTTGTCTACGCTGTCGTAAACCGTGAAGAAATAGGTGAAGTAGTTGTAATCCTCGGTGACAGCCGCCGCGCCGCTTAACGGGAACCACGATTCGGTGGTGTGATCCGCTGCTATCTGCTCGTCGGACAGGCAGAAATAACCGAACGACGAATAGTCGCCCATGTCGTCCCATGTCGCGTCAAGCTGACACCAGTTTCCGTTGATATTGACCTTGTTCCAGCCGTGGGATCCGTCCGCTTCGCCCGTTATAAAAATGCAGGGTATGCCGACCGACTGACACAGGTACATCACCGCCATGGAATAGCCCTCGCACTGCGCCTTGCCGTTGACGAGCGGACCTATAATGCTGCATTCGGGGTGTTTATCGGTGCAGAGGTATTCGGTAGCAGCGTTAACGGAGGAATAAATTGACAGCAGCACCTCGTAGTCGGACTTTTCCTTTAGGGCGCGGTCGATGATGTCCTCGGCTGCCTTGTCGATAAGCCCGCCTATACGCTTTTTCTCGGCGGAGGTTGTTATGTAATATTGCGGGTGCAGCTCGTAGATATAATTAGTGTCGCCGACGGTGCGGTAATTGTAGTAATATGAAATGTGATCCAGCGCAAAGAACTGCGGGTTTTCGTAGTTGAACAGCCGCCATACATAGTCAAACTCCGATTCCGTAACGTTTTTCGGAGTTATGGGAAAAGATGTCTTATCTGCGCTCACGCCGTCCCATATGTCGCGGTATATCTGCTTCTGCCTGTCGTCCAGCTGATTGTAATAGTATTTCTTGGTGTAGTCGTTGAGTATGCTTTTCGACCTGCCGACAGTGAGCGTTGTGGACGAGGTGAACTCTGCGGAATAATATTTCGCGGTAAAGCCCGTTTTCAGCGCAAGCACGCGCAGCTTGCAGCTTGAATCTACCTTTATTCCCGCTTTGGGAAATTCGGGGGATTTCTTTGTCGGCTTGCTGCCGTCCAGCGTGTAGTAAAGCTTTACCCCCGAAAGAGAGGATTTTGCCTTGACGGTGACGGAGCCGTCTACCTCGCCGCCGTTGGGTGTTATAGTTACCTTAGGCGTGAATTTGTAGGTTCGGGTGACGGTCTTGCTTTTTGAGGAGCCGCTTTTCGCGTAGAATTTGAGGGTAGTATTTTTGGACAGGGTCAACGGCTTTGTGTATTTTTTGTAGCTGCCGCCGTTAACGCTGTAATAAATAACGGCGCCCTTTGTACCGCAGGACAGCGTTACCTTTTTGAGCGAGGAAACGCTGTATGTGCCCGATTTCAGCGAAGCCGTCGGGGTCTTGACTGCCGCTGCCGCCTCTGCCGTGACGGTTAACGACGGGAGCGCTCCCGTATCGGGCAGCGCCATCGGCGCCAAAGCAATAACAGCCGCCAATACGGCGGAAATAAGCTTCTTTTTCATAACGATCCTCCTTTGACCGCGTGTGTTTTCGTAACATTATTGTACCATATTTTCCCGAATAAGTGAATAGAATATCGTTTCTTAATTGTGAATGTCCTGAATTTTTGTAGCCTTAAATAAGTATTCGGGGCTTGGTTTGTGTAATATCACAGCATATTGCGCCGATGAAATAAATTGTCAACTAATTTTAAAAAACGGGTTGACAATTCGCGCTGTCTGGATTATAATATTAAACGGTTAACCAATGAATAAAAAGGAGGGTGCATATGTCGGTCAAAAGCGACGCCGCTGTTTATCTTGAACAGAACAGGGGCAGGACGGTTTCGGGGCAGGAGCTTGCCGATTCGCTCGGGGTGACCCGCGCGGCGGTCAGCAAGGCGGTAAAGGCGCTGCGCAGCGAGGGCTACCGTATAACCGCCGCGCCGAACAGGGGCTACATTCTTGAACCCGAAAGCGATGTCCTGTCCGAGGAGGGAATACGCGTACTTCTCCCCGAGGAGCACCGGGCGCTGCCGCTGACGGTGTACAAAAGCATTGACTCCACCAACAACGAGGCGAAGCGTTACGCGATGCTTGGCGCGCCGCACGGCACGATAATTGCCGCCGACGCCCAGACCAACGGCAGGGGCAGGAGCGGCAAGAGCTTCTATTCCCCCGCGGGGACGGGACTGTATTTAAGCGTTGTCCTCCGTCCCGAAAAGCCGCTTTCCGACTGCATTTACACCACCATTGCCGCCGCCGACGCGCTTGCGGACACGATCGAGGAGCTCACCGACTGCGAGCCGAGGATAAAGTGGGTCAACGACATCATTGTCAACGGCAGAAAGGTCTGCGGGATACTCACCGAGGCGATAAGCGACATTGAAAGCGGCATGGCGGAAACTGTTATCGTGGGCGTGGGGCTCAACGTCACAACGGAGGATTTTCCCCCCGACATTTCGCAGACGGCGGGCTCGCTGTGCTGCTCTGCGACGCGCAACAGCCTTGCCGCGGGGATAATATCGCGGATAATCGAATATACGCGCCGTGCTGACAGCCGCGAGCTGCTCGACAGGTACAGAAGCCGCTCCGCCGTGCTCGGTCGGACCGTAGGATTTACCCGAAACGGAGAAACGGTGACCGCGCTTGCGGACGAAATCGCCGACGACGGCAGCCTTATCGTCCGCACCGAAAACGGCACAGAAAGGCTGCGGTCGGGCGAAATTTCAATAATAACGTAGACAGGAGAAAAAGAAATGGAGAATACTGCGGCAAAAAAGAGAGTGAACGTGCTTAGTCTTGTGCTGTGCGCGCTGTTTGCGGCGCTGACGGCGGTGGGGGCTTTCATACAGATACCGCTCCCGCACCTTGATTATTTCACGCTTCAGTTTCTGTTTGTGATACTTTCGGGAATAACGCTCGGACCGAAGCTCGGCGCGGCTTCGGTGGGTGTGTATGTGCTTCTGGGGCTTGCGGGAGTACCGATATTTGCGGCGGGAGGCGGCATTGCGTATGTCCTCCGCCCGAGCTTCGGATATCTCGCCGCGTTCATCGGAGCAAGCTTTGTGACGGGCTTTATTTGCCAAAAAATCAAAGCGGATAAGTTTTGGAAATACCTTGTCGCCGCGCTCGGCGGGTTTGTTGTTACCTATGCGATAGGGCTGGTGTACGAATATTTCATGGCGACGCTTTACCTCGGCGAGGAAACAACGCTGTGGCTTATATTCCTCGACTGCTTCCCGATAGATATGCCGGGCGACCTGCTGCTGTGCGTGCTTGCGGCGTTTATCGGAAAGCGCACCGAAAAGATAAGACGGAGGTATGTAAGGGTTGAATACTGATAATGTTGCAAAGCTTGCCGCAGAAATAAAAAACGGGCGGCGCATAAGCTCTGAAGAGGCTCTCGCGCTTGTCGGCGCGCCGCTCGAGCCGCTGTGCAGCGCCGCCGACGCTATCCGCGCGCACTATTGCCGGGACAGCTTTGATATGTGCTCAATTATCAACGGAAAAAGCGGAAGATGCAGCGAAAACTGCCGCTACTGCGCACAGTCGGCGCATTACTGCGGCAGCTGCGAGGAATACCCCCTCATGAACGCGCAGCAGCTTCTTGAGGGCGCGCAATACAACGAAAAGCGCGGCGTGTGCCGCTTCTCGGTGGTGACCTCGGGGAAAAGGCTAAGCGGCGCGGAAGTCGACAGCATATGCGAAAGCTACCGCGAGATGAGCGAAAGGTGCGGCATTTCCCTCTGCGCGTCGCACGGGCTGCTTTGCTATGAGGATTTTCTGAAGCTGAAAGCGGCGGGCGTGACGCGTTATCACAACAACCTTGAAACCTCGCGCAGATACTTCCCGAGCATATGCACGACACACACCTACGACGAAAAGCTTGCCGCCATAAGAGCCGCACAGCGCGCGGGGCTTGAGGTGTGCAGCGGCGGTATAATGGGTCTTGGCGAAGCGTGGGAGGACAGGGTTGACATGGCGCTTGAGCTGCGCGGGCTTGGGATAAGGTCCGTTCCGCTGAACGTGCTCAACCCGATAAAGGGAACGCCGCTCGGTAATTCCGAGCCGCTTTGCGAGGACGAGGTGTGCCGTATCGCGGCAATATGGCGCTTTATCCTGCCCGAGGCAAAAATAAGGCTTGCGGGCGGAAGGGGGCTTTTCCCCGATAAGGGCGAGCGCATTTTCAGAAGCGGCGCTAACGCGGCGATAACGGGAGATATGCTCACTACGTCGGGAATAACCATTGCTGACGACATAGCGCTCGTGAAAAAGCTCGGCTACGAGGTAAAACTGTCATGAGCCGCGGGATATTTGTCACGGGAACGGGCACGGACGTCGGTAAGACCTATGTTACCGCCTTGCTGCTGAAAAAGCTGCGCGAAAGCATTGACGCCGTTTATTACAAAGCGGCGCTGAGCGGCGCGGAGATGATAGGCGGGCGGCTCGCGGCGGGCGACGCATACCATGTCTGCCGAATTGCGGGGATAACGGGCGAGCCGAACGATAATGTATCCTATATTTACGAGCACCCGCTCTCGCCGCACCTTGCCGCAAGGCTTGAGGGCAGACCGGTCGACGCGGAGCGCGTCAGGGCGGATTTTGAAGCCCTCTGCGCCGCGCATGAGTTCGTTGTCGCCGAGGGCAGCGGCGGGATCGTCTGCCCGATACGCTTTGATGAACAGCGGATAATGCTCACGGATATAATTAAAATGCTTGGGTCAGATATCGTTATTGTGTCAACGGCGGCGCTCGGCTCGATTAACAGCGCCGTGCTGACCTGCGAATACGCCCGCTCGCTCGGGATAGGCGTGCGCGGGTTCATTCTGAACAGATTTGACGGCGAGGATTTAATGCAGTCGGATAATCTGAAAATGATAGAAGCGCTGACGGGCGCGCCTGTTATCGCCTGTGCCGCAGAGAACGCGTCGGAGCTTGTTTTTTTGAGGGATATCCGGGAGCTTTTATAGGAGAAATTTTATAACAAAAAAGCGGGGCAGCCGGAACTGTCCCACTTTTTTTATCATTCTGCGGCGGTGTTGTATCGAATAAAAAATACCCAGAACAGAACGCCCGCGCCCGCGAGCGCGCAGCCCAGCCCCGTATAGAACACCGCAATGAACACCTCGGGAACGAGCCCCGAATATCTTAGCCATATACCGCCGCCCATCATGAACGCCATGATGCAGTAAGCCTTGAGGTCGAAGAAATTCCAGAACGGTCTTGTCGGCTCTGCGTAGCCCTTTATGCGGCGGGAGTGCTTTACGCTCATTTTGTAGAACATCAGCCCGAACGCACAGAATACCGCGGCGGAGATGAGAATGTGAACGAACGTTATTTCAACGTTCATGTATGCCAGCAAGCCCAGCCTTGCAACATTGACCCCCGCGATAAGCCACACGCAGCCCGCTATCGCGAGAAGCGTGCGTTTTTTCACATGGTAAAAGGGTCTGCTCATTCACGCTCCTCCGTCTTTGCGGCGGATTTAAGCGACAGGAGCAGCAGTATAATTCCCGTTCCCGCAATTATATGCCCCAGTCCCGCAATACCGGATATTGCGCCGTTTGCGCCCTTGGAAAGCTCTGTCCCGAGCACCTCGGTAACTCCGCGCACGACCATCATGATCGCCGTTATCGGCACGCCGATATTGTATACGCACAGGAACGCCTTGAACAGCTTTTTCTCGGGCAGGCTCTTAAAGCGCGCGCAGAACAGCGCCGCAAGAAGAAATATCACCATTCCGAGCAGGAACAGATGTGTATGTACCTTTCCGAGAACGGTCACTCCGTCATAGCCGTTAAGCTTTGTAAACTCGCGGTAGAAAACGCCGCCCGCCATTGCCGCGACAGCATAAACAAGCGAAATATTAAGACACTTTTTCATTTTTCAGATCTCCTCTCATTGCGTTAAAGCCTATAAGCACCGTCCAGACATATGCGCAGGTTTTCGGTATCATCAGCATACCGATAAGCGGAACAACGTCCGCGAACAAAACCACGGGGATATAGAACCCGAAGCTGAGCACGATCGTCAGCCACATGAAGCGGAATTTCCCGTCGCCGTGCTTTCGAGCGCTGCACAGGAACAACACGATGACCACCCCGCCGATTGCGGCGAACGGAATGTTGCGGATAATTCCCCAGAGAAGCGGCGGTTCTTTTCCTGTCCAGTCGTTCTGCGGCATAAGGCAGAGAACGACCCTCGCAAGCGCGAGCGCCCATACCGCAGCGGTCAGCGCATTTTTCCCCGAAACGCGGTACCTGCTCCGCCATACATAATACAGCAGCACATAGAAAGCCGTCATTGTCACCGAGGTGATAAGCTTTCCGACGCCGAGCGCGGCGGTGTAGTCGTCAAGTCCCGTCGTGCACAGCGCCAGCGCACGCGGTACAAGGTGGAACGAATCGCCCGCGCCGAGCGTTACCGCCATTATCCCGAACAGAAGATACTGACGGCTGCCGCGGCTGACAGCGCCCGAGCCGCCGTCCGCCGAAGCAGCGCCGACGCTCCTTTTTATCATAATAATTCCGAGCGTTATTACCGTGGCAAGGTAAACCGCGTCGAACAGTGTTTCAAAAATCGCCTGCATTAAATTCCTCCTTTATTTATCGGTTATTTATCGGTGTATAATGTCCTGCGGATAATTTCGGTGAGTATCCCGATATCCGGCTCCGAGCGGCTTAACAGAAGAATGATATTGTCCAGCACGAACTTCACGAACGCCTCCTGCGTGAGCCCGCCCGAGAATGCCGAGGGCTTTATGTTCACGTCGCTGCGCAGCGCCGACAGAAGCTCCTCTTTTACCTCCGCGAAGCATTTTTCCATGGCTTCTCTTGCTTTACCGCCGCCTGTCCCCGCCGCCGCTGCGGAGTGCTCCGCGAAAAATCCGGGATAATCGCCCGACACCGAGCGGATATTCCCGAAAAGCCCGCCGACGTATTCGGTGAACAGCAGCGAGCCGGTGCTTTCGCGCGGGGCGCGGAAGATGTCCTGCCAGATGCTGCCTATCGTCGCGAGAACAAGCTCGTCCTTATCGGAATAGTAGTTGTAGAGCGTTCCGAGCGCCGTTCCGCATTCCCGCGCGACGGCGCGCATATTCAGCGCAGCAAGCCCCTGCCGTGACACTATCCCTTTACACACCTGCATTATTGCTTCCTTTGAGGTGATCTCGGGGTTGATAATTCATCGCCTCCTCAAACTGAACAGTGTTCATCTTGGGGTAATTATAGCATATTGAGCATTTGCTGTCAATAGCTTTACGGAAAAAACGAAAAAATGTTGTTTCGGGGCGAAGAAAAATTTAAAAAAGAAGATCCCTCCGCGAAACGAAGGGATCTGTCTTTTGGAGCTGATAATCAGATTCGAACTGATGACCTCATCCTTACCAAGGATGTGCTCTACCAACTGAGCTATATCAGCTTCACAACATAAAAGATTATACCACATTAAATTTGATTTGTCAATACCTTTTTGAAAAAAATTTTATTTTTCTCACAGATCTTTAAGAATGACGACGGGGATAGGCGGGCAGTTTGTCCTGTTCACGAACGGCATTTCTATGACGGTGTATTTTTTGCTGTCAATATTTGGGAGATATTCAAGCAGCGCGTCGCGTTCCGCGAAGCCTGTTTCCCTGCCGTAATAGATGATGAGCGTCATTATCCCGCCGCTTTTCAGCAGGCGCAGCCCCTGCTCTATCGCCGCGACGGAGCTTGTCTTATTAGTGAAAATATTATGATCCCCGCCCGGCAGCCAGCCGAAATTAAAGGTTATGCAGGACACGGTGCCCTCTGCGAAAAGGCTGCCCATTTCGCTGTGGCTTTTGAGGAGGACATCGGCGCGGTGCGAAAGTCCGTGCTTTTCCAGCAGGGCTTTTGTGCTGTCAACGGCGTCCTGCTGTATGTCGAAGGCGGTGACGTGACCGCTGTCGCCCACGAGCTGCGCGAGCAGCAGCGTGTCGTTTCCTCTGCCTGCGGTGGCGTCGATGCAGATATCGCCCTCGCGGACGGCTTCGGTTATCGTGCGGCGGATTATGTTCAGCGCGCTGAACGACGGTCTGTTATCCATTTTTTTGCGCTCCGTTGTTAACTTTGTTGTATTCGTCAATGAAATAGCGGATTATTTTCTGCCGCGTGACAATGCCCACGAAATATTCGCGGTCGTCTACCACGGGGATAAAGCTCTGATTTATCGAGCGCTCGAAAAGCGCGTTCATTGATATGTCGACATGGACGCAGGGGTTAAAGCCGGGGCGCACGATGTCGCTGATAAGCATTTTTTCCTTGTCCTTCAGGCTGTTGTCGCCGCTGTCTATAAGGCAGCGCAGAAAGTCGCCCTCGGTGACCGTCCCGTAATATGTATTATCGCGCGTCAGCACGGGGACAGCGGTATATCCGTGCGCGCGGAATTTTTCCAGCCCCTGACGTATGGTATTATCGCTGTAAATATATGCAACCTGCATTTTTGGCGTTATCATTGATATTATGTTCATATGCTCCCTCCGAAAGACGAAAGTGATCGCTTTGGTATTTTTATCATACCATACAAATGCCGTAAAGTCAATGAGTAGGCGGTGAGAATTTCGTGAAAATAAGGCAGTGAAAAGCCGCCCGCACGTTTCCGTGCGAGCGCTCGGGCTGTCGATAAAGGCACATCTGCGTCGTCAGCGTTACTACGACAGGCACAAAGCCTAGTCGTAGCAACGCTTCCTAGCATCTGCACCTTTCTCGGCAGCCCGGGAAAGGTACTTTTTCGACAAGCTGAGCCGCCCGCACGTTTCCGTGTGAGCGGCTCGGGTATCTATCGAGAAATAATTTCAAATCACCATGTACGGGACTTCATTTCCTTGAACTGACCGACGGTAGTGGTATGAGCGTTCATGCCGCCGTCTACCGTTACTACTTGACCGGTGAAATATTCGCTCTCGTCGGAGGCAAGGTAAATGCACATATTCGCGATATCTGCGGGGCAGCCGTAGCGGTTGACCATGATGTTGTTGAGGAAGATATCCTTGAGCACCTGCGGAACGTGAGCCTCGTTATCGGGGGTTACGATAAGACCGGGGCGGACGCAGTTGCAGCGGATATTCTCCTTGCCGAACTGGAGCGCGGTGTATTCCGTAAGCTTGTCGATACCCGCCTTTGCGCAGGCATACGCGGTAGAGCCGAGGTCGCCGCTGCAGGAAGCCATGGAACCGATGTTGATTATGGAGCCGCCCTTGTTTTCTCTGAGGTAGGGGATAACGCTCTTGACAGCGTAGAATGTTCCGCGGATATCGCTCTGGAAGATAGCGTCCCACATTTCGAGCGTCAGCTCGTCCACTCTGCCGTCCTTTAACGCAACGTTAGCGGCATTGTTTACAAGAATGTCGATCTTGCCGTACTTTTCAGCGGTGTCCTTCATCAGAGCGTCGATGCTGTCGGTATCGGTGATGTCCATGAAGTGGTAGAACGCCTCTCCGCCCTTGCCGGTTATGGTGTCAACGACCGCCTGACCCTTTGCCTCGCGGCGGCCGCATACAACTACCTTTGCGCCCTCGGCTGCAAACATCTGTGCAATGCCAACGCCGATACCGCTTGTTGAACCGGTCACTATTGCTACCTTGCCCTTTAATCTGTCCATTGTATTTTCCTCCGATAAAATAATATGATTCGCGCCGCGCAAACCGCTGTCATATGAGCGGTATCTGTACGGCGCTGTTTTTGACGTTATTTCTCAATTATCAATTGACACGAGAAAAAACAGAAAAGCCCGTAACAAACCGATTTTATGGGCTTTATAGCTATATTATAGCACCGAAAATTGAAAATTTCAAGTAGTATTGTACAAAAATCGGCGGGAATGTCTGTAAATCGGGGTATGTAAAAAATCGCTTGACCCATATCAATTATGATATATCCGAGAGTTATTTTACATAATACTTGACACGCATTTCCGAATAGGCTATAATACAGATAAGTACGCTATTAAAAAGGAGAAAATATGGAACCTCATACATACAAGGTAGTTAAAATAGAGGGCGAATACGCGACCCTTAAAGACATAGACAGCGGCGAGGAGCTTTTCATCGCGCTTTTTCTGCTCCCCGAGGAAACCGATATCGGAGTCACGCTGCATTACGAAAATCTCCAATATACCGTTGAATGATCGGAAATAACAGATAAACGGAACAACAAGAGAACAAAAGAACAAAGGAAATTCAAATATGAAAGATCTGACAAACGGCAGCCCGATAAAGCTGATAATCACGTTCGCGCTGCCGATATTGCTCGGGAGCATTTTTCAGCAGGCTTATAACCTGACCGACACGATAATCATAGGGCAGCATCTCGGAAAGAACTCGCTTGCCGCCGTCGGCTCGACGACAGCGGTGGTGTCGCTTATGTTCAACATCATAAACGGGCTCGTCACGGGCTTTGCGATAATCGTAGCGAAGAATTTCGGCGCGGGAGATCACGGCGAAATGCGCAGAACGATAGCGCGCATGATAACCTTTTCGGGCGCAACAACGGCTGTCATCATTGCGGGCATACTCTGCTTCATATCGCCGCTTCTCAACGCGCTTGACACCCCCGCGGGGATATTTGACGAGGCAAAGACATATCTGATGATCGTTGCGGCGGGGCTTGTCGTTACGCTGATTTATAACCTTGAGGCGGGAATACTCCGCGCCGTGGGCGACAGCGTTATCCCGCTGATAATACTCGTTATATCCACCGTGCTCAATATCGGGCTTGACATCATACTTGTGTGCGTGCTTGAAATGGGGGTCGCGGGCGCGGCTCTTGCAACGGTAGCGGCGCAGCTTATTTCTGCTGCGGTATGCCTTGTTTACCTCATAAAAAAGCGCCCGTTCCTTATGATAAAGCCGTCGGATTTCAGATTTACCGCGCATACGACTGCCGAGCTGTTAAGCGCGGGCTTCGGCATGGCGCTGATGTATTCGATAGTTGACATCGGCTCGATAGTGCTTCAGAACGGCATAAACGGCTTCGGTGAGGACATTATCGCGGCGCACACGGCGGCGCGCAAGATATTCAGCCTGACGATAATGCCGTTTTCATCGGTCAGCGCAACGCTTGTCACCTACTGCTCGCAGAACCGCGGCGCGGGGAAATATTCCCGCATTTCGCGCGGTATCCGCGACGGTCTGCTGTTAATGGCGGGCTGGGCGACGCTTGCGGTGCTGCTTATTTACACGGCGGGCGGGCTGCTGGTCGGAATGATCGTCCCCGGCGAGGACGAGGCTGTCGCGGGAACGGCGCTGCTGTACTTAAAATGGAACGTCCCGTTCTATTACTGCCTTGCCGTTCTTCTCGGGCTGAGGAGCGCGCTTCAGGGGCTGGGAAAGAGCCTTGTTCCCATTATAGCGAGCATAATAGAGCTTTTATGGAAAATATGCACGGTAGCGTTCATGATACCGCTTTTCGGCGGTCAGAGCGGCACTGTCGGCATGACTGTCGGGGAGATCGGGGGATACTTCGGCGTTGTCCTGTCCGAGCCGATAATCTGGACGCTGTGTGCGGTTATGATCGGTACGATTGCGATAGTTACCCTTAAAAATATGCCAAAGGACGAGGAAAGAGCAGCGGAGGTAACCACATGATAAAGGAACTGACAGACAAGCTTACGGACAATATTTCCCTCGCGGTCAGGGGGAAGAAAAACGAGATAAGGCTGGTGTGCGCGGCATTGTTCGCGGGCGGTCATGTGCTGCTCGAGGACGTTCCCGGAACGGGAAAAACGCTGCTCGCGCGGTCGCTTGCGCGGAGCGCGGACGGAGTTTTCCGCCGCATTCAGTTCACGCCCGACCTGCTTCCGTCGGACATCACGGGAATAAATTACTACAACGCAAAGGAACAGGAATTTGTCCTCAGAAAAGGTCCCGTATTTGCGAATATACTTCTCGCGGACGAGATAAACCGCGCAACGCCGAGAACGCAGTCGGCGCTTCTCGAGTGCATGGAGGAGCGGCAGACTACTATCGACGGCGACACGCTCCCGCTGGAGCCGCCGTTTTTCGTTATCGCGACGCAGAACCCCGCCGAGATACAGGGCACCTATCCTCTCCCCGAGGCGCAGCTCGACCGTTTCATTATACGGCTCGCGCTGGGTTATCCCGACAGGGAGGAGGAGCTGCGCGTGATAAGCGGCGCGGCGAACGCTCCCGCAGAAGCGGGGATAAGCCCCGTCTGCACCATGGCGGACATCATCGCGGCGCAGAAGGAGGCGGACACCTGCTCGATAAGCCCCGAGGTATGCGGCTATATTGCCGATATCGCGGCGGCAACGCGCGCTCACGCGGCGGTGAAGCTCGGGCTTTCGACCCGCGGCGCGGCGGCGCTCAAGCGAATGGCGTGCGCGCTGGCGATGACCGAGGGGCGCAGCTATGTCATGCCGCAGGACGTCATCACGGCGGCGCCCTATGTTATAAAGCACCGCCTTATCTGCCGCGGATATTCGGCGAACGGCGGCACGGGCAGGGCGGCTGACGAGGTGCTCGCGCAGGTGCTGGACAGCGTTCCCGTGCCGACGGAGCGGACTGAAACATAATAAGGATAATATGGAAATAATAGTAATGGCGCTGATCCTCGCGGCGGTGCTCGGGGGGCAGTTTCTGCTGTATTCGCTCCACGGGTTCAAGAAGCTGTCATACAAGCTGACGATAAGCGTTACGGAGGCGTTCGAGGGCGACGAGATAGAGATCATTGAGGAGATAGACAATGCGAAGCTTCTTCCGCTGCCGTGGATACGCACGGAGATAAGCTGCTCGCGGTGGCTGTCGTTCAGCGGTCAGCGCGTTGTTCCCGACGAAAAGAACGAGCAGCGCGGGCTGATATCGGGCGTTTTCATGCTGAAAGGGCGGCAGCGCTGCCGCCGTGTGTGGAAGGTGCGCTGTGAAAAGCGCGGCGTTCACGAGATAGACAGCGTTACCGTTTCGCTGAGCGACCTTTTCGGGCTCGCAAAGCCCGTTTCGGTGTTTCATATCAACGCCTCGGTGAGGGTACTTCCGCTGCCTGCGGATATTGACGCGGGGGAATTGTCGGGCGACGATTTTATCGGGGATATACGGGTGGAGCGTTTCGTGCTGCCCGACCCGTTTGTGATAAGCGGCGCGCGGGAGTACACCGGACGCGAGCCGATGAACCGCATACACTGGGCGCAGACTGCCCGCATGGGCAGACCGATGGTCTACAACAACGAATTTACAACGGAGCGGCGCGCACTTATCGTCCTCAATATGCAGCGCGGCGCAATGTCGACGTTGCAGCGGCTTTCCGTTCCCGTTCTCGAGGCGCAGATAAAGGCTGCCGCATACGCGGCGGAAATTTTCGGGCAGATGCGCGCGGAATATTCGCTGATATCAAACACGGCGGGCGAGCGGCTTGTCGTTCCCGCAGGGGAGGGCTACGAGCACATGATGAAAACGCTGCGCAGCCTTGCGGAGATAAAGAACGGCTGCGGGGAGCATCTGGACGACCTCCTTTCGGGGCTTGAATTTTACGGAGTTACCGATGTAATATTCATCAGCGCGTTCATGACGGAGCGGCTTTACGAAACGATGGAGCGCCTTTCCGAAAACGGCGTGTGCTGCAAGCTGCTTTCGGCGGTGCTTGACGAGGAGAGCTGCAATGTCCCCGCGCTGTGCGGGCTGAGCCATGTCCCCAAAAGCATATATTCGGTTTTCGGAGCGGGTGAGGAGCAATGAGTAACAAAAACAGATTTTCTTCCGTGCTTTCCGCTGTGGCAAATGCGGAGCTGCTTATGTGCCTTTTTCCGTTCATTGTCCTGACGGAGGGGCTGGGCTTCGGGGGATATATCCCGTGGCATTATCCCGCGCTGTACGCGGTCTACGCCGTATTCATGCTCTGCGGCAGGCTGTGCGGCGCATGGGTGAACGGCGGGAGCTTTACCTCGAAGCAGTGGCCTTGGGCGCTTTTCGCTTCGCGGGCGGCGGTCATAGTACCGGCGGCGGTGTTCATTATCGTCTGCGCCTGTACGGGGCTTCCGACCTCGCTGTATTTTTACGCGTTCCCCGGGGCGGTCATCGCCTTTTTCGGCGGGCACCGCAGCGTCGGGCTGGGCTACGGCGACATTATGACCGTCGGGTGGTTCGCGGGGTATTTTGTCGGGGCAATAGCCGCTTCGCTGCTTCTGCTGATGGTGCACGAGGAAGATGTCCGTTCGGACGGAATTTTTCAGCTTTGCATAATGTTCGGCGTGCTTATCGTTCTGTCGGCGGTGCTTGCAAATCAGACGAACATAGATATCCGCACGCGGCAGCGCTCTGCGGGACGGAATATCCTCCCGAAAGGGCTTCGCGGGTACAACGCGGCGGTGATCGCGGGAGTATGCGCGGCAGCGGCGGGACTTTTCCTGTTCGCAAAGCCGCTTGCGGAGCTTGTTTCGGGCGGACTTGCCGCTCTTGTTTCCGCGCTTATCTCGTTCATATACGGGCTGGGCGGTGGCAAAAACGAAGCCGATAAGACGGAATTGGATATGAGCAGCCTTGACGGGGAGCTGACCTTTGAAAATAACAGCAGCATAGTATCCGATATTATGACGATACTTATCGTTATCGGCGTAATTATCCTTATCGTGAAATTCCGCAGACAGATAGCGGAGGTCATAAGGGACATCATAGCGCCGCTGTTCAGGGAAAAGGAAAAGCCCGAGCCGCTCCCCTTCGCGGACGAGATATCGGACAGCGTTACCGCGCGCAGCAGAAAGTCCGACGCGCGAAAGACCGAGCAGCAGCTGCTCCGCGCCTACCGCAAGGAGCAGGACCCCGTGCTGAAATACAGAAAGGGATACCTTCTTTTCATGCTTCGGCTGAACAGGAGCGCGTTCCCCTGCCTGCCCTCGGACACCACGACGGTGCAGGGGAAAAAGGGCGTGCTTGCGTTTCGCCGCAGCGAAATAGATGATATGGTGGGGGAATACAACGAGATACGCTACGGCGGGAAAACACCCGGCGCAGAGCAGCTTTCCGCGCAGGAGCGGCTGCTGAATGAACTGTATTAAATGTATTAAAGGAGAAAGAGGAGAACGACTATGACCTTCAGAGAGCTTCTGAACAACAATAAATGCATACTGCTTGACGGAGCAATGGGGACAATGCTTCAGAAATCGGGCTTAAAGCTCGGCGGTCTGCCCGAGGAGCTTAACTTTACTAACCCCGGGCTCATTGAGGAGATACACCGCAGCTATATCGAAGCGGGCGCGCAGGCGGTATACGCCAACACATTCGGCGCGAACCGCCACAAGATGAAAAACAGCCGCTATTCCGTCACGGAAACGATACAGCGCGCTGTTGAGATAGCAAGAAAGGCTTGCGCGGGCAGCGGCGCGCTCGTTGCGCTGGACGTCGGCTCGCTCGGCAGAATGATGCGCCCTGCGGGGGATATGCCCGTCGACGAGGCGTATGATATGTTCCGCGAGATAATGACCGCGGGAAAGGACGCGGATTTCATTGCCATTGAAACGATGACTGACCTTATGGAGATAAAGACCGCGCTGCTCGCGGCAAAGGAGAACACCGACCTGCCCGTTATCTGCTCAATGTCCTTTGAGCAGAATATGCGCACGTTCACGGGCTGCGGAGTGGCTTCTATGGCGCTCACGCTGTCCTCGCTCGGCGCGGACGTTATCGGCATGAACTGCTCCATAGGTCCGAAAGACGCGCTGCCCATTGCGGAAGAGCTGCTGAAATGGTCAAGTGTTCCCGTTATGATACGCCCCAACGCGGGGCTCCCCGACCCGAAAACCAACCTTTACAGCGTGTCTCCCGACGAATACGCGGACATTCTCGCGCAGATGGCGGACATGGGCGTAAAGGTGTTCGGCGGCTGCTGCGGAACTACGCCCGAATATATCGCGGCGGTTGCAAAGCGGCTTGAGGGGAAGAAAGCGGTTGAAGTTCACCCCGAGATCCCCGCGGCGGTCTGCTCGGCTTCAAGGCTTGTCGAGATAGACACGGTGCGCATTATCGGCGAGAGAATTAACCCCACGGGAAAGAAGCTGTTCAAGGAAGCGCTCAAGCGCCGCGACCTTGACTACATCATGCGGCAGGCGATCGAGCAGACGGAAGCGGGCGCGGAGATACTTGACGTGAACGTCGGTCTGCCCGATATCGACGAAAAGGAAATGATGCTCGCGGCGGTGGATTCGGTGCAGTCGGTCACCGACGCGCCGCTTCAGATAGACACGACCGAAACCGACGTACTCGAGGCGGCTCTGCGCGTCGTTGCGGGAAAGCCGATAGTTAATTCCGTAAACGGCGAGGACGAGAAGCTGGATACGGTGCTCCCGCTGGTCAAGAAATACGGCGCGGCGGTGGTAGGTCTTACCCTTGACGAGGGGGGAATACCCAAAACGGCTGAAAAGCGCTTCGCTATCGCGGAGAAGATACTGAACCGCGCACTGGAATACGGCATACCCAAGCGCGACGTGTATATCGACTGCCTCACGCTCACCGCGTCTGCGGAGCAGGACGGCGTTATGGAAACGATAAAGGCTGTCCGCATGGTCAAGGAGAAGCTCGGGCTTAAAACGGTGCTCGGCGTGTCGAACATCTCGTTCGGGCTGCCGAACCGCGAGCTTGTCAACTCAACATTCCTCACCATGGCTATGAACAGCGGGCTTGACCTGCCGATAATCAACCCGAATATCGCGGCTATGTCGGGCGCGGTCAGCGCGTTCAGGCTGCTTTCGGGCTACGACAGGAACGGCGCGGATTTCATCACGCATTTCGGCGCGGACAATGTTGTCACTACGCAGGTTAAGTCAACGGCTGCGGCTGTATCGGCGGACACTTCTGCAACGGGCATAAGCCACGCTGTCGCCTCGGGGTTAAAGGCGGAGTGCGCCGCGGCGGCTGAAAAGCTGCTTTCGGAGGGCATCGACCCTATGACGCTGATAAACGAGCAGCTCATACCCGCGCTGGACGCAGTGGGCGATAAATTTGAAAAGGGCATTATATTCCTGCCGCAGCTCATTCAGTCGGCGGGCGCGGCGCAGGCGGCGTTCGACGTGGTTAAAGCGTTTATCGCGAAAAACGGCGGCGAGAGCGAGAGCAGAGGGCGCGTTGTCCTCGCGACGGTCAAGGGCGATATCCACGATATCGGAAAGAACATCGTGAAAACGCTGCTCGAAAACTACGGCTTCGAGGTCATTGACCTCGGAAAAGACGTCGACTATCAGCTCGTTGTCGACGCGGCGGTCAGGTATAATGCAAAGCTCGTCGGGCTTTCCGCGCTCATGACCACTACCTTAAAGAGCATGGAAAACACGATAAAGCTGCTGCGCGAGAACGGCGTTGATTGTAAGATAGTTGTCGGCGGCGCGGTATTGACCCCCGAATATGCAGAGAAGATAGGCGCGGATTTCTACGCCAAGGACGCAAAGGAAACGGTAGACATCGCGCGGCGGGTCTACGGAGTACAGTAAAAAGGAGAAAAGACATGGTTGCAAAGACGCCCCCTATGGGCTGGAACAGCTGGGACTGCTACGGCGCTTCCGTCACCGAGCAGACCGTCCGCGCGAACGCGGAATTTATGGCGAAGCATTTGAAAAAGTACGGCTGGGAATATATCGTTGTGGATATTCAGTGGTACGAGCCGACGGCGGACAGCCACGAATATCACCCGTTCACCGAGCTTTGCGTGGACGAATATTCGCGCGTTATCCCCGCGGAGAACCGTTTTCCGTCCTCGGCGGGAGGAAAGGGCTTTGCGCCGCTTGCGGAGTATATTCATTCGCTCGGGCTTAAATTCGGCATACACATCATGCGCGGCATTCCGCGCCAGGCGGTGCATAATAACCTTAAAATAAAGGGCACCGACATTACGGCGCGGCAGATAGCGAAAACCTCCAGCATTTGCAGCTGGAACACCGATATGTACGGCGTTGACCCCGCGAAAGCGGGCGCGCGCGAGTATTACGACAGCATTTTCGAGCTGTATGCGCAGTGGGGCGTTGATTTCATCAAGATAGACGACATCTGCCGCGAGCTTCCGCATGAGGAGGCGGAGCTTATCATGGTAAGCAACGCGCTCAACAACTGCGGCAGGGACATGGTGCTGAGTCTGTCGCCCGGACCCGCTCTCCCCGAAAAGGCGGAGTTTTACAAGCAGACCGCGAATATGTGGCGAATTACCGACGATTTCTGGGACAGGTGGGATTCGCTTTACGATATGTTCGACCGCGCGCAGACATGGTGCATACACGCGGGGGCGGGGCATTTCCCCGACTGCGATATGCTCCCGATAGGGAACATTTTGCAGGACTACGGCAGGGATAAGGTCACAAAATTCACCCATGACGAGCAGATAACCATGATGACGCTGTGGTGCATGGTGCGCTCGCCGCTTATGATAGGCGGGGAAATGACGCGCTTTGACGATTTCACGATGTCGCTGCTGACGAATGAGGAGCTTATCGAGGTGCTTAACAACACGCATTCCGCGCACCCGCTTTACAGGTACAAGCACGAATATGTCTTTAACCTCGCGTTTGAGGACGGCGAGGACATAGTGTGGTTCACCTCTCACAAGGACGGAAAGCATTATTACGTCGCGCTTTTCAACGTTGACGGAGATGAGCGCGAAATAGCCGCGCGTATTCCCGTCGAGCGGGACATGGACGTTTATGATGTCTGGGAGGGAAAGCAGGTCGGGACGGCGCACGGCAGTGTTATTGCCACCGTCAGACCGCACGGCGCTGTGCTGCTTAAACTGACAGCGAAGGATTAAGGAGATGTTATTATCAAAATCAAGGGTATAGACGTTAAGGAAATTTTAAGCGCGCTGAAAACCTCCGACGGCAGAAAAGAGCTCTTTATAAAGTACAAGGAGCTCATAATGTACTTCATTTTCGGCGTGGGAACAACGATAATCTCGTTTGTGACATATTATCTCTTCCGCTGGATATTCCCCGACGAGGAGAGCGTTCCGAGATGGCTCGGCTGGATATTCAACATAACCTCGTCGTTCGGTATCGAGAGCAATACGGCGCTGCCCGTTATCCTTTCGTGGGTGTTCGCGGTGACGTTCGCGTTCCTCACCAACCGCGTCTATGTGTTCTCGAGCACGGTCAGAACGGCGGGCGGGTTTATCGTCGAGGCGCTGAAATTCTACGCGTCAAGGCTTGCGACGCTCGGCGTCGATCTTGTTATCATGTTCCTGCTGGTCGACCTCACGGGTATTCAGAACGCGCTGTACGAGTTCTGCGCAAAGGTGTTCTCAAACTGCGTCGTGCTGGTGCTGAATTATGTCCTCAGCAAGATTTTTGTTTTCAGGAAGAAAAAAACAGCGCCCGCTAACGTGGATAAATAAGGCGGTTTTGGATAATGTGCGAATATGCTGCGGTCAACGCGCTCCGTTTTTTCGGGGCGCGTTTGTTTTGCGGGAAATGCAGCGCGCCGCCCGAAAAAAATCCCCCTTTCAGAATAAAAAAAGAAGCCCTGCCTATAATATTGATATCCAAATATTTCAAGCGAGGTGTATATCATGAATTCATCGGGCAGCATACCGGGTTTTTCGGGGGAAGCGGCGGAGGCACTCAATTCCGCCCTGCTTATCGCGGGGCAGATGGGTCACACATATATAGGCAGCGAGCACCTGCTCTGCGCGCTGGCGAAAAACGAGGGCAGTGCGGCGGGAGTTCTTCTCGCGCGGCAGCAGATACGCTTTCGCGACCTTGTCCTCAAGCTGAAATCACGCACGGGCGTCGGCAGGAGCGTTGAGCTGAGCGACAGGGATTTCTCGCCGAGGCTGAAAAAGCTGCTGACGAGCGCGCGGTCCATAACCGCTTCGCGCGGGGACGGCAGGACGGGTACGGAGCATTTGCTTCTGGCGATACTTGTCGACAGGGAATGCACGGCGTATGCCGTTTTGTCGGAATACGGCGCGGGAACTGTCGTCAAGCTGTATAACGAAGCCTCGATGCGCAGCTATGTTGAGCCAAGCCTTGAACAGCAGGAAAACAAGCAGTCCGACGACAAGCGCCGCCGCGCGCAGCAGGAGCTCCCCATGCTGACGAAATACGGCAGGGAGCTCACCGCCGCCGCCCGCGCGGGACAGCTTGACCCCGTTATCGGGCGGGAGACCGAGATAGAGCGCATGGTGCAGATATTACTGCGCAGGAGCAAGAACAACCCCTGCCTTATCGGGGAGGCGGGGGTAGGAAAGACCGCCGTTGTGGAGGGCTTCGCGCAGCGCGTTGCGGCGGGGAATGTCCCGCCCGAGCTTGCGGATAAGCGGATATTCGCGCTCGACCTTTCCGCAATGCTTGCGGGAGCGAAATACCGCGGCGATTTTGAGGAGCGGCTCAAGGGCGTGCTGGACGAAACCTGCACCCACACGGGGATAATACTGTTTATAGATGAATTGCACATGATAGTCGGCACGGGCGCGGCGGAGGGCGCTATCGACGCGGCGAGCATATTGAAGCCCCCGCTCGCCCGCGGGAATATCTGCCTTATCGGCGCAACGACGACGGAGGAATACCGCCGTTTTATCGAAAAGGACAGCGCGCTCGAGCGCCGTTTTCAGCCGATAAATGTCGAACAGCCCGACGAGGCGGGAACGCTCCGCATACTTTCGGGGCTGCGCCGAAGGCTTGAGGAGCACCACCGCGCCGTAATAACCGACAGGGCGCTGTCGGCGGCGGTGAAGCTCTCCGAGCGCTATATGACCGACCGAAATCTCCCCGACAAGGCGATAGACCTCATAGACGAAGCGGCTGCGCGGGCGCGGACGGGGCACCCCGGGAGCTGCGGCAGGCAGGAAAGCGGCATTGCCGCGGCGCTTTGCGGAAAGGATTACGCCGAGGCTGCAAGGCTTGCGCAGGCGGGAAAGGGAAAGGAAAGCGCGCGGACGATAGTTGACGAGGAGGACGTCGCACAAGCGGTGTCGGCGGTGACGGGTATTCCCGCCGCAAGGCTTACAGAGGACGAGGGGACAAGGCTCGCGGCGCTGGAGGACGTGCTCCGCGCGAGGGTAATAGGTCAGGACAAGGCGGCGGCGCTTGTCGCGGACGCGGTAAGGCGCGGCAGGGCGGGGCTGCGCGATCCCGAAAGACCGGTAGGTTCGTTCCTGTTTCTCGGGCAGACGGGCGTCGGAAAGACCGAGCTTTCGCGGGCGCTCGCCGAGGGAGTTTACGGCGACGGGAAGCGGCTTATACGCTTCGATATGTCGGAATATATGGAAAAGCATTCGGTGTCAAAGCTCATCGGCTCGCCGCCCGGATATGTAGGCTACGAGGAGGAGGGGCAGCTTATAAAGCGCGTCCGCAGCGCGCCGTGGTCGGTGGTGCTGTTTGACGAGGTGGAAAAAGCGCACCCCGACGTGCTCAATCTGCTTTTGCAGATACTGGAGGACGGAAAGCTCACCGCGTCCGACGGAAAGACCGCCGATTTCCGCAACGCGGTGGTAATAATGACGGGTAACATCGGCGCGGAGGAGCTGCGCAGGCGCGCAGTCGGCTTCGGCGGCGGAACGGGCGGCAGCGCGGATATCATGCGCGAGCTGAAAAAGCAGTTCCGCCCCGAGCTTATCAACAGGATAGACAACATCGTAATTTTCGAGAGATTGTCCGAGGAAAATATGGAGCAGATCTGCCGCAAAATGCTGGGGCAGGTCGCACAGCGCGCCGCCGCGCGCGGGATAGAGCTCACCTTTGCGGAGGGCACGGAGAAGCTGCTTTGCGCGGGCGCTGCGTCGGAGGAAATGGGCGCGCGCCCGCTCCGCAGGAAAATAACCACGGAAATAGAGGATATGCTTTCGCGGAAAATAATCTCGGGAGATCTCCCCGACAACTGCCGCGCGGAGGTCTGCGCCGAAAACGGCAGCTTCTGCGTGCACGTCATGTCACTGCTCTGACGCCTGCTCCATCATGCTTTCGGCGAACACGGCATAGCCGCGCGTCGGGTCGTTCAGCAGAACATGAGTCACCGCGCCGACGAGCCGCCCGTTCTGGATTATCGGGCTGCCGCTCATTCCGCGCACTATCCCGCCTGTCTTTTCGATAAGCGCGGGGTCGGTTATCCTTATGACCATGCTTTTGGAGCCGTTCATATCAAGCAGATTTATCCTTTCTATCTCGATATCGTATTCCCTAACCCCGCCGTCGTCGACTGTCGTCAGGATAACGGCGCGCCCGCATTCTGCCTCGTGGCGGAACGCCATGGGTATCGCTGCGCCGCCGTCGGGAGGTTCAGCCGTTCCGAAAACGCCGACCTCGGTGTTGGCGGTTACCTTTCCCGTAGTTTCCCCCGAAACGAAGCTGCCGCACAGCTCGCCCGCCTCGCCCTTTTTCCCGCGGACAACGCCGCTTATCCGCGCGGCGGTTATTTCCCCGCCCGAAAGCGGAACGCACTGCCCCGTGGTGACGTCGCTTACCGCGTGCCCCAGCCCGCCGAATTGCCCCGTCTGCGGGTCATACCATGTCATGGTGCCTATCCCTGCGGCGCTGTCGCGTACCCAAGCGCCTATTTTAAGCGTTCCGTCGCCGTTTTTTTCCGTGGGGACAGACAGGCACAGCTCGCTTTTTCCGCGCGTCAGTATCACCTCGGCGTTTCCGTCGGAAAGCTGCACGGCGTCGCTTATCTCGCCGTTTGTGGTTACCTCGACGCCGTTCACCGCGGTGATGACGTCGCCCTGCTTTATCCCGCTCTCGGCGGCGGGGGAATTGTTCCCGACGCTCACCACCATTACTCCGTCGGAGCGCACTCTTATGCCGAACGGCGTTCCGCAGGGGATAAGCTGCGGACGTTTCGTTTGGGTCAATTCCGCTTCTTTAATAGGAACCGCTCCGAGATAATACGCGCAGCCGCTGTCGGTCGGGCGCAGCACGGCTGCGGAAAAACCGCCCGAGCAGTAAACCGTATCGCTGTCCGTGTTTAAATTGACGGGAAGCGCGGCATAATAATATCCGACGACGGCAGTCAGCACCGAAACGGCGGCGCAGGCTGCCCGAAAAATAAATTTTGATGTTTTTATCATTTTATCGTTATCGGAAAGCTGTTTCGCGCGCCACAGTCTGTTCCGCCTTTCATTTTGGTTTTCGGCGATTTTTCTCACCGCCGCAAAATTTAATATTGACCTTTTCACCCCGAATATCATAGGAAATAAAAAGCGGCATGATTGTTCCCGAAAAGGATTTTTGAGGTCGTACGAGATATTTTTTCGCGGCATTATGCGAAGCAGTAAATAAACCCCTTGACAACTTACTGACAAAAAGGTATAATTAACGTATATGCGTATGTTCAATTCCGGCTTTTGCGGAAAAAACAACCTGCCCCGAAAATGCGGGCAGTCTGACGTAAAGTTATTCTGACATTTACGGCAGGTATTCCCGAATATCGGGAAATTTATGGATATAATTTTGTGACATATACAAACAGGCAGCGCGGGACAACGCCCGTTCTGCCGCCGACACCGAATAACAGTCCGCTGCGATGACGCGGTATCATCCGACGCGCAGCGGAGCTGTCCGCGGATACGTTTCACCCACTGCCCGCACAGGGCACTCACCTCCCGGAAATGCTTTCGTTAAGGCATTTCTGCAATTCCGCGTTTACATATTCTTCCTCTGCAATGGAAGAGGCACACCCGTTCGTATGGGCGTATTATGCCATTTTTGCCATTTTTCGGACAGAAGCGTTCGGTAGTATTGCCGCAATTATTTTATTATGTATCACAGGAATCATTCGGCTGCCTGCCCGCACCTTTCGGAGGTCGGGAATGCCGCGGCTGAACGGCAAAGAGAAAGGAACTTATTTAATGGGATTACTTACCAACAGCAAGCTTTTGACAGAAACAGAAAATATTGCATCAAAGAGAGGCAGAGAGCAGAAAAACGCCGCGCCCGCTATGAATAACGGCGGCAGCGCCGCAGCCGATAAGGCGAATGTCCCCGTAAAGAAATACCGCAGGAACGCGCCGCAGCGCCGTACCGTAAAAGAGGATAAGCCCGTGCTTTCACAGAAGGAGCCGCGCGAGGGAAGGCTGGTTCAGAAGAAGCCGCGCGAGGTACGCTCCGCGCCCGTTAAGTTCATTGCGCTGGGCGGTCTTAACGAGATAGGAAAGAACCTTTACGTTTACGAATGCAGCAACGATATGTTCATCGTTGACTGCGGACTTGCGTTCCCCGACGAGGAAATGCCGGGCGTTGACCTTGTTGTCCCCGACTTCACTTATCTTGAAAAGAACAGGGATAAGTTCAGGGGCATTGTCATCACGCACGGTCACGAGGACCATATCGGCGCGCTGCCTTATCTTCTCAAGAAGATAAACGTTCCCATTTACGGCACAAGGCTTACTCTCGGGCTTGTCGAGGGCAAGCTCAAGGAGCACGGGCTGCTGTCGCAGGCGTCGCTGAACGTCGTCGAGCCGAGGCAGAACGTTAAAATGGGCTGTATGTCGGTGGAATTTATCCGCGTTAACCATTCCATACCCGACGCCTGCGCGCTGGCGATACACACGCCTGCGGGCGTTATCGTGCACACCGGCGACTTCAAGGTGGACTATACCCCTATCGAGGGGGGAATAATCGACCTTGCGCGCTTCGGCGAGCTCGGGAACAGGGGCGTGCTCGCGCTGATGAGCGAGAGCACCAACGTTGAGCGTCCCGGCTACACCAAGAGCGAACGCAGCGTCGGCGAGAGCTTCAAGGGGCTTTTTAACGCCGCAGAGGGCAAGCGCATAATCATCGCGACCTTCTCCAGCAATATCCACAGGATACAGCAGATAATCGACGAGGCGGTGAAGCACGGCAGGCGCGTTGCCGTTTCGGGAAGAAGCATGACCAACGTCATCGCAAAGGCTGTCGAGCTTAATTATATCAAAGTCCCCGAGGGAACGCTCATCGACATCGAGGACGTGAACAAATACGACCCCGCGCAGCTTGTCATCGCAACGACGGGAAGTCAGGGCGAGCCGCTTTCGGCGCTGTCGAGAATGTCGTCGGGCGACCACAGGCAGGTCACCATAACCCCGAACGATTTCATCATAATTTCCGCAACGCCTATCCCCGGAAACGAAAAGCTTGTCACCAAGGTGGTAAACGAGCTTATGAAGCAGGGCGCGGAGGTCATCTACGAGAGTATGTACGAGGTGCACGTTTCGGGTCACGCCTGTCAGGAAGAGCTCAAGATGATGATATCGCTCACCAAGCCGAAGTTTTTCGTGCCTATCCACGGCGAATACAAGCACATGAAAAAGCATTCAAGGCTAGCCATGGGCATGGGTATCCCCGAGGAGAACATATTCGTGAGCGACCTCGGGCTTGTCCTCGAAACGGACGGCGTTGACATGAAATTCACGGGCTCCGTTCCCGCGGGCAAGGTCATGGTGGACGGCTTCGGCGTCGGCGACGTCGGGAGCGTTGTCCTCCGCGACAGAAAGCACCTCGCCGAGGACGGCATGATGATAATTGTCGCGACAATCGAGCGCGAGAGCGGGCGAGTGCTTGCGGGACCCGATATCGTATCGCGCGGCTTCGTTTATGTCCGCGAGAGCGAGGAGCTTATCGACGAGGCGAAGCAGCTCATGAAGCAGGTCATGCAGAACTGTCAGGAGCGCAATATCCGCGAATGGGGCAACATCAAGTCCGCAATGCGCGACGCGCTGGGCGACTATATCTATTCCAAGACAAAGCGCAGCCCGATGATACTCCCTATAATAATGGAAGTATAAATATGGAAATATAAATGCTTTCCGGCAATTGCTGCCAAGGAGGTCATTGATTGAAGAACTTTTATAAAAGCAAAGTGCTGCTTTATTCCCTCTGCACGCTTATCGCGTTTCTTCTCGCGCTGGATATTTATGTTTTCAGGACAGATCCCGTTATGTTCTGGGTATCGCTGCCGTTTCTTGTTGCCGTTTCGGGCATTGCTATCGGAAAGCTGGTTCAGATCCGCCGCAGCGAATACTGGTACTTTGAGCAGCTGACGAGCGAGATACGCGGAACGGACAGTATGTCGCTTATCGGCTTCCCGCTGCCCGTCGCTATGGTGGACGAGGACCGCTGCATAATATGGAGCAACGACTGCTTCAACGAAAGCTTCTTTCTGCCCGGCGAGGACGAAAGCTCCGTTGACGTCATAACGGACGAGCCGCTCGTGCTGTTCAGCGACGAGGGCAGAGAGATACAGTACGGCGACAGGTGGTATCACGTCTACTCCGACCCGCATGAATTTGTTGTTGACGACCACAGGGCTAACGGCAGAAAATCCCTGTTCGATCTCGGGGAGTCAGCCGAGGAAAGCACGCAGAGGATAACCATACTTATTTTCCGCGATATAACGGAATACAAGCAGCTTCAGCTTTCCTATGATATGTCAAGACCCGTCGTCATGATAATCATGGTGGACAATTACGAGGAGCTTCTCGGCGGCGCGCGTGAGAGCGACCGCGCATATGTGACGATACAGGTCGACAGGCTCATCGAGGAATATTTTGCGGAACGCACCGCAATGCTCCGCAAGATATCGAACGATAAATTTCTTGTCGTTGTTGAGAACAGGTATGTCCGTGAAATGACGCAGGAGAAAATGCCGCTTATCAACAAGGCTCACGAAATAGTTGTCAAGGACAAGGGCGCGGTGACGCTTTCGATCGGTATCGGCGCGACGGCAAAGACCTTCGCCGAGGGCGAGCAGTTCGCAAGCGAGATGCTGGACAAGGCGCTGGAGCGCGGCGGCGATCAGGCGCTGCTCAAGACGGCGAACGGCTTTATCCCCTACGGCGCAAGCTCCCCCGGAAAGGAAAGAACCGGAAAGGTAAAGATCCGCTTCGCGGCGGAGAATATAAAGGCGCTGATAAGCACTGCGGACACTGTGTACATAATGGGTCACAGCTACGGGGACTTCGACAGCGTCGGCGCGGCGATAGGGCTCACCTGCGCGATAAAGCGCCTCGGTATTCCCGCATACGCGGTGGTAAGGCAAAACCCTGCAAAGACGAACGCGCTCTCGCTTATACAGCGCTTCTCCGACCGCAGCATATTTCAGGAGCCGGAAACCGCGTTCAACGAATTTACGCGCAAATCGGTGCTCATCATCGTTGACACGCACATTGAAAAGAAAGTCGAGGATCAGGAGCTTCTTCACCTTGCGGACAAGTCAAGGGTAATAATAATCGACCACCACAGGCTCAGCGCGGGCGCGATAAGCGACTGCGCCGTCAAGGTGCAGGAAAGCAACGCGTCCTCCGCTTCGGAGCTTGTGACGGAGCTTATTCAGTATTTCAGCAGCGACACGCTGCTTAACTCAACGGAAGCGGAGGCGCTTCTCGCGGGAATAACCCTTGATACAAAGGATTTCGTAATGCGCGCGGGCGTTTCGACGTTCGAGGCGGCGGCTTATCTGAAAAAAATCGGCGCGGACACCATTTCCGTAAAGAAGCTTTTCGATACCACGATAGAAAACAAGACGAAAAAGGCGGAGATAATCTCCTCCGCGGAAATTTATCATAAGAACTGCGCCATAGCGGTGGTGGACGAGGTGTTCGACGGGATACGCGTCATCTGCTCGCAGGCGGCGGACGAAATGCTGTATATCAAGAATGTTGACGCGTCGTTCACCGTGTACCCCGTCGAGGGCGGCTGGAGCTTCAGCGCGCGCTCGCTCGGAAAGGTCAATGTTCAGATGATAATGGAAAGTATTGGCAACAAAAAGGACGACGGCGGCGGGCATCAGTCAATGGCGGGCGCGCAGCTGTACGGTATCACCCGCGATGAAGCTGTTGAAAAGCTGCACAGGGCGATAGACGAATATTTCTCTCCAGTTGAGGAAACGCAGGAGAGCGAACAGTAATAGGAGGAAAAGTTATGAAGGTCATTCTGCTTGAAGATGTAAAGGGCACGGGCAAAAAGGGCGAGATAAAGGAAGTCAAGGACGGCTACGCCATCAACTGCCTTATCAAGAAAGGGCTTGCGCAGGAGGCTAACGCAAAGAACATGAACCTGCTTCAGGGTCAGAAGGATCACGCGCAGCACAAGATAGATGTTGACATTGCCAACGCAAAGGCGATAGCGGAGAAGCTCGAGGGCAAGACCGTTGTCGTTAAGGCAAAGGCGGGTCAGAACGGCAGGCTGTTCGGCACGGTGACATCAAAGGAGGTTTCCGCGGCGATAAAGCAGTCGCTGGGCTGCGACGTTGACAAGAAGAAGATCAACATTGCGGTCAAGATAGAGGGATTCGGCGATTTCTCGGCGGAGGCAAGGCTGTACGCGGGCGTTGCGGCTAAGTTCACCGTTACGGTGACGGAGGGCTGATATGGCTGAATTTGACCTTTCGGGTATAAATCTTCCGTATCACCTCGACGCGGAGCAGTCCGTTCTCGGCGCGATACTGATGGACGGAAACGCGATAAACGAGGTCATCGGAACGCTTCATCCCGAGCATTTTCATGTCGATCTGAACAAGGATATTTATTCGGTAATGGTTCAGATGAGCATGAGCAGCGAGTCAATCGATATAGTAACGGTGCTGGACGGCTGTATGCGCCACGGAATATTCGAAACCGCCGAGCAGGCGAAGGAGTACCTCACAAGGCTCATGCAGGCGGTTCCGAGCATTTCCTCCGTCGCAAAATACGCCAACATCGTTGTCGAGAAGTATATGCTCCGCAGCCTTATCTATGCCGCAAAGGAGATAATCGACGCGGCAAACGAGGGCGCGGAGGACGCAAATTCCATCGTTGATTTTGCGGAGCAGAAGATATACGATATCCGCTCCGGCGCGGAAAGCAAGAGCCTGACGCATATCAGCGGCATTGTTTACGAGCGCGTAAAGGCGCTCAACGAGCTTGTCCACACGGCGGCGCAGAACGGCGGGCAGCCCGTCATGACGGGTCTTGCGACGCTGTATTCCGAGCTTGACCGCCGCATATTCGGTCTGAACAAGTCCGACCTTATCATACTCGCGGCGCGCCCCGGTATGGGTAAAACCTCGTTTGCGATGAACATTGCGGCGAATGTCGGGAAGAAATACCGCGACAAGGCGGTGTGCGTGTTCAGCCTCGAAATGTCAAAGGAGCAGATAGTCGCGAGAATGCTGAGCTCCGAGGCGCTGCTGCCGTCGGAGGCACTGAAAACGGGAAATGTTTCCAACGAAAAATGGTCGGATATAATGACCGGCGCGGACATTCTGTCGCAGCTGCCGATATACATAGACGACACCCCCGGCTGCAATGTTTCGATGATAAAGTCAAAGCTGCGCAGGATAAAGAACCTCGGCGTGGTAATTATAGACTACCTGCAGTTGATGTCGTCGGTCAAGAATTACAACGGCAACCGCGTTGTTGAAATATCGGAAATTACGCGTAACCTAAAGGTCATGGCGAAGGAGCTGAACGTCCCCGTTATCGCGCTGTCGCAGCTCGCGCGCGGCCCCGAGCAGCGCCCCGACAAGCGCCCGCTGCTCTCCGACCTGCGTGATTCCGGCTCTATCGAGCAGGACGCGGACATCGTGCTTTTCCTGTACAGGAACGCGTATTACGACAAGACCGACCCCAATCCCAACGTGTGCGAATGTATCGTCGCGAAGAACCGTCACGGCGAAACGGGAACGGCTTACCTCGGCTGGAACGGCGAGTTCACCAAGTTCTCCAACATCGAGGTGCGGCTGAATAATCAGCAGTAAAGGTGCATTTATGACAAATATCGCTTTTACCGAAAAGGTAAAAAAGGCTATAAATGATTTTGATATGTTCGGACAAGGCTGCGCTGTCGCTGTCGCCCTTTCGGGCGGCGCGGACAGCGTTTCCCTTTTGTGCGCCCTGAAAGCGCTGGAGGGCGAGCTCGGGATAACCCTGTCGGCTTGTCATCTGAACCACGGTATGCGCGGGGAGGAAAGCGACGCGGATATGCGCTTCTGCGAGGAGCTTTGCGCGCGGCTGGGCGTTCCGCTTTTCGCGGAGAAGATAAATGTTTCCGAGTTCAGGCAGAAGCACGAGAGCGGCGAGGAATGCGCCCGCAGGATAAGATACGCCTTTTTTGACAGGACATTGACGCGGCTGGGCGACGGCGCGCGCCTTGCCACCGCGCACAACAGCAACGACTGC
>JBJFHP010000101.1:0-12597 GCA_051893715.1 Oscillospiraceae bacterium
GTGACGGGTTGTGACGGGTTTACGGCATTTTTAAACCTTTTATATAGAAATAAAAAAATACATATAAAGTCCTGAAAAAGCCGTCAAACCCGTCACACCCGTCACCGTTCGTTATACAGGAAATAATTGGCTGTGAGCAATTCCGCAATATATCGGGGACGGGGCGAACGCTCTGCCCCCTGTTTGTGCATGAGGTGGTTTCATGAAAATCGGCTCTATTGGGTACAATTACGCGCACGACCGCTCGTTCGTCATGGACAGACCCTGCGGCGTGGGCTGCTGGCTGCTGCTTCTGGTGAAATCCACCGCGGTATTCACCATAAACGGGCGGGAACAAAGGGTGCGCGCAAATTCGCTCGCCGTGCTGTCCCCGACAACGCCCGTCAATTACCGCGCGGGCGAGGACGGCTACAAGGACGACTGGATATATTTCGACATGGAACAGGGCGAGCAGGAGCGCTTTGCAGCCCTCGGGCTTAAAACCGACGCAGTGACCCCGCTGCCGTCGCTGGCGGACGTGTCGGAGCTTGTCCGCGCGCTGGCGTTCGAGTATTACTCGGCGGGGGAGTACCGCGAGGAGATTTGCCGCCATTATTCGGAGCTGCTCCTGCTTCGGCTGAGCAGGCTCGTCCGCTCGGGCGAGAGCTCCTCGGCGCGGCATTCCGAGAAGCATTTCCGCCTTGCGCAGCTCAGGGCGGCGTTCTTCACCCAGCCCGAAACGGTGCGGAGCGTTGACGATATGGCGCAGGACATGGGGCTTAGCCGCTCGGGCTTTCAGCACCTTTACAAGCGCGTTTTCGGCGTGAGCGTCATGGAGGACGTTATCAGAGGGCGGGTGGAATATGCGGAGCGGCTGCTCGCTTCCACGGCGCTTTCCGTTCGGGAGATATCCGAGCGGTGCGGTTACAGCAGCGAATATGTGTTCATGCGGCAGTTCAAGAAAACCTGCGGGCAGACACCCTCCGAGTACCGTAAAAATGCACGATAGGTCAGCTTGGTTTACAGGATATGCTATTGCATTGCCGCGTATTACGGGGTATAATGATGTTAACAAACAATTCGGAGGTGGCATAATGGGTCACAGTATTGCTTCGGCGGTGCTTTCGGTGATAACGTTGCTGTCGCTGCTCACCGCGACGGGCTGTCAGCCGACAGGTCCGCATAATTCCCGCAACGGTATCATAACGTCCGACAGCGGAAAAATGCGCTCGTCAATGACCGCGAACGACTACGCAAGGGAAATGGGCGTAGGAATTAACCTCGGGAACACGCTTGAAGCGTTCCGGTCGGGCGGGAACGCCGCGGCGGGCAGCGCGGTCATCGGCAGCGGCTCGATAACCGAGTATGAGAAGTGCTGGGGCGCCTGCGAAACGACGCAGGAGATTATCGACGGAATGCGCGGCGCGGGCTTTTCGACGGTTCGCATTCCCGTTTACTGGGGCAACGGCATGGCTGACGACGGGACGTTCACTATCTCCGACGCGCTTTTTGACCGCGTTGAGGAGGTGATAAATTACTGCCTTAACGACGGAATGTACGCCGTAATAAATATCCACCATTACGACGAGTACATCATCAAGCATTACCCCCGCGACGAGGCGGTGAACTTCACAAGGCGGCTGTGGGAGCAGATCGCGGAGCGCTATAAGGAGTATTCCGACTACCTTGTTTTTGAGGGCTTTAACGAGAACCTCGGCTCGCAGCGCGAGAGCGACAGCTATTCCGAAAGCGAGCTTTTCGGGTATGTCAACGAGATGAACCAGACCTTTGTCGACGCGGTGAGAGCCTCGGGCGGGAACAACAAAACGCGCCTGCTAATCGCCTCGGGCTACTGGACTAACATTGACCTTACAACCGCCGACAGCTTCGTTATGCCCGCCGACAGCGCAAAGGACAGGCTCATGGTGTCGGTGCATTATGTCGACAACGCGATGTATTGGACAAATCAAATCGGCGGCAAGGCATGGTATGATTACAGCGCCGCGCAGTGCGAGCTGCTGAAAAAGGCGTTCACCGACAAGGGAATACCCGTTTTTGTGGGAGAATGCACCTCGATATACGGCAGCGACCGCTACGCCTCCGACGCGTATGTAACCGACACCGCGGACACGCTTGAAATACTGCTCGGCATGATAACCGACTACGGCTTCGTGCCGGTTCTGTGGGACGTAAACAACAATTTTTACTACCGCTCCGTGCAGATTTTCCCGAACGAACGCAACGTTGAGGTCATCGGAAAAATTGCCGCAAAGATATCCGGAGAGAACGCCGAAAACGCGGCATGAGCGCATAATTTCACCCTCGCTTCGGCGGGGGGTTTCCGTTATTGCCTAAACTCACAAAAATTATTGCCGAAAATTCCGAAAAAATATATAAATAATATATTGCCTAAGGTTAAAAATAATGCTATAATATACTATGGTTGACTATGAATAATTCTAATAAATATCGGAGGACACATCACTATGTTTGGAATGAACAAGGATATCGGTATCGATCTCGGAACAGCGAATACGCTTGTATATATGAGGGGCAAGGGAATTATTATCCGCGAGCCGTCTGTCGTAGCCGTTGACAAAAAGGCGGGACAGGTTCGCTATGTCGGTCAGGAGGCAAAGGAAGTCATCGGTCGTACGCCCGGCTCTATCGTTGCTGTCCGCCCGCTCAAGGACGGCGTTATCGCCGACTTCGACATGACCTCTATAATGCTCGCGCAGTTCATTAAGAAAGCCCTCAAGGGCAGAAGCAAGGCGCGCGTTATCATCTGCATTCCCTCGGGAGTTACCGAGGTAGAGCGCCGCGCCGTTAAGGAAGCCGCTCAGCAGGCGGGCGCAAAGCGCGTTTCCATCATCGAGGAGCCTATGGCGGCGGCAATTGGCGCGGGGCTGCCCGTTGAAGAGCCTATGGGCAACATGATAGTAGATATCGGCGGCGGCACGAGCGAGGTTGCTATAATTTCCCTCGGCGGCATTGTAACCGCGCGCTCCGTAAGGGTCGCGGGCGACGAGTTCGATAACTCCATCATCAATTACATCAAGAAGAAATACAATCTCCTTATCGGCGAGAGAACAGCCGAGAATATCAAGGTGGGAATAGGCTCCGCATACAAGACGGACGAAAACGAGCCCGTTATGGACATCAAGGGCCGCAACCTGCTGAACGGTCTGCCCGAAAACATAACCATAACCTCCGAGGAGATCCGCGAGGCGATTTCCGAGCCGCTCTCCCGCGTTATCGAGGCGGTAAAGACAACGCTTGAAAAGTGCCCTCCCGAGCTTGCGGCGGATATCATCGAGAACGGTATCATGCTTGCGGGCGGCGGCGCGCTGCTTCGCGGACTTGACGCGCTTATCCACGCGGAAACGGGTATGCCCGTAAAGATAGCGGAACGCCCGCTCGACTGCGTTGCGGACGGCACGGGCAAGGTGCTCGAGAACATCGACAAGCTTGAGGACGTGCTCAGCGAGGACGAAACGATTTATTGATTGCTCTGTCCCATTTGACTTAACATTTTCCGACCGACAGGGAGAGCCATGAAGGAGTTTTTTCACAGTATCAGGTTCAAGATACTGATATGCATTGCGGCGCTGCTGCTCGGGCTTATGACCTACGTTGCGGTGTCCGCGGGGACGGAAACTATCCCCGAAAAAATAATCGGCACTGTGACCTACCCGTTCGTTACAGCGGCGAACGCCGTTTCCGAGGGCGTCGGCGGCTTTATCGACAAGCTTGTCAACGCCGATAAATACAAGCAGGAGAACGACGAATTGAGGGCGCAGCTCACCGATATGTACGGCAGAACGCTGGATTATGAGAACGTCCTCGAGGAAAACGCGCAGCTTCGCGAAATGCTCGGGCTTAAAGAGCAGCAGGAGGACTTTGTTTTCAGCGAGCCCTGCTCCGTTATTTCCCGCAACGCGAACGATATTTACGCAGGCTTTACGATAAACCGCGGCTCGTCCGACGGGCTGTCGCTCAACGACCCCGTTATGACCTCTGTCGGGCTTGTCGGCAGGGTGACGGGCATTGCGGAGAATTACGCCCGCGTCACTACGATACTAAGCCCGCAGGTTAACGTCGGCGTTATCACAATGCGCGCGAAAACGTCGGGCGTGCTCGAAAACAACATTTCCTCCGCGGAAAAGGGACTGTGCCTTATGAGCGATATCCTCCGCGACGCGGACATCAGGGCGGGCGACATAGTTTATACCTCGGGAAAGAGCGGTCTGTTCCCCGATGAGGTAATGGTGGGGACAGTCGTCGAGGTGTACGACGACCCGAACGGGCTGTCAAAGCACGCGCTCATCAAGCCCGCAGAGGAGCTTTTCGGGGTGACCTCCGTCTTTGCCGTGACCGATTTCGACGGCAAGGGGATCGCTTTCGAAACCGAATAAATTCCGTTGCACCGCGCGGTCAGCCCTGCGCGGCGCTCTGCTTAACTGCTTGTTTATAAAAGGTGACTTATGCGTAAGATGTCGTTGAGAAAGGCGCGGTCGCGCAGGGCTATGCTCCGCGTTTTCCTGCGGTGGTTTTTGTATGCGGCGCTGCTCGTGTTCTTTTATGTATGCGAGTGCAACCCGCTTATTCGCGGGTACTGCCCGCTGCTGCTCATTCCGCTTGCGACCGCCGTTGCGATGCACGAGGGCGACCTCGCGGCGGGTGTTTTCGGCACGCTGTGCGGGTTAATGCTCGACATGGCGAACGGCGTTACCGTGCTGGGGTTTTCGGCGCTGTGGCTGCTTGCCGCCTGCCCGCTGATATCGCTGCTCGGGCGGTTCTGGGTCAAGTCGAACCTGCTCAGCCACTTCCTGCTGAACGCCGCCGTCACGGTGATAATGGCGGGGGTAGATATGCTGTTTTTGCATTGGGTATGGGAGGGCGCAGGCTCTGTTATTTCGTTCCAGAGGGTAATTCTCCCGTCCTACGGCGGCGCAATTCTGTTTTCAATTCCGGTTTATCTGCTGATACATCTTATATCCGTAAGGCTAAGACCGCAGGAGCGGCAGCGGCTCGAGGAGTCGGCGCAAAGCGCGGAGGAGCTGGAGGATATCGAAACGGACTGACACAGCGGAGGTAAAAATGTCCAAGTTTTCATCGGTGGTTCGTTCCGCCGTTCTCGCGGGGATAGTCATTCTCGCGGCGTTCATGTGCGGGCTGCGGCTGCTGCAAATTCAGATAGCCGACGGCAGCTCCTACCTCGCCATGACCCGCAGCACGCGCGTCGTAAGGCAGGAGATAGAAGCCGCGCGCGGCGTTATTTCCGACGCGTCGGGGAATGTCCTTAACTCCAACAAAATAAGCTACAACATAAATTTTCAGAAGTCATCGCTCGTCAGCGGCACCGAGAACGAGATAATTTACCGCGTCCTCACCGTGCTGATAAAGAACGGCGAGAAGTGGAACGACTCCCTCCCGATAACCAAAACGCAGCCCTACCGCTTCGAAAACGACAGCGACAGCGAGATAGGGCGGCTGAAGAAAACGCTGAACGTCGGCGGCTACGCAACGGTAGAGAACTGTATTTATCAGCTCTACAAGACCTACGAGATAGGCGAGGAATACGACGAGCAGATGCGGCGGTACATCGCGGGCGTCCGCTATGAAATGACGATAAAGGACTTCTCCTATGAGAATAAATTCGTGCTTTCGACCGATATCGGCGAGGACACCGTGCAGGAGCTCAAGGAGCTGAGCTCGTTCCTGAACGGCGTCGACATCACCGAGAGCTGGGCGCGCGAGTACCTCAACGGCGAGCTTGCGCCGCATATCCGCGGCACTGTCGGCTCGATTTCCGCGGAGAAGTACGAGCAGCTTAAAGACAGCGGCTACACGTTGAACGACGTTATCGGGCTTTCGGGCGTTGAGCAGGCGTTTGAGGAGGAGCTGCGCGGCACGCGCGGCGTCCGCACCATAACCCGCAGCAGCGACGGCGAGGAGCTCAGCGACGAAATAACGACCGAGCCGAAGGCGGGCAATTCGGTCATGCTGACCATTGACAGCAAATTCCAGCAGCAGGTGCAGGACATTGTGCAGTACCACATTGATTTCCTGCATTCGCCGCACTACACCACCGCGCACGACTACAAGCACAGGGGCACGGAGTGCTATTCGGGCGCGGCAGTCGTGCTTGACGTCAAAACGGGCGGCGTGCTTGCTATGGTGAGCAATCCCGGGTATGACATCAACGATTATATCGAGAATTATTCCGAGGTGCTGAACCGCGAATATTCCCCCGTGTTCAACCGCGCGCTCAACGGCACCTACCGCCCCGGCTCAACCTTCAAAACGATAACCGCAACTGCGGGTCTTGCCGAGGGGGTATTAACTCCCAACACGACCATAACCTGCCATCAGGTCTACACCTATTATTCCGGCTGGCGGCCGACCTGCACGGGCTATCACGGCTCCATAAACGTCATGGACGCGCTCAAAGTGTCCTGCAACATATTCTTCTATGACACCGCGCGGCAGCTCGGCATAAACAGGCTGTCCGAGTGGGCGGCGAAGTTCGGCGTGGGTCAGCAGTTGGGCTTTGAGTTAAGTATGTCCTCGGGGCAGATGACCTCGCTGGAGCTGTTCGACCGCCTCGGTCTTGAGTGGAACGAGGGCAATGTCATTCAGGCGGGAATTGGTCAGATGGAAACGGCTCTCACGCCGCTTCACCTTGCGGTTCAGGCAATGACTATCGCGAACAAGGGCGTGCGCTACGAGCCGCATATCCTCAAGGCGGTGTACAACTACGACTATTCCGAGCTTATCTACGAGCAGCAGCCCGTTGTCGCTTACGATATGTCGGAGGGCATGGAGGACATTTTCGACACCGTGACAGAGGGCATGAAGCGCGTCAGCGCAAGCGCGGGTTTCCTTGTGGGGAGCAGCTTTGTCAACATTTACGACTATGTGGGCGTGGGCAAGGAGAACGTTGCCACCAAAACGGGAACGCCGCAGTTCAGCGACACCGAGTACAATTCGGCGGTCATCGGCTTTTACCCCGCGGACGACCCCGAGATAGCGTTCGGTATCCTCATGGAAAAGGCGGAATTTAGCCGCCATATCGCCGCGAACATCTGCCGCGTTTACGAAACGGGCGTGTGGGAACCCCAATACGACGAGGACGGCAACCCTTTGTACGGTCTGTAACACAAAACAGTTGAAAATATTTGTCGGATTGCACAAAGAATATGCTGTGGATTTACCTCTTTTTCACAAAAAATTGCAAAATATAAAAAAGGGGCTTTAATTTCTTTGACATTTGTGATAGAATAAAAACATAGTAATATCTTATTTGTCTGATATGCTTTATATCTATCGGGTGCATTCCTCGGAGTGCTTGCCGGAGTGGCATTGCGCGAGCGGTGCCGGAGAGGGGAATTTATATGTCACAGATAATTGCGGTCACTGCCGGAAAGGGCGGCACGGGTAAATCCACAACTTCCGCCAATGTTGCTTCGGGACTTGCCGCGCTCGGCAAAAAAACGCTTGTGGTAGAGCTTGACTTCGGTCTGCGCTGCCTTGATATCATGCTCGGAATTAAGGATAAGGTAAAGCATGATATAGGCGAGTACCTCGAGGGTAAAATCGATATTCTCACCGCGACGACAAAGGTCGACAGGGTGGATAATCTGTACCTTGTCTGCGCGACAAGAAACCCGTTCATGGACATAAATCCCGAAAAGATAATGGGCGTCTGCGAGGAGATGCGCAAGCACTTCGATTACATCATCATCGACACCGCGGGCGTCGGCAGCTCTGTTTTCAGCGTTATCAAGGCGGCAGAGCTGATACTTATGGTAACAACTCCCGATACCGTCTGCGTCCGCGACGGCGCGATACTTTCCGACTTCCTTTATGTCAAGAATTGCACCAATCAGCGCCTTGTCATCAATAAGGTCAGCCCCAACTTCAAGGACGAGGATATCCTGTACGACCTCGACGAGGTAATGGACAGCGTTGGTATCCCGCTCGTCGGAGTAGTTCCCGAGGATCAGAATATCAAGATATGCGGCGCAAAGGGTATGCCCCTGCCCCCGAACTGCGGCGGCGCAAAGGCGTATTCCGCTATCGCAAGGCGTATCCTCGGCGAGGACGTTCCGCTGACGATGAAGATTGACTGATTTCTGCTTGACATAATACGGGAGGCATTAAAAATGAACATTGCCCTTATAGCTCATGACTCCAAGAAGGAGCTTATGGTTCAGTTCTGCATAGCATACTGCGGTATTCTGAGCCGTCACAATATCTGCGCGACCGGCACGACCGGAAAGCTCGTTTCCGAGGCGACGGGACTGCATATTCAGAGGTTCCTCAGCGGCTCGCAGGGCGGCGATCAGCAGCTTGCTTCCAGCATAAGCTGCAACGAGATCGACCTGCTCCTTTTTTTCCGCGACCCGCTCAACGCGAAGTCGCATGAGCCTAACGACATAAATCTGCTGCGCCTTTGCGACGTTCACAACATACCCGTCGCAACCAACATCGCCACCGCAGAAGCGCTTATCCATGCGCTGGAGCGCGGCGACCTCGACTGGCGCGAATACGTCCGCAGCTGACGGGCGCGGTTTATCGAAAAATGGGGCATACCTTTTTGAGGTGTGCCTTTTTTGTGTGGGAATAACGCGCGCCGTTTCCCGCGGCGCATTTTGGGGGGAGAAACGGTGCTGCATACCTATGACGGGATAGTTATCGGGCGGCGTGAGATAGGCGAGAACAGCTGCTTTATCGACATTCTGACCGACGAGCGCGGGCTTATCGAAGCCACCGCCCACGGCGCAAAGAAAATGAACAGCGCGCTGCTTTCCTCCGCGTCGCTTTTCGCATATTCGACATTTTGCCTTAGCAAGAACAAGCTGCGCTACACCGTCAACAGCGCGAAGCCGAAGTACAGCTTCCACGCGCTCGGCGGGGATATCGTGAAGCTTGCGCTCGCTTCCTATTTCGCGCAGGCGGTGAAGTTCTGCACCACCTCGGAGCAGCGGCAGGACGTTTCCGAGAAAGGCTCCGACAGTATCGTTCGGTTTTTCGCGATAACGCTGTTCGAGCTGCTGGGCGCGGCGGAGCGCTCGGATAATGCCCCCGCGCGGACATTGGAAACGGTGCGCGCGGCGTTCGAGCTGCGGTATTCCTCAATGCTGGGCTACCGCCCCGACCTCGCCGCGTGCTTCAACTGCGGGTGCTACGAGCCGCGCGGCGGCGGGAATATGCTGTTCCTGCCCGACAGGGGGGAGCTTGTCTGCCCCGAATGCTTTAACCGCGAGTACGAGGGCGAGCTTGAAATGCTGACTCCCGAAACGCTGTCCGCTATGAGAAACATTGTTTACGCGCCGCTTGACCGCTGCTTTAAAATTAACATAACGGGCGAAGCGGAGCGCAGGCTTTCCCGCATAACGGAGCGCTATTTCCTGCGCCGCACCGAGCGGAGCTTTTCTGCATTGGACTACTACAAATCCCTTGTGATAAACAGCGGAGATACCCTCGAATGAGGTGATTTTATGACAGAAAACAAGCCGATAAACCTGCTTGACGCAAGCTTCTGCAACCTGTGCTTCGAGCCACTGCACAGCAGCGACAAGATCTGCCCGACCTGTGGGCAGAAAACCACCGCAATATCGCTCGCCGAGCGCCTTAATGCCGACAGAACGCTTGACAAGCGCACGAAAAACACGCCGCGTTCCATGGCGGTGATGATAACTGTCGCGTGCGTTATACATCTGATATATTGCGTTACGGCGTTCGTTGTACTGTTTCGGGCGGTTTATTTCCCCGCTCCGCAGCAGGAGGTAACCAAGGATATAACGGAAGTATTGACCCCAACGGAGGAGGAACAGCGCATTGCGCGGCTGTACGAGAAAGCGCTGGAATACGACGACCCGCAGGATTTTGTTAAGGAAATGCACCCGAGCGGGCAGGATCAGATAAAATATTACTACGGTATATGGAACAACGCGCAGATGTCAAAGGCTATTGCCGACCGCTATGAAGGCAATGTCACCGTTATAAGGCAGGAGGACAACAACACCGGCAATTTCCTCGGATTTATCGGCGGTACGGCGGGAATACTTGTCGCGGCGCCGGAGGGCGGAATTACGATAATTCACCTTGCGCTGTGCATTGCTTATTTCCTCGGTAAAAAAGGGCTTTACTCCCTTGAGATTTTTTCGCTTAATCATTGTCAGACTATAATATTCACGCTGAATATCCCGTGCTTTGTGATGTTTATGTATGCAAGCGCGGAGATATCGCGGCTTAATGAAAGGCTCGGCGGCGACTCGCTCCGCGCGGGCAGGCGCGCGAGAATATTCCGTGCGAGGCAGCGCGGGGGTCTTGCGGACGATAAGCAGTGGTGCTGCGAGGGCTGCGGGTATATCAACCCGTCAAGGGCGTCGGAGTGCATTTCCTGCGGGAAGTACAAGCCGCTGCCGAAGCTTAAAACTTACAAATAAAGGTAACAAATATGAACAAATACTATAAAAAACTTGAACTGGACAAGGTGCTCGAGCTGCTTGCCGAGCAGACCTACAGCGACGCCTGCCGCGAAAAGGCGCTGTCGCTTGAACCGACGACCGACGCGGAAAAAATCCGCGCGGAGCTTAAAAAAACGGACGACGCGTTCACGCTTTCGGCGAAATTCGGCACGCCGCGCTTTCGCAGGATAAAGGACATCTCGGGCAGCCTTAAACGCAGCAGCACGGGCAGTATGCTAAGCTTCCGCGAGCTTCTCGACGTCGCAGACGTGCTGCGCGAAACGGGAATGCTGTGCGATTGGTACGCGCAGTGCTCGAATATCGAAAACAGCCTTGCGGAATTTTTCGCAGAGTTATCCCCGCAAAGACAGCTGGAGCGGCGCATTTCCGAGAGCATTATCTCCGAGGAGGAGATGTCCGACGCGGCAAGCGCGGAGCTTGCTTCAATACGCAAGCGGATAACCCGTCAGGGTCAGCATATCCGCGAGCAGCTGGACGGAATGCTCCGCAACAAAAACACGCAGAAATTTTTACAGGAAAACATTGTCACCATGCGCGACGGGCGGTACGTTGTCCCCGTAAAGAGCGAGCACAAGAACGACGTCCCCGGTCTTGTACACGACACCTCGGCGACCGGTCAGACGTTTTTCATAGAGCCGATGAGCGTTGTGGAGGCAAATAACGAGATTCGCGTCCTAAAGGCGCGCGAGCAGGCGGAGATAGAGCGCATTACCCGCGAGCTGTCCGAGCAGATAGGCATTAACGCCGACTCGATAGCGGCAAGCTTCCGCGCGGCGGAGATACTGGAGCTGTATTTCGCCAAGGCTAACCTCGGCGCAAAAATGCGCGCAGTCACCCCGACGGTAACGGACGAGCCGAAAGCGGTGCTGAAAAACGCGCGCCACCCGCTCATTGACCCCGACAGGGTTGTCCCTATTTCCGTGGAAATAGGCGAGAAATACGACTGCCTTATCATAACGGGACCCAATACGGGCGGTAAGACCGTCGCGATAAAGACGGTGGGACTGCTCACGCTGATGACGATGTGCGGTCTGATGATACCCGCAGGCGACGGGAGCGTTATCGGCGCTTTTGACGGAATTTACGTTGATATAGGCGACGAACAGAGCATCGAGCAGAGCCTTTCAACTTTCTCGTCGCACATGACTAATGTCGTAAGGATACTCGCAAAGGCGGACGAAAATTCGCTCGTGCTGATAGACGAGCTGGGCAGCGGCACCGACCCCGTTGAGGGCGCGGCGCTTGCTGTGTCTGTTCTCACCGAGTTCAGGAATTACCGCGCGAAGGTGCTTGCCACAACGCATTATCAGGAAGTGAAAATGTTCGCGCTGGAAACCGAGGGCGTCGAGAACGCAAGCTGCGAATTTGACGTTGAAACGCTAAAGCCGACCTATCGGCTTATTGTGGGCGTTCCGGGCAAATCCAACGCGTTCGCGATATCAACGAAGCTCGGTATGCCCGAGTATGTTATCAGCCGCGCGGAGGAGCTTGTCAGCAGCGAAAACCGCCGCTTTGAGCAGGTGATAGATCAGCTTGAAAGCTCGCGCAGGGAATTGGAGCAGCTTCGCGAGAGCGTTGCCGCTGCAGAGCGCAACGCGAAAATGACCGAAAGCGAGCTGAAGCAGAAGCTGACCGAGCTTGAAGCGCAGAAGGAAAAGGAGCTCGAAAACGCGCGTCAGCGTGCCATGAGCATTATCTCCGAAACGAGAGCGCGCTCCGATTTGCTGCTCAACGAGCTGGAGGAGCTTAAAAAGGCAAAGGACAAGGAAGCGCTGCGAAAGGGGCTTTCCGACGCGAAATCGAGGGTCAACAGCACGCTCAACAAAATGCACGACGAGGCGAACCCCGTTGTGGAGCGCCGCGAGGAAAACTACGTCCTGCCGCGCCCGTTAAAGGCGGGCGACACCGTAAAGCTTGCCGACACCGGGCGCGAGGGAAGCCTGCTCACCGCGCCGAATATGTCGGGCGCGTGCTATGTTCAGGTGGGAATGATGAGGGTCAAGACGACCGTCAAGAACCTGCGCCTTATCGAAAACAAGAAAAAGCAGCCAACGCCGAAAACGGGCGGCAGCGTGAAGAAGCAGGTGACCTCAAACATGAACCGCCGCGGCGGCATGGA
>JBJFHP010000102.1:0-12392 GCA_051893715.1 Oscillospiraceae bacterium
AGGGCACACCACAATTATTCATTATTCACTATTCATTATTCATTAAGATAAACCCTGATTTCAGGATTTATCGACAGTCTGCGCTGCACGCTTAGGCGGGCAGCTGTAAAATAAATGAAAGGGGAGTGAAGGAATGATACGCAAGCTGCTCAGCAACTCGATGGTGCTGTTCGTTATTTTTATCGTCCTCGCGATCATTATCCCGCTCCCGTCATGGCTGCTCGATTTCATGATAATGCTGAATATCGCGCTTAGCCTTATAATACTCGTCATGACAATGTTCATAAAGGAAGCGCTGGAGTTCTCGGTGTTCCCGACGGTGCTGCTGCTTACGACGGTGCTCCGATTGTCGCTCAATATTTCTACGACAAGAGGCATTCTGACAAGCGGCTACGCGGGCGAGGTAATAAAAGCGTTCGGTAACTTCGTAATGGGCGGCGACGCTATCGTCGGCTTCCTGATATTCATAATTATAGTATTGGTAAACTTCATCGTCATAACAAAGGGCTCGGAGCGAGTATCCGAGGTCGCTGCACGATTTACGCTGGACGCAATGCCCGGTAAGCAGATGGCGATAGACGCAGACCTTAACTCGGGTCTTATCAACGAGGAACAGGCGAAGAAGCGCCGCAGCAATATACAGCGCGAGGCGGACTTCTACGGCTCCATGGACGGTGCCACGAAGTTCGTAAAGGGCGACGCGATAATGTCCATTATCACCACGCTCGTAAACCTTATCGGCGGCGTTGTCATCGGTATGGTGCGCGGCGGCGGCGACTTCAACACTATTCTCAACACCTATTCCCTCGCAACGGTCGGCGACGGTCTTTGCTCGCAGATACCCGCGCTGCTCATATCGGTTGCTACCGGTATGATAGTTACCCGCGCGGCAAGCGAGGACAGCCTGATGAACGACATCAAGAGCCAGTTCACCGCGCAGCCGTTCGTGCTGCTTATCGCGGGTATCGTCGTGCTTGTCATGATGATCATTCCGGGATTTCCCGCGCCCGTTCTGCTCGCGCTCGGCGTGCTGCTTATCGTGGGAGCAGTGCTGCTTGACAGAAACAAGAAGAAAATGGCTGCTCTCGAGCTTGCGCAGCGGCAGAAAGCGGAGCAGAAGGAAGCAGAAAAGGCAAAGGCGGACAACGACTACTACCGCGATATCGACAATGTATTCAAGCTGCTGAACGTCGAGCCGATAGAAATGGAGTTCGGTTACAGCCTGCTAAGGCTTGTCGACGAAAAGAGCGGCGGCAATTTCATAGAGCGCGTCGTTATTTTCAGAAAACAGTTCGCCATGGATATGGGCATGGTCATTCCGTCGGTCAGAATGACGGATAACCCCGAGATTAACCCCAACCAGTACATAATCAAGATAAAGGGCGAGGAGGTCGCGCGCGGCGAGATACTTGTTGACCACTACCTTGCGCTTGACAGCGGCGACGTCACAACGCAGGTCGACGGCATCGACACCGTTGAGCCCGCATTCGGACTGCCCGCAAAGTGGATAAGCGAGGACAAGAAGATAATGGCGGACGTCGCGGGCTATACGCTTATCGACCCCGTTTCCGTCATGATAACCCATTGGTCGGAGATAATGAAGCGCTATGCTCATGAGCTGCTTTCGAGGCAGGACGTCAGCACAATGGTGGACAATGTGAAGAAAACCAACCCCATTGTGGTGGACGACCTTATACCGAAAGTTATATCTATCGGATATCTACAGAAAGTATTGTCAAATCTGCTTAAAGAGGGCATTCCGATACGCGACCTTGAAACGATCCTTGAAACCTTGGGAGATCATTCCAATGTGCTGAAGGATATTGACATAGCGACGGAATACGTCCGCCAGTCGCTGAAGCGCACCATAACGCACCGCTTTGCGGAGGCAAATTCCCTGCGCGTAATAACGCTCGACACGCAGATAGAGGACATGATCGTAAGCTCGGTCAAGAAAAACGAGCAGGGCAGCTACCTTGCGATGGCGCCGGACGTTATCCAGAACATTGTCGCGGCGACAAACGCCGAGATAGACAAGATAAAGGACGTTATCCCGACGATAATCATACTTACCTCGCCCGTTGTGAGGATATATTTCAAAAAGCTCACCGACCAGTTCATTCCGAATATAACCGTGCTGTCTTACAGCGAGATAGACGCCTCCGCGCAGATTCAGGCGATCGGAAATATCTCCCTCGGCGCGCCCGCGAGAGTAGGCGTGCAGGCGGTTTAATTGACAACAATTTGTAATATTTTGTCGAAATATTACCGAAAGGAGCGGGAACGATATGGAGTACAACACCGCCGAGCGCGTTGCGGAATATCAGCAGAGCGGCGATATTGCGCTCCGTAACGAGATTGTCCTGCGGAATATGGGGCTTGTCAGAAGCTGCGCGATGTCGCTGAGGAATATGTATATAAAGTACGGCGACGTTGACGATGTGGTCAACGAGGGAGTAATTGCCCTCATGGACGCCATTGACAGCTACGACCCGCTAAAGGGCGCAAAGTTCGAAACCTATGCTTCGCTGAGGATACGCGGCGCGATAATCGACTTCATACGAAAGCAGGACAGAGTACCGCGGCAGGTCAGAAAATTCGCGCGCTCGCTTGACAAAGCAAACAGTATGTTGTATAATTTATACAACAGAGCGCCGACGACAGCGGAGCTTGCGGAAGCAATGGGCATGGACGAGGAGAAGCTTCTGCGGTGTATGTCGGAGGCTTCCTGTGCGGTCACGCTTTCGTTTGAGGAGCTTCTTTATGAGGACAATTTCGATGAGCCCACCGGTCCTGCGACGACAGACCAGCGGCTCATGCGCGACGAGCTGCGCAGGGTGATAGCCGGGGCTGTCGACGAGCTCAAGGAAAAGGAGCGGCAGGTCGTCACGCTTTATTACTACAAGAACATGAAATATTCGGACATCGCGAAAGCGCTCGGTATCTCCGAGAGCCGCGTATGCCAGATACACACAAAAGCAGTGCTTTCCTTAAAGGCAAAGCTGGAGCCGTATATCAAGGGAGGAACCCCATGAACAGAGGCTATTACTACGCCGTCAACGGCATGATAATGAATCAGCGCAAGCTTGACGCAGTGGGGAACAACCTCACGAACATGAGCACCGTCGGCTTCAAGCGCGACACAATACTCACAAAGACCTTTGACGAGCAGATGATACTTGTAAAGCACCGCGAGGAAACCTCCGGCACATTTGCTCACGCATATGTTGACACTTCATATACCGATCTTGAGCAGGGCTCGCTTGAATACACCGAGTCGCCGTTCGACGTGGCGATACACGGCGATGTTTATTTCAACATCGCGGGCTACAACGGCGAGCAGATGCTGACCCGCAACGGGCAGTGGGAGCTTGACGGCGAGGGCTATCTCACGCTTTCCACCTCGGGGAGAGTTCTCGGGGAAAAGGGCGAGATATACCTCGGGAACAAGGATTTCGTTATCGATTCCGACGGGTATATCTATCAGGACGGCGAGGTCGTTGACCGCCTGCTGCTGTCCTACATTGACCCCGAGGGGGACGTTGTTAAGTTCGGCGCGAATATGTTCACCTCGGTGGACGCGGGCGCTGTTCCCGAGGGGTTAAAATTTGACATAATACAGGGCGCAGTCGAGCGCTCCAACATTGACCTCAACTATGAGATGACTATGATGATGAACGCAAACAGGCTTTACGAGGCGTCCAGCGCCATTCTGAAGCTCTGCGACGGCATGAATCAGAAGTCCAACTCCATCTGCAAGCTTTCCTGATGAAAGGGGTTTAATATGAATATATCCTTCCATACCGGCAAGACCGCCATGATCGCGCAGGCGCAGGCGCTCAATGTCTACGGAAACAATATCGCCAACATAAACACCTACGGCTATCAGACGCTCCGCCCCGATTTCGCGGACACGCTGTATTCCGTTCAGCGCGCGACAGAGCCCGACTGGCAGACGGGGCACGGCGCATATGTTCAGAAAACCGACCTCATGTTCGAGGAGAGCAGCTTTTATTTCACCGACATGATGACGGATTTTGCGCCCGCGGGAGAGGGCTTTTTTGCCGTTCAGGATCGCTACGGCGACGTGAATTACACCCGCGACGGCTCATTTAACATGACGCAGGCGGAAACGGGCGAATGGTACCTTGTGAGCGGCTCGGGCGAATATGTCATGGATTATGACATGAACAGGATAGTTGTGCCGTTCAACGAGGACGGAACTGCCCCCGATTACGGCGAGCTTGAGAAGATGGTCGGCGTGTTCACGTTCGACAACCCCTACGGGCTTGAGCCTATCGGGACAAACCGCTATATTGCCACCCCGCGCAGCGGCGAGGCGGCGGCAGACAGAGGAATGACAAAGCTCCAGGGCGCGCTCGTTACCTCTAACGTTGACCTTGCGACGCAGATGGTAAAGCTTATCGAAACGCAGCGCGCGTATCAGATAAGCTCGCGCGTTGTTACCACCTCCGACGAATTTTCCCGTATCGCTAACAACCTGAGATGATTTGGTGATAAAAATGCTGAAGGATTACAATGATTTATCGCCCGTGGCGATAGACTGCCTGAAGGAAATCGGAAACATAGGCTCGGGCAGCGCTGCCTGCGCCCTTTCGGAAATGCTCGGAAAGGGCATTGATATGCGCGTTCCCGACGTCAGAGTGCTGGATTATCAGCACGTTATAGATGAAATGGGCGGTCCCGAAAAGGTCATTACGGGCATACTCGTAAGGCTGTCGGGCGATATCAGGGGCATGATAATGTTCCTGCTTGAGGACAGCTTTGCAAGGGTCGTGCTTTCCACATTCATGAATAAGCAGGACGTCAAGGTCATTTCGCTTGACGAAACGGAGCTTTCCGCTATCTCCGAAATGGGCAATATCATGGCGGGCTCGTATCTGCAGGCGCTGTCGACGCTTACGGGACTTACCATTGACATGAGCGTGCCGTCTATGGCGGTGGATATGCTTGGCGCAATAATGAGCGTTCCGATTATCGAATTTTCGCAGGTGGGCGATAAGGTGCTGTTTATCAACGACGGCTTTGTTATCGACGGCGTTGACATCAAGTCGAACATAATTCTTATCCCCGAAATGGAGTCGCTCAATACTTTAATGGAAAAGCTCGGTGTTGTATGATGAGTAATATAACTATCGGCATATCCGACCTCAAGGTGTGCAGAGCGCCCGACGTACTTGTGACATACGCGCTCGGCTCCTGCGTCGGGATATGCCTTCTTGACAGCGCGACAAATGTCGGCGGAATGTCGCATATAATGCTCCCCGACAGCACTGCGTCGGCAAGCGGCGCGGCGACGCCAATGCGCTTTGCAGATACGGCGGTGCCTATGCTGGTGCGCGAAATGGAGCGGCTCGGCGCTAACAGGGCAAGGCTGCGCGCAAAGATAGCCGGCGGCGCGGTAATGTTCGCGACGGCTAGCGACAAATTCAACATCGGCGAGCGCAACATCGCGGCGGTAAAGACAGCGCTGCGCGAGCTCCGCATACCGATTGTCGCGGAGGACACCGGTCTTGACTACGGGCGGACGGTATACTTTTATCCCGAAACGGGGGTAATGGAGGTACGCGCGGCGGCAAAGGGAATAAAGCAATTGTAAGCATTCGCGGCGGGGAACGGCTCTGCCGCCGTAAATACGGAAATACCCCGATATGCTCGGGGCATTTTTAAACCGTTTTAGGAGGAAAACATGGCTGACAAAAAGCTTGCGCAGTACGCACAGTATGTCGCGGAGCAGCTTGCACCGCTTGGCGACACGCGGTATATACCCATGATGGGCGGCTACCTCTATTATTATAAGGACAAGATAATCGGCGGTATATACGGCGACGGCTTTGCGGTAAAGGACACTGCCGCGTCGCGCAGATTCATGCCCGACAGCGACCCCTCGGATTTCCCGCAGACGCCCGACACGCTGCTCCCCTGCACTATCCTCGACGACGGCGAAAAGCTCCGCAGCATGGTTGCGGAGATGTGGGAGGAACTCCCCGAGCGAAAGCCGCGCAGGAAAAAGTCGCCGAAGAAAACCGAGAAACCGAAGCTCCGCCTTGACGGGTTCGGGATAATGGTAAAGGATATGGCGGTGATGGTGCGGTTTTACCGCGACGTCCTCGGGTTTGAGATAAAGGAGGACGAGAACACCTCTAACGTATTCCTTGAAAAGGACGGAACTCTGTTCCTGCTGTACCGCCGCACCGATTTCGAGAAGATGACCTCGCGCGGGTTCAATTACGCCGACGGCGAGAACGGTCATTATGAAATAGCGCTTTCCGCGGAAAATTACGCGGCAGTGGACGCGGCGTTCGCCGATGTTGTTGCAAAGGGCGCAAAGCCCGTCATGCCGCCGCAGACTATGGAATGGGGACAGCGTACCTGTTACATCGCAGACCCCGAGGGCAACCTTGTGGAGATAGGGTCGTTTGTAAAATAAAAATATTGAAGCGCCGCACTTCGTTCGTTGAAATGCGGCGCTTCGGGCTGTTGATAAACCCTGAAAACAGGGTTTATCTTAATGAATAATGAATAAATGTGGTGTGCCCTGCGGGCACGGATTTTAAAAGTACGTTATAATCTTATTTTCGAAAAATCGGCGAAGCCGATACCGCCATTATTCATTCTTCGTTATTCGTTATTCAATATTCATTTCTTGTCGAAAAGACTTTTTCGACAAGCTGAGCGCCCGTGGATCTACCCTCGGGCGCTCAGGTTTTATTCCCACAATTTCCCGATGACCTGCATGGGCGTTGCTTCTTCCATGACCTCAAAGCCATTTCTGCGGTAGAACGCCGCATTTCTCTTTTCCTCGGGAACAACATTGATATACATGATGTCCGAATATTCCTCCAGCAGCCGTTTCAGCAGCGCGGAGCCGATACCCTTTCCCTGATGTGACGGAGCGACAAGCAGGCAGTCGATGGTCGCCTGCCATATCCCGTCGTCAAAGCCTCTGACAAGCCCGACGAGCCTGTCCCCGTCCCATGCCGAGATGACCCTGCCCGAATTGGCGAGCGCCGTTTTCAGCTTCTCGGGAAAGTTCCCCGAAAACCACCCGACGGACGAAAAAAGCTCCCGTATCTGCTCTGTTTCAAAATCCTTTGTCAGTTTGTATTCTATCATAAATGTTCCTTTTTTGTTGTAAAAATTATTTAAGGATCTCGCCGATTTTTTTGGCATATCCGAGAAGGCTTTCCTCATAAAAATCGGCAGCGGACTTCAGCGCTTCCTGTTTCGGTTCGCTGATATCCTTTACGGCGGCTGTCACAAATCCCGCGCTTTTGGCGGCGCGGACTGCGTGAAGGCTGTCCTCGAAAACAAGCGTTTCACAGGGGAGGGCGAAAATCATTTCCGCCGCGGCAAGATAAACCTCGGGAGAGGTTTTCGGACCGTATTCCGAGCAGGACGCTGCCGCGGAGAAGTATTCCCACAGCCCGAGCCGTTCGAGCGACGCGGCGGCAAGCTTCTTGTCCCCCGCAGTAGCTATCGCCATATGTACGTTCTTCGCGCGCAGCGCGGCGAGCAGTTCCCGTGCGCCGTCGCGCGGGCGCACCTCCGCGAGATAAAATTCCTCGGTCATGCGCGTTATCTGCCGCACTATCTCATCGGCGGAGTAGGGGAGGGAGTATTCCTTTTTCAGGTAGCACGCCGCTTCTTCAAGGGATAAATTCCTGAGCGCTTCGTCCAGCCCCGCAGCGGGCGAGCCGCCTGTGCTGCGTATATAGCGCGACCCGAGGTCAGCCCACATCGGCGAGGAGTCAAGAAGCGTCCCGTCAACGTCAAAAACAGCGTATCTTATCATCAATTTCCTCCGTGTCAATTCAGCCGCAGCCGAAGAAGATATGTTCAATGCAGGTCTTTATCCCTATCGCCAGCAGGACGATCCCGCCGACAAGCTCCGCTTTTGTTCCGAGGAGAGTTCCGAAGCGCTTTCCCCAGAGCGCTCCCGCAAGGCTTATGACAAATGTCGTTATACCTATCATGGCGGCGGAGAAGAAAATATTTTCCCCCATGGCGGACAGCGTGACCCCGACGACGAGCGCGTCAATGCTTGTCGCGGCTGACTGCGCTATAAGCAGGGGAAAGGTGAGCGCCTTTTGCGGGCGGGGCGTTTCAGGTTCGTTTTTTCGGGAGCAATTCAGCTCCGAAATGCTTTCGACGATCATTTTCCCGCCGATAAACCCGAGCACGGCAAGCGCGGCGAAGTGGTCGTAAGCGGAAATGAGGTGCGAAAAGCCCGTGCCGAGGAAATAGCCTATCACAGGCATTCCCGCCTGAAATATACCGAAAAACAGCGCGATAACGAGAGCATTGCGCCGCCGTTTTAGCGTCAGCCCGTCGGACAGCGCCACCGCGAACGCGTCCATAGACAGCCCGACAGCTACCAGAAAAAGCTCGATAAAGGACATGATTACCTCCTTGTTTTCAGAAGATTTTCACGTCCTTTTTTGTCAGTCGTCCAGCTTGCCCGCAAGCAGGGGAGAGTATTTATTGCGGAACTCCGTGAACGTTCCCGCGTCAAGCTCATCGCATATCCTGTCCATAAGCGTGTTGTAGAAATAGAGGTTATGCTGAACGGCAAGCCGTCCCGCGAGCTGTTCCTCCGCCTTGAAAAGGTGGCGGATATACGCGCGGGTGAAATTGCGGCAGGTCGGGCAGTCGCACTGCGGGTCGAGCGGGCGCTCGTCCAGCTTGTATTTCTCGTTCGTCGCGTGCATTATCCCGCCCCATGTGAAGATAGTCCCGTGGCGCGCGTTGCGGCTCGGCATAACGCAGTCGAACATATCCACGCCGCGGTAAACGCCCTCGATTATGTTGGAGGGAGTGCCCACGCCCATAAGATAGCGCGGCTTGTTTACGGGGGCATATGGGAGCACCTCGTCGAGAATGTGATACATCACCTCGGTAGGCTCTCCGACGGCAAGACCGCCTATCGCGTAGCCGTCAAGCTCCATTCCGCTTATGGTTTTCATGTGCTCGATACGGATATCGTCGTAGGTGCCGCCCTGATTTATCGCGAAAAGGAGCTGCTGCCTGTTTATTGTTTCGGGCAGGGAGTTGAGCCGCGCCATTTCGGTCTTGCAGCGCTCCAGCCAGCGGGTCGTGCGCTCCACCGAGCGCTGAACATAATCGCGCGGGGCGGGGTTCTCGACGCATTCGTCGAATGCCATTGCTATCGTTGAGGCAAGGTGCGACTGTATCTGCATACTTTCCTCCGGACCGATAAAAAGCCGCCGCCCGTCGAGGTGCGAAGCGAAGTACACGCCCTCTTCCTTAATTTTACGCAGCTTGGACAGCGAAAATACCTGAAACCCGCCGCTGTCGGTGAGAATGGGCTTGTCCCAGTTCATGAATTTGTGAAGTCCGCCGAGCTTGTAAATTACGTCGTCGCCGGGGCGCAGGTGCAGGTGGTATGTGTTGCAGAGCTCCACGCGCGTTTTCAGCCCTTTAAGGTCAATGCTTGAAATACCGCCCTTTATCGCCGCGGCAGTGCCGACGTTCATGAAAAACGGCGTTTCTATATCTCCGTGCGGGGTTCGGAATATCCCGCGCCGCGCAAGGCGTTCGGTTTTTTTCAGTTCAAACATGAATAGCTCCTTTTTTCTTACTTTACAACTATTATAGCATAATACTCTCTCAAAATCAAGCAGTAGTAAAACTAAACGCCGCACTGCGGGAATGCGTGCGGCGCATGGCTGTTATGACTGTGGGAATTGCGGATATCATCACCGTATCAGGTTTTTCTCGTCCAATTCTTCGGGGAAGGCTTCGGTGAGCATTCCTCCGAGGCGGCTGCCGAGCGCGGGGCTGATATTGACGTCAAAGCACATGACGTTATCGTTGATTATTGTCCCGTCGGGGGTGAACCTTATTCCCGGGCGGTAGTGATAGTCCGCGTCGGGGGAGTAGTTGACCTCAAGCTTATACACCTCGAGCGGCTTGGACAGATCCCGCCTTTGCGCCGACAAATGTATCTCCGCAGCAGCGACGGGGATCTTTTCAATGTACACCGTTGAGCCCTTGAAGTCGGTGATAAAGCAGTCGGGATTGCAAAGGCAGAACTGCGCCAGCGCAAGCTTGCCTATGCCGTCGAGCGGAAAATACCCGAACAGGGCGTATGGTCCCGCCGATTTCAGACGGAAGCCGCCTGCGGAAAACGAGCTCTCGAGGTACTCCATAAGCTTGTCAACGGCTCGGTATCTCACATTGTCGTAATATTTTCTGCGGTACTCATCAAGCGGCAGCGAGCCGAGGTCGTCTATCATTTCAAGGAGCCTTTCGCCCTCCTCGGTAAGGTCGAACTGACCCTCGATGGGGAAGCCGATGTTGTCGGAAATTTCGTTTGCCGCCTGATAATCGCAGAATATCAGCCCGTCTGTCACAAGCACGTTCTGATTATTGATAGTAACATATTTGTAGTCGTGATCGCCGCCGTGAAATCCGTCGAGAAGCAGCTCCTCCTCAATTTTCAGCAGCAGCTTTTCCGAGATAGCCTCCTCTATTTCAAGGATACACTGTCTGCTGTTATGGCAGGCGGTGAAGTATGCGAGCAGCTCGTTTTCTATAGTGTACAGTGATTTTTCGAGATCGGGGTTATTGAACATAAGAAACTCCTTTCGGTTTTTCCTTAATTATACATAATAAAAGCCGTTTTGTCAAGAAATAACCGCTTTTTCGGAGTGAGTATCGCCGCCGACCGGCGAAATATTTTTTCGTCAATATACACATAATTCAGCGGGTGATTTCGGTTTTTAGGTAAAAAACTAAGGCAAAATTTCATTGTAACCGTTTTCAGCACTTGTATTTCGTCGGCGAATAGTGTATACTTGTCAGTGAGGGCATTTCTATGCCGTAATAACATGATTGACATGGGCAGCGCTCTTGTCAAGGAAGGACGGTTTTTAATGAAATTCGGCTATTTCGATGATGCGAACAGAGAGTACGTCATTACTTCTCCGCGCACTCCCTATCCGTGGATAAACTATCTCGGAACACAGGGTTTCTTCTCGCTTATATCCAATACTGCGGGCGGATATATGTTCTATAAGGACGCTCGTCTGCGCCGCATAACCCGCTACCGCTACAACAATGTTCCCGTTGACATGGGCGGCAGATACTTCTACATAAAGGACGGAGATACCGTATGGAACCCCGGCTGGAGCCCCGTTAAGACCGAGCTTGACAGCTACGAGTGCCGCCACGGCATGGGCTACACCGTTATCAGCTCCTCCAAGAACGGCGTCAGAGCCGAGGTGAAGTTCTTCGTTCCGCAGGACTTCAACGGCGAAATCCAGAGGTTCACTCTCACCAACGAAAGCGGCGAAAAGAAGTCGCTCAAGCTGACGAGCTTCATCGAATGGTGCCTTTGGGACGCGAACGACGATACCACCAACTTCCAGAGAAACTTCAACACCGGCGAGGTCGAGATACTCGGCTCCACCATTTACCACAAGACCGAATACAAGGAGCGCCGCGATCACTTCGCGTTCTACACCGTAAACGCTCCCATTCAGGGCTACGACACCGACCGCGAGAGCTTCCTCGGTCTGTACAACGGCTTTGGGCGCCCCGACGCTGTTTTTGCGGGCAAGCCCAATATGTCCGTTGCGGAGGGCTGGTCGCCTATCGCTTCGCATTACCTCGAGATCGAGCTTGCGCCCGGCGAGAAAAAGGAGCTCGTATTCTGCCTCGGTTATGTAGAGATGCCTGCTGACGAGAAGTTCGACACAGGCGCGGTACCCGCCGATCTCAAGGCAAGCTACACCGTTGACGGAGTTGGCGCGGCTAAGCCTGCAAAGAACATTATAAACAAGAAAAAGGCTCTCGAGATGATGAGCAAGTGCGATACCCCCGAGAAGGCGGATAAGCTGTTCGAGGAGCTCAAGGAATACTGGAGCAAGCTGCTGACGCAGTATTCGGTAAATTCTCCCGACGAGAAGGTAAACCGCATGGTAAACATCTGGAACCAGTATCAGTGCATGGTTACCTTCAATATGTCCCGCTCCGCTTCCTACTTCGAGAGCGGAATAGGCAGAGGAATGGGCTTCCGCGACTCCAACCAGGATCTGCTCGGCTTCGTTCACCAGATCCCCGAAAGAGCGCGCGAGCGTCTTATGGATCTTGCGGCGACAATGCTCGAGGACGGCGGCGCTTATCACCAGTACCAGCCTCTCACCAAGATGGGCAACCACGAGCTCGGCTCCAACTTTAACGACGACCCGCTGTGGATGATCCTTGCGACAGCGGCTTACATCAAGGAAACGGGCGATGTTTCCATACTCGACGAAAAGGTTCCCTACGAGAACAAGCCCGAGCTTGCGGATACAATGCTTGACCACATGAAGAGAGCGTTCTATCATGTTGTTAAGAAGGTAGGT
>JBJFHP010000103.1:0-12389 GCA_051893715.1 Oscillospiraceae bacterium
GGGTATGGTGCAGAAGCTTGACTTTGACAATATTCCGAATTTCTCCTATATAATGGATAATTTCCGAAATCAGGCTTACGACCCGACGAACGAATATTCCGTCCCCTACACATGGGGAACGGTCGGCATAATCTATGACGCGACAGTTGTTGACATTGACAGCGGGGACATCGACTGGGATATCCTCTGGAATGAGGACTACGCCGATCAGATACTGATGTTCGACAACCCGCGTGACGCGTTCGCCATTGCTGAGCTTTCGCTGGGGTATTCGCTCAACACCGAGGACAGCGAGGAGCTTATCAGATCCGCCGAGCTGCTCAAGCAGCAGAAAAAGGTGGTTCAGGCGTATGTAATGGACGAGGTGTTCGACAAGATGACCGCGGGCGAGGCGCTCATTGCTCCGTATTACGCGGGCGACGCGCTCACCATTCTCGAGGACAACGACGCGCTGGAATTTGTTGTCCCGAAGAGCGGGACAAACCTATTCATCGACGCAATGTGCATTCCGACCTGCGCGAAGAACAAGGAAGCCGCCGAGATGTATATAAATTTCCTGTGCGAGCCGGATATCGCCTACTCCAACATCGACTACATCTGCTATTCAACGCCGCACTCCGCCGCGTTTGAAATGCTTGACGAGGAGGTAAGGGAGAACCCCGTTTCCTATCCCGACGAGGAATTTATCGCCGAAAATACGTCGGTGTTCGTCAATCTGTCCGATGAAGCGGGGAGGCAGATGCAGGAGCTGTGGACGGAGATGAAGTCCGCCGAGGAGGAAACTCCCAACAGGCTGCTCGTGCCGATATTCCTGCTTTTCTGTATCGCGCTTATCATTTTCGTGCTTATCAGGCGGCATATTAAGAAGAAAAAGGATATCTTCTGATTTTTTCAAAGCAATACCGGCAGGTAGTATCAATTCCTGCCGGTATATTTTATATGAGTTCAATGCGCCGCGTTGCGGTTTTTTCGGTAAATTCCTTGTCGTGCTCGGTGAATATCATGGTGATGTCGGAGGCGGTGAGCAGCTGCTCTATCTGCATTCGTGATACCACGTCGATATAGTTCAGCGGCTCGTCCCAGATATAGAGGTGAGCGCGCTCCGAAAGGCTCCGCGCGAGCATGACCTTCTTGCGCTGACCCGCGCTGTAACCGTCCGTCGACCTGCCGAAAAGCTCCCGCGGGAAGCCGAGCTTGCTTAGTATTGCTAGGAAAAGGCTCACGTCAAGCCCGCGCTCCTCGGCGTAGTCGGCGGGCGTTCCGTGAAGCTCGCCGTCGGTCTGCGAAACGACCGACACTACAACCCCGCTCGAAAGGGCAATACAGCCGCTGTCGGGCGGAATTTCCCCCAAAAGCATACGGATAAGCGTTGTTTTTCCGCAGCCGTTCCGCCCGCAAAGCGCGACGCGCTCGCCCCGCCTTATCTCGAACCCCAGCCCGCCGAACAGCGCCCTGCCGCCGAGCGAAAGGCTTAAATTTTCGCCCCGCGCGAGCACCTCGCTGTGATACCGCAGCGGCGACAGCTTCAGCTGTTCCGCCTCGTCGATGTTTTTAAGCAGCGCCGATTTCGCCTCGATATCGCGCTCCGCTCTTGCTTCCATGCACTTTGCGCGGTTCATGAGCTTCTGCGCCTTTTTTGCGACGGACGGGCGGCGGGTGAGCGATTTTTCGGTTTTTACGGGGTCAAATCCGATTTTTGTCGCGGCAATTTTCTCGGAATGCCGCGCAGCCTTGTCCACCGCGGCTTCAAGCTGCTTTATCTCGCGTTTCAGCTTCTCGTTTTCCGAGCGCTCGAAGTTGTCGCGGTCAAGCTTGTTGCGGTGCCACGAGGAGAAATTCCCGCTTTGAAGCTCGATATTCTGCCTGTTTATTACAAGTATATGGTCGATTGCTTCGTCAAGGAAAGCCCTGTCGTGCGACACAAGGATAAACCCCGATTTTCGGCTTAGGTACCGCCCGAGCACCTTTCTTGCGTGGGCGTCAAGGTGATTTGTCGGCTCGTCGATGAGCAGGAAGCTGTTTTCCCGCAGGAACAGCGCCGCGAGCAGCGCCTTTGTCTGTTCGCCGCCCGACAGCGTGCCGAACTGCCGCCAAAGGATATCCTCGTCCGCCTCGAGCAGCGATATTTCCCGCGAGATCTCCCAGTCCTCCGCAGAGGGCGCTTTTTCGCGGATAATGTCGATGACGAGCTCGTTTTCGTCCGCGGGGTAGGGGAAATACTCAAACCCGACCGACGCCGAGATATTCCCGCGGTATTCAAGCCCGCCCTCAAGCAGGTGCAGCAGCGTAGTCTTTCCCCTGCCGTTCCTGCCTGTCAGACCGAGCCGCCAAGCCGTGTCGAGCGAGAGCGACACGTTTTCAAAGACATTTTCGGCGCTTCCGTCGTAGCTGAATGTAAGGTTTGTTATACTTATCAATGACATAAAATTACCTCCGTGTTCAATAAAAAATGCCGCAGGAAAGACCCACGGCATTCTTTTTGCACGGAAGCAAGCCACGGCGGAAGCTGTTCCGTCGGAGCATAATTTATCCATGAAAAGAGCGGAGCATTTCCTGCCCGCATATCCGAACACGCCGCAGAGGGCACAGTACCCCCATGCGAATGCTGCGATATGCGATTTTCTCAGCAGGATAAATTCCGCATCTTCTCACCTCAAATCTGTAATTGATGGTGTGATTATAGCATATCCGAGGGGATTTGTCAAGAGGGTTGACCGATTTTCCCGGGCGGGAAAAATTTTTTCGGAAAGGTACTTGACAAAAGCGGCTCATAGTGATATAATAATATGCGTGATTAAGATTTCTTGTTCAGCATTTGGAGAACTACCCAAGTGGTGAAGGGGCTCCCCTGCTAAGGGAGTAGGTCGGCTAAAACCGGCGCGAGGGTTCAAATCCCTCGTTCTCCGCCAGCTTAGTGCCTTGACGCGTGTTTTGCGCGTTGAGGCATTGCTGTTTTTGGGGATAAATTTCACGGAAGGCAAGCCTTGATACGCATTGCGCGCGTTGGGGCGCTTTTTGTTTTTCGGGAGCAATAACACGGACGGTATGCCCTCGGCACGCACTGCGCGCGTTGGGGCTTTTTGTATTTTCGGGGATAAAATAACGCCGTTTAACAAAGCGGCGCTTTCCTGTGAAAAACCCGAAAAACAAAAAACACCTCAACGCGCAAAACACGCGTCAAGGTGCTTGTCTGGCGGAGAGGATGGGATTCGAACCCATGTGCGATTGCTCGCAAACTGATTTCGAGTCAGCCCCGTTATGACCACTTCGATACCTCTCCGTTTGCGTTCATTTAATGAACATTACTATTATACACATTTTCTTCCCGTTTGTCAAGTACAAAAAGCAAAAAATTATTGTATATCAAATATATGTTGCATTTCCCGAGAAAATATGGTACAATAAACATATATACAGTTTTTCGGGGGTGTAATTTATGAGGCTGGTAAATGTCGGATTCGGGAACACCGTGAACGCGGACAGGATCGTCGCCGTGGTGAGCCCCGAGGCTGCGCCCGTAAAGCGCATAGTTCAGACCGCAAAGGACAGCGGCGCCGCGATCGACGCGACCTGCGGAAGAAAAACGCGCTCGGTCATTGTGTGCGACAGCGGCCATGTCGTCCTGTCGGCGCTTCAGCCCGATACGCTTTCGGGAAAGATAACGGAGGGTGACATTCATGAATAAGGGGCTTCTTTTTGTTGTTTCCGCGCCTGCGGGCTGCGGAAAGGATACTATTCTTGAGCAGCTGTTCAAAAAGACCGACACGGTCGGTTATTCCGTATCGGCAACCACCCGCGCGCCGCGTGAGGGCGAAATAGACGGGGTACATTACCACTTCCTCACCCGCGAGCGGTTCGAGGAGCTTATCGCCGAGGGCGGCGTGCTGGAATATACGCAGTATTGCGGGAATTATTACGGCACACCCCGCAAGGGCGTTGAGGAGCTTCTTGCGCAGGGCAAGGACGTTATACTTAAAATAGAGGTCGAGGGCGCAATGAATATTCGCCGCCTTTTCCCCGAATGCTGCCTTGTGTTCATTCTGCCGCCGTCAATGTGCGAGCTTGAGCGCCGCCTCCGCAAGCGCGGCACCGAAACCGAGGACAAAATAATCCTCCGCACGGCGCAGGCGCGCAACGAGATAAAATTCGCCGAAAATTATGACTACCTCATCACCAACGGCGAGCTTGAAACCGCCGTCGATGACCTGCTCGCGGTAATACGCGCGGAAAAGCTCCGCCGTTCGCGCAACGGCGCTCTTCTTGACCGCCTGTCCGCGGAGGGCTGCGAAAAGAGCGGCGTCTGATGGGGGAAAACAGGCTTATTGCCGACGTCGCCGTTGAAAACACCCTTTTCGCGTTCGATAAGCTTTTCGGGTACAGCATTCCCGCCGAGCTTGCGGGCAGCGTTAAAGCGGGCGTGCGCGTCGTCGTTCCCTTCGGAAAGGGGAACAAGAAGCGCATGGGGCTTGTTTTCGCGGTGCATGACGACGACGGCTCGGTGAAATGCAAGGCGATTTCCGCCGCCGCGGACAGCGAGCCTGTTCTGTCGCGGGAGCTGCTCGACCTGTGCGCATGGATAAAGGAGAACACGTTCTGCACCTATTTCGACGCGTTCCGCGCGGTATTCCCGCCGGGGCTCGGTTACACCCTAAAGGTGCATTACTCCCTGTCTGCGGACAATACCGCGGAGCTCACGGAGGAGGAAAGGCGCTTTACGGAGATACTCCGCACGGCGGCAGACCGCGCGTCGTTCGACGCGGTTGTGCTTTCCGATAAAACATCGGGCGGCGGCAGGCTCGTGAAGTCGCTGCTTGAAAAGGGCGTGCTGCGGGAGGACGACGTTCTGCGGCGGCGCGTCGGCGACGAAACGGTGTCAATGCTGCGGCTTTCGGGGGAAATTCCCGAGGGCGCGGCGCTGACCCGAAAGCAGCGCGAGGTCGTGGAATTTATCGAGGGCTCGGAGTGCGCGTCGCTGCGCGAGGCGTGCTACGCCTGCACGGTCACGCCGTCGGTGGTGAAAAGGCTTGTCGACAAGGGGATACTCGAGCAGTTCGAGAACGTTGTTTTCAGGACGGAACCCACCGAGGCGGCTTCCGAAAGCCCGTCGGATATCCATTTCTCGCCGAAGCAGCAGGAGGTGTTCGACGGGCTGCTTCGGCTGATGAATGACCCCGAGCCGAAATGCGCGCTGCTGCGCGGCGTGACGGGAAGCGGCAAGACCTCGGTATTCATAAAGCTTATCGAGCGGGCGTTATCGCAGGGGAAATCGGCGGTAATGCTTGTCCCCGAAATATCGCTCACGCCGCAGATGGTGGGGAAATTCCGCAGGCTGTTCGGCGCGGAGGTCGCGATAATGCACAGCAGCCTTTCGCTCGGCGAGCGCGCGGACGAGTACCGCCGTATCCGCGAGGGCAAGGCGAGAATTGTCATCGGAACGCGCAGCGCGGTGTTTGCCCCCGTACAAAACCTCGGCATCATCGTCATCGACGAGGAGGGCGAGGGGACATATAAATCCGAAAGCGCGCCGCGCTATCACGCGCGTGACGTCGCGAAGCAGCGCTGCTTTGCGCATAACGCATTCCTGCTGCTCGCCTCCGCAACGCCGTCGCTGGAGAGCTATTATTACGCAAAAAAGGGCAGGTACAGCCTTTTCGAGCTTGACGAGCGGTATAACAACGCCGTTCTCCCCGATGTATATATAGTAGACATGAAGGAGGAGCAGCGCAACGGCAATAACTCCTCGTTCAGTATGCCGCTTATCCATGAGATAGAGCTGAACCTTGAGCGCGGGGAGCAGTCGATACTGCTGCTTAACAGGCGCGGTTACAGGACGAGCGTGCGCTGCGCGGGGTGCGGAGCGCCTGCCGAGTGCCCGAACTGCTCGCTGCCGCTGACCTATCACAAGGCGAATAACAGCGTGATATGCCACTACTGCGGCTATATGCGGCAGATGGACAGCGCCTGCCCGAAATGCGGCGGGAAATATTTCACCATGAAAGGAACGGGCACGCAGCGTATTGAGGACGAAATTTCCGAGCTGTTCCCGAAAGCGCGCGTTCTGCGCATGGACGCGGACACGACCGCGACAAAGAACGCGTTCGAGCGGAATTTCAAGGCGTTCGCCGACGGGGAGTACGACATCATAGTCGGCACGCAGATGATAGCAAAGGGGCTTGATTTCCCCAACGTAACGCTTGTCGGCGTGTTAAAGACGGATAATTCGCTTTATTCGGAGGATTTCCGCGCGTATGAGCGGACATTCTCGCTGATAACGCAGGTCGTCGGGCGGTCGGGGCGCGGCGGAAAGCGCGGTCGGGCAATGATACAGACCTTTTCGCCCGAGCATTATGTCATTAACCTTGCCGCAAGGCAGGATTACCCCGATTTTTATAACGAGGAGATAGGGCTGCGTGAGGCGATGCTTTACCCGCCGTTCTGCGATATAGTTGTGTTCGGATTTTCCGCGCTGACGGAAAAGGACTGCAAAAACGCCGCGTGCTTGTTCGCGCGTATGCTTTCGGATAACGCCGCGCCGCTCGGCAGGGGCGTTCCGCTGAGGATACTGGGACCCGCTCCCAACACCATAGGAAAGCTTAACGGCAGGTTCAGATACCGCCTTATTCTTAAATGTATAAACAGCAGCGCGCTGCGCGGGCTTGTCGGGGAAACGATGAAGCAGGCGGCGCAGAATGCCGCTTTCGCGAACGTAAGCTTTTACGCCGACATGAACGGCGGCATGGACTGAAAGGAAAATTTGATGGCTTTAAGAGAAATTGTTAAATTCGGCGATGATATTTTAAGGAAGAAGTGCAGACCCGTCACTTCATTTGATGAGAAGCTGTGGACGCTGCTGGACGATATGCGCGACACGCTGAAAGCCGCCGACGGTGCGGGGCTTGCCGCGCCGCAGGTGGGAATGCTCCGCCGCGCGGTAATTGTTGACGTTCACGACGAGCACGGCGTTATCGAGCTCATTAACCCCGAGATAATTTCCACAGAGGGAATGCAGACGGGGGACGAGGGCTGCCTTTCCGCGCCGGGCGAATGGGGCAGGGTAGACCGCCCCGCGACGGTCACCGTTAAGGCGCAGGACAGAAACGGCAAGGAGTTCACCATGACGGGCAGCGGTCTGCTCGCAAGGGCTTTCTGTCACGAGCTGGATCATCTTGAGGGAATACTTTTTACCGACAGGATAAAGTCGGAGCTGCCCGATAAGGGTTGACAGAAAGGGAAAAGCATGGCTGTAAGAGATATTCTTCTTTTCGGGGAGGAGCTGCTTCGGGAGCGCTCCGCCGAGGTGGATAAATTCGACGCGGAGCTGTGGGAGCTGCTCGACGATATGTATGAAACCATGTGCGCCGCGGACGGAGTGGGGCTTGCCGCGCCGCAGATAGGCGTGCTGAAGCGCGTTGTCGTTATTGATATTGACGACGAAAACGGGCGTATCGAGCTTATCAACCCCGTTATCCTTTCCATGAGAGGCAAGCAGACGGAGCCCGAGGGCTGCCTTTCCTACCCCGGCAAACAGGGCGTAGTCAAGCGCCCCGCGTATGTGCGCGTCCGTGCGCTTGACCGCTACGGAAAAAAGGTGGAGTACAAGGGCAGGGAGCTGCTCGCAAGGGCGTTCTGCCATGAAATTGACCATCTCAACGGGATATTATATAAGGATAAGGTCATAGAATGGGTAGAGGAGGACGAGAAATGAAGTTAGTTTTTATGGGAACTCCCGTGTTCTCGCTTTCCTGCCTTGAGGCGCTTATCGCGGCGGGGCACGAGGTCGCGGCGGTATTCACCCAGCCCGACAAGCCCCGCAACAGGGGCAAGCAGATACAGATGACCCCCGTTAAGGAATGCGCGCTTAAATACGATATACCGGTGTATCAGCCGCTCTCGCTAAGGCGCGGCGAGGACGCGGAAAGCTCGCTTTCCGTGCTGCGCGAAATCGCGCCCGACTGCATAGTTGTCGTGGCGTATGGGCAGATACTTCCGAAAGAGATACTGGAGCTGCCGAAATACGGCTGTATCAACGTTCACGCGTCGCTGCTCCCGAAATACCGCGGCGCGGCGCCTATGCAGCGCTGCATTCAGGACGGCGAAAAGCTGACCGGCGTAACTACGATGTATATGGCGGAGGGACTTGACACCGGCGACATGATAATGAAATCCGAGGTGGAAATAACCCCCGAAATGACGGGCAGCGAGCTGCACGACCTGCTGTCGGCGGCGGGCGCGGAGCTTATCGTGAAAACGCTTTCCGCGCTCGAGGAAGGAACGGCTGTCCGCACGCCGCAGACGGGCGACACCTGCTACGCCGCGATGATAACCAAGGAGGAGCTGAAGCTGGACTTTACGAAGCCCGCCGAGGCTGTCCACGACTTTATCCGCGCGATGTCCGAAGCGCCCTGCGCATACACCTTCCTTGACGGAAAGCGGCTCAAGGTCTACCGCGCGGTTGTTTCGGTGGTAAAGACCTCCGCGCCCGCAGGGACGATCGCCGACGCGGGAACATTCGCGGTCGCGTGCGGCGACGGCTGCTGCGTTGAATTTACCGAAATTCAGCCCGAGGGCGGGAAGCGCATGGAAACGGCGGCTTTCCTGCGCGGGAAGAAGCTTGAAAAGGGCGCAATGCTCGGCTGACAATAAATCGAAAGGTAACGTTAAAAATGGCTGACGCTCGACTTGCGGCGGTGAAAATGCTGCTTAAAATGGAAAACAGCGACTCATATTCAAATATCCTGCTGGACTCCGCGCTCAACTCGTCGGAGCTTTCCGAGCGCGAAAAGGCGTTCGCCGCCGCGCTTTTTTACGGCGTTATCGAGCGGCGGCTCACGCTTGACTATGTGATACAGCAGAACAGCAGGCTCCCGTTTGAAAAGCTGGACAGCGCCGCCGTCGCGATATTGAGGGCGGGGCTGTATCAGATAATGTTCATGGAAAGCGTGCCCGACAGCGCGGCGGTAAACGAGAGCGTAAAATTGTGTAAGAAGCTGCGGCTGTTCGGTGCGCAGGGGTTCGTCAACGGGCTTCTCCGCAGCTTTATCCGAAACGGGAAGAAAATAAGCTGGCTCGGGCTGAGCGTTCCCGAGCGGCTGTCGATAGAGTATTCCTGCCCGCAGTGGCTGACGGAAAAATGGACGGAGGAATACGGCACGGAAAAGGCTGTCGCGGCGTTAAAGGCGTCGGTCGGAAAGCCGCCCGTTTACGCCCGCGTAAATAACCTCAAATGCACCGCAGACGAGCTTATAAAGCAGCTTGCCGACGAGGGGATATCGGCGGAGAAATACCCCCGCCTTGAAAATTGCGTTAAGCTCGGGAAAACGGGCGACCTCGAAAAGAGCCGCGCGTTCCGTCGCGGAATGTTCCATGTTCAGGACATTTCCTCGCAGCTTTGCTGCCTGACGCTGCGCCCCGTGGTGAACGAAACGGTGCTTGACGTATGCGCCGCGCCCGGCGGGAAAAGCTTCACCATGGCACAGCTTATGGGCAACAACGGCAGGGTGATAAGCATGGATCTGCATGATATGCGCGTAGGGCTTATCGAGGACGGAGCGGCTCGGTTGGGGCTCAGGATAATCGAAGCGCGGCAGAACGACGCGCTGGTGTATAACGGGGAGCTTCCCGCTGCGGACAGGGTGCTGTGCGACGTGCCCTGCTCGGGGCTTGGCGTTATCAGAAGAAAGCCCGAGATAAAATACAAGGACGCGGCGGAATTTGCGGAGCTTCCGCAGATACAGCGCGCGATACTCGAAACCTCGGCGAGATACGTCAAGGTCGGCGGAACGCTCGTCTATTCGACCTGCACGCTATCCCGCGCGGAGAACGACGAGGTAGCGGACGGCTTCGCCTCGGCTCACCCCGAATTTGCGCCGATAGTTCAGCCTGTGCCGTATCAGGGCGCGGACAACAGCTTCAAGCGCACCTATTTCCCCGATGAAAACGGCGGGGACGGCTTTTTCACAGCGTCTTTCAGGAGAATTAAATAAATGGAGAAAATGGAGAAAAAGGATATCCTTTCCCTTTCGAGGGAGGAGCTTGCTGCGGAGCTTTCCGCCATGGGCGAAAAGTCCTTCCGCGCAAAGCAGATATACGAGTGGCTCCACACAAAGAGAGTTACAGATTTTTCACAAATGAGCAATATTTCTGCACAACTTCGTGAGGAGTTATCAAAAAAATTTTGTATAAAATCACTAATTATCAAAAAAAGACTTGTCAGCAATATTGATAATACGGTAAAATATCTTTATGGGCTTCCGGACGGCGAGGCGGTGGAAACGGTGCTTATGGAATACAAGCACGGTAACAGCCTGTGCATTTCGTCGCAGGTCGGCTGCAAAATGGGCTGCCGCTTCTGCGCGTCGACGATCGCGGGCTTCGTGAGGAACCTCGAGCCGTCGGAAATGCTGCTCCAGATATACGAAACGGAGCGCGACAGCGGGCGTCACGTCGACAGCATAGTGCTCATGGGAATAGGTGAGCCGCTCGACAATTTCGATAACGTGATGAAGTTCCTGTCGCTGCTGAACGACGAGGGCGGGGGCATGAGCCTGCGCCACATCTCGCTGTCGACCTGCGGCGTTGTCGACAAGATATACAAGCTCGCAGAGCTTAAAACGGGGCTGACGCTCTCGATATCGCTCCACGCGGCGACAAACGAGAAGCGCAGCGCGATAATGCCGATAAACAAGCGGTTCGACCTCGGTCAGCTCATGACGGCGTGCCGCGATTATTTCAGGAAAACGGGCAGGCGCATAAGCTTTGAATACTCCCTTATCGAGGGGGTAAACGACACCGACGAGTCGGCGGACGAGCTTATAAAGCTGCTCGGCGGCATGAATTGCCATGTGAACCTTATCCCGATAAACGAGATACGCGAGCGGGAATTTAAAAAGAGCCGTTATGTCGAGAAATTCAAAAAGCGGCTTACCGACGCGGGAATAAACGCGACCGTCCGCAGGACGCTCGGCGCCGACATAAACGCGGCGTGCGGGCAGCTCCGCAGAGATGACGGAATATCGCAGTAAGGCGGTGCGTAATGAAAATATTCACTAAAACAGATATGGGGCTTGTACGGACGGAAAATCAGGACACCGTATGGGGCGAAATGCTCGGCGAGAACTGCTCGGCTGCCGTGCTGTGCGACGGAATGGGCGGCGAGAGCGAGGGCGGGCTTGCAAGCTCCATCGCGGTGGACGTTATTTCCCGCCGCATAAAGGAGAGCCTGTCCCCGATGATGAACCGCAATTCCATACGAAACCTGCTTATAACAGCGGCTGTCGCTGCGAACAGCATAGTATGGGAAACGGCGAAGGAGCACTCCCACGAGGTCATGGGAACGACCTGCGTTGCGGCGATAGTCCTCGGTACGACGGCGTATATCGTGAACATCGGCGACAGCCGCGCGTATCACCTGTTCTCCTCGGACGACGACGAGTGCATACGCCAGATAACGAAGGATCACTCCCATGTGCGCGAGCTTGTCGACCGCGGGGAGATAACCGAGGAGCAGGCGAAGGTCCACCCCAAGCGCAGCAAGATAACCAAGGCGATCGGCGCGGACAGCTCCGTGACCCCCGATTATTTCGAGCTTGACATGAACGAGGGGGATATGCTGCTGCTGTGCTCCGACGGGCTTTCCGCCTACGGCGACGACATGGATATACTTGATATCTGCTTCGACGAGCCGAACGAGGTCTGCTGCGACAGGCTTGTCGACTACGCCAACGGCAACGGCGGTCATGACAACGTTTCCGTTGCTCTGATAGCGCTCTGACGGTTACAGAACGGTTTCAGCGGGCGTGTAATTATTTACAATTCAATTACAGTTTGGCGATTGTTATTGACTTTTCGGGAAAATCATGATATTATTTTACGGGGGCAGGTATGCTCCTTTGTGTGAATAATATGGTATCTTTCCGCGCTGCCATACGGCGCGGCAAAAGGTTTCATCACTAATGTATGGAGAAATGGCGGATAATACATGGACAAAAATATCGGAAAAAAGCTTGACGGAAGATATGAGCTGCTTGAGCTTATCGGCGTCGGCGGAATGGCGGATATTTACCGTGCCAGAGATATCCAGGAGGATCGTATCGTTGCGGTAAAGATACTCAAGACCGAGTTCGCGGGGAGCGACGAGTTCCTGCGCCGCTTCCGCAACGAGAGCAAGGCTATCGCGCTGCTTTCCCACCCGAATATCGTTAAAATTTACGACGTCGGGTTCACCGATAAGGTGCAGTTTATCGTTATGGAATATGTCGACGGCATTACCCTGACCGACTACATCGAGCAGCAGGGCGTTCTGAAATGGCGCGACGCGGTGCATTTCACCGTGCAGATACTCCGCGCGCTTCAGCACGCGCATGACAGGGGCATTGTCCACCGCGACATCA
>JBJFHP010000104.1:0-12331 GCA_051893715.1 Oscillospiraceae bacterium
AGACATGATCTCCTTGTCCTTGTCAGCGCCCACAGCGTCGATAGTTTCGATGTACTTGTCAGTGAGCTTCTGAACGCTCTTTTCAGCGTCCTTGAGGTCGTCCTCGGTGATCTCGCTGTTCTTCTTCTTTGCCTTGAGCTTGTCAAGCGCGTCGCGGCGCACATTGCGTACAGCGACCTTGCTCTCCTCGCAGGTCTTGCTTACCTGCTTGCAGAGTTCCTTTCTGCGATCCTCGGTGAGCTGCGGGAATGCGATACGGAGCACTCTGCCGTCGTTAGTGGGGTTAATACCGAGGTCGCTCGCCTGTATAGCCTTTTCGATGGACTTCAGCGTGGAGCTGTCGTAGGGCTGAACAACAAGTATTCTTGCCTCTGCAACGGATATGGACGCCATCTGATTGATGGGAGTCGCCGCTCCGTAATAATCAACGGTTATCTTGTCAAGTACGCCGGGGTTAGCTCTTCCCGCACGGATAGTTCCGAGCTCGCTTTCGAGAGCGTTAATGCATTTGCCCATTCTTTCCTTGGTATTATCGAGAACTTCTTTCATCATATACTCCGTTTCCGCAAAAGTTATGTCTTATTACAGGGTTAATTTTCGGGCTTGTGTTTTGTAACAAGTGTACCGACGCTTCTGCCCATTACAGCGTCGTAAATATTGTCCGGATTGTCAAGATTGAACACGATTATGGGAATATTGTTTTCGGTGCAGATAGCCGCCGCAGCGCTGTCCATGACCTGAAGCTTCTTGACAAGGATATCGTGGTGCGTGATAACGCTGTACTTCACAGCGTCGGGGAACTTCTTCGGATCCTTGTCGTAAATTCCGTCCACCATGGTCGCCTTGAGAATGATGTCCGCGCCCAGCTCAGCCGCCCTGAGAGCCGCTGCGCTGTCCGTCGAGAAGAACGGGTTGCCCGTTCCGCAGCCGAATATTACTATTCTTCCCTTTTCAAGATGACGAATTGCCTTGCCGAGAATGAACGGCTCAGCGACCTGCTGCATCGTTATTGCGGTCTGAACGCGGACGATACTGCCCATGTTTTCCAGCACATCGGCAACGGCAAGAGCGTTCATTGCTGTCGCAAGCATTCCGATATGGTCTGCACGCGCTCTGTCCATGCCCTCCGAGCTTCTTCCGCGCCAGAAGTTTCCGCCACCGACAACTATGCCGATCTGCGCGCCCGCGTCAGCCGCCTTTTTTATGCTCCTACAGATATTCTCAATAGTAGGCATATCCAGACCGCTGCCTTTATCTCCGGAAAGCGCTTCTCCGCTCAGCTTCAGCAATACTCTTTTGTACTTGGGGCTTTCAATGTCGCTCATAGATCCAACCTCCGTTATCCCGACCGATCAATAATCCAGAACGCGAATGCGTCCGAGGATCTCTGCTCCGTCCGCTACCTTCGCGCAAGCGTCGGCAGCTTCCTTTTCCGAAAGAACGCCTGTGATGAACGCAAGCTCGTTTTCCGGCTGTTTTTTAGAGGAAAGATATTCAACATCACCGAACAGCGCCTTAATGACCGCCTTTGTTACCTCGGGGTTCTTTGCGCTTACTCTGACGTAGTTGGCACACCTGAACTCGTCGAACGGCTTTATGAAATCCTGCGCGCTGTCTGCCCATGTGAGGGAGCGGCTCGTGCCGGAATGCTTGACTGCCGTAACGATATCGGATACAACAGCGCTCGCCGTCGGGAGCTTGCCCGCGCCCTTTCCGTAGAACACAACGTCGCCCGTTGCGTCGCCGCGGACAAGTATCGCGTTGAACACATCGTTTACGCCCGCAAGCTGACTTTCGTCCCTGATGACTGCGGGGAAAACTCCGATCGAAACCTTGCCGTCGTCCTCGCGCTTTGCGCAGCCGATAAGCTTTATCTTCGCGTCAAAGCTGTCGCAGTATTCAACATCGGCGAGAGTTACCTTTGTGATACCCTCGGTGTGAACGCTCTCGGGATAAACGTGCTTCCCGAAAGCAAGCGACGCGAGAATGCATATCTTGCGGCAGGTATCGTGACCGTCAACATCGGCGGAGGGATTTCTCTCGGCGTAGCCGAGCTCCTGCGCGATCTTGAGGGCTTCCTCAAAGCCCATTCCATCACGGATCATTTTTGTGAGGATAAAGTTTGTGGTGCCGTTGAGAATACCTGCTATCTCGTCGATCTCGTTCGCGGAAAGGCACGCATGGAGCGGCTTGATGATAGGGATACCGCCGCCGACGCTTGCTTCAAAGAAGAAGTTTACGTTCTTTTCCTTTGCGATAGCGAGAAGCTCGGCACCCTTTGCGGCAACCAGCTCCTTATTGGAGGTCACAACGCTCTTTCCCGCCATCAGCGAAGATTTCACGAAGTCGTATGACGGTTTTAATCCGCCGATGACCTCGCTGACAACGCTTACCTCGGGGTCGTTGAGAATAATATTGAAATCCTTTATGAACTTATCTGCATAGGGGCTGTCGGGGAAATCTCTGACATCAAGGATATATTTGATATCGAGCTCCTCTCCTGCCTTTTTTTCAAGGCTTTCTTTATTCTTATAGAATACTTCAACTGTGCCGGAGCCTACTACACCATAGCCCAGAACGGCGATTTTAGCCATCTTAAACATCCTTTCATTTCCGGAGTATTTTTTATCTTATTTATTATATCACATGAGCGGACTTTTTTCAAGTACATTTTTACACCCACATGAAATTTATTATGCAAGGATCATTCAAGACGCCTTTTATGCGCCGGCGGGCGGGTTTTCCTTTATAAATTCATCAAGGATATCCGCGGCATAACGGCACAGCTCCGGACAGGGGCGCTTCTTGTAATACTCGCTTGTTCTTGCCTCGGGAACGGGCGAGCCCTCGGGCGCCGAAAGCCCGAGCAGCTCGCGGCAGATGATGCTGCCGTTGTCCGCCCTGAATTTTTCGGCGAGAGCCTGTATCTTTTTGTAAAGCTCCGTTTTACCCTTTTGTTCCTTAGGGTCGCTGTATCCGTAAAGCTGACTCACAACCGCAACGATCCCCGAAAACGTACCGCACACCTCGCGCATACGCCCCATTCCGCCGCCGAAGCCCGACATAAGCCGCGCCGCTGTGTCAACATCAAGCCCCATTTCGGGGGCAAACGCGGCGGCTACCGCCTGCGAGCAGTTGTAGCCCTGACAGAAATAATTATATGCAAGCTCACCCTTTGCGCTCATTTGCAGAACTCCTCCACAGCGTCGGCAATGGGGTCGGCGGCTTCTGTTTCCATAAGCTCGAGCATACCCGTGTCGACAAGCTTTGCGCATTCGGGGTCAATGGGCAGCTTTGCAAGCACCTTCAGCCCGAACTTCTTTGCGGTTTCGTCGATATGGCTCTCGCCGAACACCTTTATCTGCTTTCCGCAGTCGGGGCATACCGCATAGCTCATGTTCTCGACAAGCCCGATTATCGGAACGTTCATCATTTCAGCCATTTTAACAGCCTTGCCGACTATCATGGAAACAAGCTCCTGCGGCGATGTAACGACGATTATTCCGTCAAGCGGTATCGACTGAAAAACCGTCAGCGGAACGTCGCCCGTTCCCGGAGGCATATCAACGAACATATAATCAACGTCGTCCCAGATGACATCCGTCCAGAACTGCTTTGCAGTGCCCGCGATGATAGGCCCGCGCCAAACAACGGGGTCGGTTTCATCGGGGAGAAGCAGGTTGACTGACATTACCTTAATGCCTTTTTTGGTGACAACGGGGAAAATCGCATTCTCGGTACCCTGCGCCTTTTCGTGCAGACCGAACGCGTTCGGAACGGACGGACCGGTTATGTCCGCGTCAAGCACAGCGGTATTGAAGCCGCGGCGATTCATCAGAACTGCGGACATACAAGTCACCATAGACTTGCCGACGCCGCCCTTTCCGCTGACGATACCTATTACTTTCTTGATATTGCTAAGCTCGTGGGGCTTGGCAAGAAGGCTCTCGGGCTGACGCTCGGAGCAGCTTGCGGAACAGCTTCCGCAGTCATGTGAACATTCACTCATTTTTCTTTCTTCCTTTCGGTCTGTATTATATATTGTAGTCAGCTTTCGTTGACTGTATACAGCATTGCATTTCTCTGACAGCGGTCAAGGTCAAGGAACAGCCTGTCTACCTCGTTTTCCATTCCCCGGTCGGTCGAAGCGCGCCATATATCACGGTAGCATTTCCCGCCGAAAACAGGTGTTTTCGCAGCGGCATTGTATATGTGTACGGTCTTTTCGGACAGCTTAGGGTAACGGATAAGCGGTATAAGATGAGAGCCTTCATCTCCGAAGGAACCGAGATAGTTTAATTCGCTCAGAAAATCCCAGTTGGCATTTCTTCCGTTAAGCTCCTCAAGCCCGCACATGAACCAATTGACATAAGGGCTGAGCCCTTGTATACCGAGCGACTCGGTGAGATCTATCACCGCAGTCAACGCCGCTGCAAGCTCGCCGCTGTTGTCGGGAAATCTCGCTTTCGCGACAGACGGGTCGGCGCAGGGCGTTTCCTTATATACAACGCTCCACTTATCCGTTTCCGCGCTGTACTGCCACGCGGGAACGAACAGCGAAGCATGACCGTCCTCATACAGGCACGCGAGCGCTATGCCCTCGCTGTCGATATCCTCGGCGTTTTCGGCGGTCTGTTCGGGAAGAACAGCCTTGATATTACACAGCCGCAGCTTGTTATAGCTGTATCTGAACCATTTATCGGGGCTGTCGATAACCTTTGATTTATCGCCAAACAGAGTTTTTTTCGGGAGCATTTCAAAGCATTCGCCCGCGATTTTTTTCACTCCGATAAGCCTGAACGCAAAGCCGTTCTTCATGCCCGTGCGGACGCTCGCCGTTATCGCGCAGGCGTGATTTGCCGCCAGTCTTTTTTCCTTTGCGTATATCGCGGCTGCCCTTGAAAGAGCGTGCTCGTCGGGTATGGTCGTTATGTTTTCGTCCAAATCATCTGCTCCTTAAACCTTGATCTCTGCCGCGAAGCTTGTTCCGTCGATACTTCCGCTTACGCCGAGAAGCTCAAGCACCGTCGCGCCGATGTTTCCGAAGCCCGCGCGCGTGCCGAGGTCGGCGCCCTGCTTTATTTCGTTTCCGTAAATAAGCACGGGGATATACTCGCGGGTGTGGTCGGTGCCGCTGTGGCAGGGGTCGCAGCCGTGGTCGGCGGTGATGATAAGCACGTCGCCGCTGCACATTTTCTCCATAAATCCGCCGAGCCACTTATCAAATGTATTCAGCGCGTTCGCGTATCCCACAGCGTCGCGGCGGTGACCGTAGCTCATGTCGAAATCCACAAGATTTGTGAAGCATAGCCCATTAAAATCGCGCGACTGTATCCGAGAGGTTATCTCCATATCGGTTTCGTTGCCTATATCGCGCTCGGCGGCAGTTATTCCCTTGCCCGCGAATATGTCGTAAATCTTCCCGACGCCGATCGTTTCAAAGCCGCTGCGCGAAAGAATATCCATCATGGTATCCCTCGGAGGGACAAGCGAGAAGTCATGCCTGCGCGGCGTTCTCGTGAAAGGATATTCCCCCTCGAACGGGCGCGCAATGACCCTGCCTACCGCATAGTCGCCCGTCAGTATCTCCCGCGCCATTCGGCAGTATTCGTACAGCTTTTCCGGCGGAACAATGCTCTCGTGCGCGGCTATCTGAAACACGCTGTCTGCGGAGGTGTAAACAATGAGGTCGCCCGTTCGGAGATGTTCCTCGCCGTAATCGGCAATGACCTTTGTGCCGGAATACGGCTTGTTGCATAGGACGCCCCTCCCCGTCGCAGCGGCGAATTTATCCAACACCTCCTGCGGAAACCCGTCGGGAAACGTCGGGAACGGTTTTTCCGATACAATGCCCGAAATTTCCCAATGCCCCGTTGTCGTGTCTTTCCCTTTGGAACGCTCCGACAAGCGCAGGAATGACCCGCTCGGCGCCTTGCATTGCTGCCCGACAGCCACCCCGTCGATATTGAAAAGACCAAGGCTGCGCATATTCGGGACATCAAGCACGCCGGTGTGGAAGCAGGAGCGCAACGTGTTGCTGCCCATATCGCCGAAATCCGCAGCGTCGTCCATTTCCCCGACGCCGAAGCTGTCCAGAACGATCAAAAATACTCTTTCAGCCATTATGCCCTCCTTAGTCCTGTGACAGAAGCTTGACAGCGGAGCTTGTTCCAATACGCTCACATCCCTCTGCGAGGAACATTTCCATATCCTCCCTTGTGCGGACACCGCCCGCCGCTTTCATCTTAACATCGGCGCCTATATGCTGCTTAAAAAGGCGTATATCCTCTATTTTTGCGCCCGCCGTTCCGAAGCCTGTCGAGGTCTTGATATAGTCCGCGCCCGCGCGTGTAACGCAGCCGCAGAGCTTTATCTTTTCCTCCTCGGTGAGGTAGCAAGTTTCCACGATGACCTTCAGCAGCTTCCCGCCGCAGGAGCGCTTAACGGCGGCTATCTCATTCTCCACGGCGTCAAACCTGCCGTCCTTGACAAGGCAGAGGTTTATCACCATGTCAATTTCGTCCGCGCCGTTCTTAACCGCGTCCTCCGTTTCAAAGCATTTTACCGCCGTGGTGGAATAACCGAGCGGAAAGCCGATCACCGTGCAAATGTTCAGCGACGGGAATTTTTCCCTGACATGAGCGATATGACACGCAGGGATACACACCGACGCGGTATTGTATTTCACAGCCTCCGCGCACAACGCGTCGATCTCCTTTTCGGTGCAGTCCGCGCGCAGCAGCGTGTGGTCTATATGTGAAAAAATCTCTTCCTTTGTCATATTCCACCCCTTAATCGGTAAATCTGAATGACCTGAGCGAAAGCATACCGCTGCAGGTTATCCTAAGCGTGAACACCCCGTCAAGCGGCGTCGCGCTGCCCGTGAATACCTCAAACTCGGACAGCCCGCCCGTCGGCGGGATCGTCACAGCCGCTATTTCCTGCCCCGTCTGTTCGCAGACAACAGACAGCCTTGCCTCGCTGCCGGGGTTAGATGCAGTGACCTCGAATTTCCGTTTTACCTGCATACGACAGCCCTCGTATCTCAGCATACTCTGCCAGTCATTTATGAGGGCGTATTCGTTAAGCGCTCTGTCCGCGTCATAAGTTATTCCGAGATAATCGCAGGAAGCGGTCGCGGGGACAGCTTTCGTGACATCTATACCGTTATATTCGGGAGCATTGACCTTTATTTCGGTTATGCGGCGAATATCCGCAGAGGAAGCGCCGACCTGTATCTCGTATGTACCGCCGTAAACCTCGAATTTCGCGCTGCTTACGTCCCAGAAAGCAAGGTCGTTGACATCAAACGACAGCATTACTCTCGCCTTTTTTCCGCGGGGAACATTGACGCGCGCGAACGCCTTGAGCTGCTTCTGCGGGAGAGGTCTTGCCATTTTCGGAGGAACAACGTAAAGCTGAACCACCTCGTCCGAGCCGCGTATACCGGTGTTCTCGAGGTCAAAGGTGACATTCACGCGCTCGCCGGGAACGTACACCGTCTTGTCGGCAACCACCGAAGCGTATCTGAAAGTCGTGTAGCTTAGCCCATGCCCGAACGGGAACAAGGGCTTTCCCTTGTAATACTGATAGGTGCTCTGCGTGCGGATTATGTTGTAATCCTTTATGTCGCAAAGCTCGCTTTCGTCTGTGTACCATGTCACGGGACATCTTCCCGCGGGAGATACCTCCCCGAAAAGCACCTTTGTGACCGCCGAGCCCATAGCAGGTCCGCCGTGAGCCATATGCAGCACCGTTGCCGCTCTGTCGTCCAGCGCGTAAGGGTAGCCCGAAATTATGAACATTACCGCGTTTTCCTTGAGGGAAATTATGGTGTCAAATTCCCTGCGCTGCTTCTCGGACAGGGAAAGACTTGTGCGGTCGGTGCATTCGCGGGCGCCTATCTGGGGATTATTTCCGCAGAAATACACAACGTTGCGCGTTTCCGCGACAGCGCGGCGGATACGCTCCGTCCCCGAGGAAAAAACCTCAAGGTTGAACATACAGTCCTTGCCCGCGCGGAGGGCTGTCGTTACCTCAACGTTATTCTTATTGTTTATGCGCAGCAGCCTTTTCTGCTGATTTCTGATGATGCATTCGCTTCCGCGCCGCTCCAGAAAGAACTTTTCTTTAACGAACCAGCCGTAAACATCGTCGGAGGTGCATTTCAGAATGCCGTCGTCGCAGACGAATTTCTTGTTAAACTGCGACCGCAGCGAAAACGCTCCGTCGCCCCATTCGTACATATCGAACAGGCAGTTTTCGTTTATCGTGGCGCTGTCGCAAGCCAGCATTCCGTCATCGTCCACCGAGAAATAAAATCCGTTCGACGCGTTGCGGAGCGCAACGGTGTCGCAGCCCGACTCGTATATGATATTCTCCCTGCCGAGCTCGGCGGTGAGCGCGTCGAGTATCGTCGTGTCCTTTTCGGAATAACCCGTGTACCAGTCGCGGAAGTTCATGTCCGCGTGAACGCCGATAACGGCGAGCTTGTTGTCCTTTGAAAGCGGGAGCACTCCCTTGCTGTTGCGCAGGAGAACAATCGACTCAACGGCAGCCTTTTCCGCTATCGCCATATGTTCATCGCAGGCTATCATCTGCTTCGGGTAGTCAAAATTTGTTTCGTCAAATTCGCCGAGCATAAAGCGCGCTTTCAGCATTCCGTACAGTGCGCGGTCGATATCCTCCTCGGTCACAGACCCGTTCTCGAGCGCCTTTTTCGCCGCGCTGCGGACTACGTTCTCGTCGTCGGTCATAATATCCGCGCCGTGGCTGCGGTAGATCCGCGCGAACGCCTCGTCATGTGTTTTATCGCTGCGGTGGTACTGAACATTCTGCATAAAATCGCCGCCGTCAGTGACGGAAAACAGCATACCCCACTGTTTCCTGCATATGCTGTCAAGCTCGGGGTTGCACAGCGCCTCAACGCCGTTTATCTCGTTGTAGGAGGTCATGACAGCGCGTGCGCCGCCCTTTGTTATCGCCGTTTCGAACGATTTCAGGTAATATTCATGCTTTAATATATCCGGAATTGAAGCATTGTCCGTGCCGCGGTTTTCCTCGTGATTATTTGCATAAAAATGCTTGAGCGTCGGGATAACGCGGGCGAATTTCTCGTCCGTACCGAGCATTCCCGTTGTAAATGCTGCAGACATTTCCCCGATAAGGAACGGGTCCTCGCCGTAGGCTTCCTCGTTCCTCCCCCATCTCGGATCGCGCTCGGGGTCAACGGTAGGTCCCCACACAAACAGCGAGGATCTTCCCATGTCGTTGTATATGCGGGTTTCAATTCCCGTGATATTGCCGATGCTGCGCATAAGCGCGGGGTCAAATGTCGCTGCAAGTCCGAAAGGCTCGGGGAACACCGTTGTCGGAGATTCCCCCTCTTTCCCGCGGCAGACGAGCCCGCGCGCGACCTCGGCGCCTATGCAGCACTCTTTCAGCCCGAGGCGCGGTATTTCGTTCTGATGCGTCGTTATGAGCAGAAGCTTTTCATCAAGGGTGAGTTCCTTTAAAAGCGCAGAAGTGCGCTCGTCAAAGCTCAGCGAAGTGTCCTGAAATTCAAACTTAGCCATAATATCCTCCCGCTTGTATTTATCTGACCCTTTTTCTTATTATGGAATGAGGCGGCACACAGATATCCGTGCTTACAGTCAGCTTTTCCGTCGCGCGCCGCGCTATCTCCGTTTCCTCTCCGTTGGAATCAACAAGTATTTTCGGAGCGAATTTTATCGGCTCTTTGCCCGGGGCAAGTATTTCAAGCTCGTCATGGACGGTGAAGTAATTCCTCTGCGTAATATACATCGTCCCGTTCTCACACTTGTCCGCAACGCCGACGAAATCAAACTCCCGCATATATCCGCTGTCCGCGAAATACTGCCCGCCGTTTGTTACCTCGTCGGGATTCTGAGAGCCGCTCCCCTCGTTCGGGTGACCGTAGAAAAATCCCGTGCAGTAGGGGCGGTGGCTTATCTTATTCACCTCGTCAAGCACCCATTGCGCGGGCTTTTCCCCGCGGAGAACGGCGTCAAGCGCCGCACGGTAAGCGTTGGTGGTGAGCGCGGTATAATACGCCGACTTTGCCCTGCCCTCTATTTTGAAGCTTGTTATTCCCGCTTCCACAAGGTCGTCAAGGTGGTCTATCATGCACATATCGCGCGCATTAAGAATATACGACCCGCGCTCGTCCTCAAAAACCTTGAAAAACTGACCCAGGCGCTTTTCCTGCATGAGGTAATACCCCCAGCGGCAGGGCTGCGCGCATTCGCCGCGGTTCGCGTTTCGCCCCGTGAGATACTCCGAAATAAGGCACCTTCCCGAGAAGCTGACGCACATTGCGCCATGCACGAAAACCTCGATCTCCATATCCTCGGGTATCTTCCTGCGTATCTCGCGAATGCTTTCAAGGTCGACCTCGCGCGCGAGAACAACGCGCCTTGCGCCCATTTTATACAGCTCGCGCGCGGTCATATAGTTGACAACGCCTGTCTGTGTGGAAACATGAAGCTCGATATCCGGCGCGATATCCTTAACCATTGACATCACGCCGATATCCGCCGCGATCACCGCGTCAACCCCCGCGTCACGCGCCGCGGCGATAAACTCGGGAAATCTCTCGACCTCGTCGTTTTTCGGCAGTATATTGCAGGTAAGGTGCACCTTGACCCCGCGGCTGTGAGCAAGCTTTACCGCCCGCTCCAGCCCCTCGCCGTCAAAGTTTTTCGCGCCCGCCCTCATGCCGAAGGTCTTTCCCGCGAGATAAACCGCGTCCGCGCCGAAATCAAGCGCCGATATAAGGCACTCTTCGTCCCCCGCAGGGGCAAGAAGCTCTGTTTTTCTGTTCAAATCAATTCTCCTCAGTTATCCTCACGAAGAGCCGCGTCGATGATATTCTGCTCATGCTGCTCATGCGTCTGTGCGTAATAGAATACGCCGTCGCTGCTTGCAAGGAAGTAGTAATAATCGGTATCCGCAGGATAAAGCGCTGCGTTTATCGCTTCAAGTCCGGGGTTGCATACCGCGCCTGCGGGCAGTCCTATGCAGCTGTATGTGTCATATGCGGCGATATAGGCGTTAAGCTCGTCGGAATTGTCGTCAAAATACGGTCTTACGCAGTCGTTGATATAGGTGTAGGTCGTATCCGACTGTAGCTGCGGGAAGCGCTCGGGGTCTGCAAGTCTGTTGTGGAATACCGAGGATATCATGCTCATGTTCTCCTCGTTTGTACCCTCCTTCTGGATAAGCGAAGCAAGTATTATCGTCTGGTCAAGCGTCAGACCGAGCTCCTTCATGCGCGCCTTCATCGACTTTGTTATCTTGCTGTCGAAGTTCGAGAACATCTTTTCCACCGCCTGCTTTGCATAAGCGGAGGTGTCGAAGTCGGGGTTGTCCCTGAGGTCGTCTATCACATAAAATTCGTAGGTATCGGGGAACAGATAACCCTCCATTAGATTGAAGCGGTTCTCGTTTTCGTCGATGGTTTCCTCGAAATCGTACTTCTCCATTTTGTGCTTGTAGTATTCCATGAAATCCTTGGCGCTGCATACATAATTCTGCTCCAGCAGCTCGCCGACCTGCTTTGCGGTAGCGCCCTCGGGTATCATAACGACAACCGTTTCGGTGTAGGTCTTGACGGTTTTCAGCGCAGCTATGATGTTTCCGTATGACATTCCCGCGTTGAGCGTGAAATCACCGTTAAGGAAGCCGCTGTCCAGTTTCGCAAACTTTATATACGACTTGAAAAGCCACGGCATACGGATTATTCCCTCATCATGGAGCATTTCCGCGATGTCGTCAACGCTCATGTTTTCGGTTATCGTGACCTCCGTATCGGGGGAATATTTTGCCATTCCGGTGAAGTCGCGCATTGCGTCGATGATATTTACCGCAAGAACGATACCAACGCAGACCGACGCAACGGACAAAAGCACGCCGAGGAATATCTGACCCATTGTGCGGGTGTGATTTGTCTGCTGCTTTTTGCGCTTTTTTCTGCGTTTTTTGACGGGGTTTTCGGGAGCATACGGCTCCGCCGGCTCGTCCTCGTCCCCGCCTATGCTGTCCATAAGCAGAGTTTTTTTCATATCGTCCGACGAGTTGATATCGGTAAATTCGTCGCGCGGGGTTATTCCGTGGTGGCTGTCATGCCCTATCTCGGAGAGGATACTGTCGATCTCCTGCGTTTTTTCGAGATCATCGTCCTCTTCGGGGGCGTTTTCTTCCTGTCGGTCGATGTATTCCTCGTCTGTATTATTGTAACGGTTTTCGTCCATTTTGACCTTGTATGATATAGTTAAGCCCCATATCATATCCTTTCACAAGATTTACGCTC
>JBJFHP010000105.1:0-2959 GCA_051893715.1 Oscillospiraceae bacterium
CGGTTTACGGCATACCCGAAACGGTGCCCGTTAAGGAGGATTTCCCGCTGTCGGCAATTAACCCCTACGGCAGCACCAAGCTTATCATAGAGAACCTCTGCCGCGAGATGTACAACGCGGACAACAGGTGGACGATGATACTCCTGCGCTATTTCAACCCTGTCGGCGCGCACAGCAGCGGGCTTATCGGCGAGGATCCGAACGGTATCCCGAACAACCTTATGCCTATCGTTCTCGACAAGGCTGCGGGCAAGCGCGACAAGCTTGAGGTCGCGGGCGACGATTACCCCACCCCCGACGGAAGCTGCGTCAGGGATTATATCCACGTTGTGGATCTTGCAAAGGGTCACGTTGCCGCGGTCAGAAAGGCACGCGCCCTTGACGGCGGCTGCCCCGCGTACAACCTCGGAACGGGCAACGGCTATTCCGTTAAGGAGATACTGGACACATTCGAGCGCGTGAACGGTATCGACCTCGGCTACACCATCGGCGCGCGCCGCCCCGGCGACGCTGCGACGACCTATTCCGACCCCTCGCTCGCGGAAAAGGAGCTTGGCTGGAAGGCGGAACTGGGCATAGAGGATATGTGCCGTGACGCGTGGAACTTTAGAAAAATACGTATAGCGCAGACGGCTAAGGTTTGACCGAAGCCGAAAACTTCGCACAATAGGAATAATTAAATCCGCTTTTGGTTTTCATGACAAAAGCGGATTTTCTTGATATTAGTGCTGAATTACCATCTTCAACGATAACTGTCAATTGTTAATTGTTAACTGTTAACTAGATAAATTCCCACTTATCGTGCACCTCTCCAGCGTGTGACAACCCAAGCAAAAAAGGCTCATTTAGCCGGAATTGACAGCGGGGGTACCCCGCCCGGCGTGTGACAACCCGAGCAAAAAAGCTCATTCGTCCGTATTGACAGCGGGTTCACCCCGCTCAAATAGTACATCGCAGAAATGCTCCTCGCTTTCGACGAAGCACAGACCGTCCTGACAGTAAATCACGATAATGTCGGTCCCCTCGGGGAGCTCCCTGCCGTTGGCGGAAACCGCATAAAAAGTGTACCTGCGCTTGCCGTGCCGGACGCTTATCGAGCCGTAGCCCTCGGGGGAAATGCCCTCGGTGACTTTCCCGCTCATTCCCTCAAGCTCCTCGGGGCGCGGCTCTCCGCTTTGTATCAGCCTGAAATAAAGCGGCGCGAACACGGTGCTTAACATGAAATTGAACGCCAGCGCGCCTGTCACCGCCAGCGGCAGCGATATCCACCCCGCAATACCCGCGCAGTCCAGCAGCAGCCCGATGACCGAGCCGACGAACACGAACACCACCAGCCGCAGCAGGTTTTTCGGGAACACCGTCTGCCATTCGACGCGGCTTTTCCTTTCGGTGAACAGTTCGCCCGCCGACGGGAAAAGCGCCTTCCCGAAAAACAGCCACACAGCGAGCTGCACCGCAAGATATGCCCCCGAAATAACGGCGAGCAGGATATAAAAGCTTTTCATGAGTTATTCTTCTTCCCCGGGCTTTTCCCTGAGCCTGAATCGAACCTTGTTAACGCGCAGATTTGCCGCTTCCAGCACCGTCACGGTGAGGTCGTCCGTTTCGGTTGTATCGCCGTTTTTGGGGATATTCCCGAACAGCTCCAGCACCCAGCCCGCAACGGTGTGCGCCTCGCTTTGTATGTCTATGCTGATGTCACGGTTGGCGAGATAGCGGCGCAGACTGTTCAGCGAAACGTCGCCGTAGACCTCAAATTCCGTGTCGCTGACGGCGGTGACGGGGCTCTTTACCTCGTCGCTTTCGTCCCAAATCTCCCCGACAAGCTCCTCAAGCAGATCTTCCATGGTAACTATGCCCAGCGTCCCTCCGTGCTGATCGAGAACAACGCTCATGTGGCACTTCTTTTTCTGCATCATTCTCAGCACCTCGCTTATTTTAAGCAGGTGCGGGATATAAATGGTTTCCTGCATTATCTCGCGGACAGTCAGATCCTTGCCTTTCTGCTCGTATTCCTTGAAGAAATCCTTTTCGGTGATTATTCCGATGATGTTGTCCAGCGTTTTTTCATAAACGGGCATACGGGAATATTCCTCCGAGAGGAACTTTTCGCGGACTTCCTCGGCGCTGTCGGTGACCTCCACGGCGGTAATGCTGACGCGCGGCGTTATTATCTCGTCGACGGTTATCTCGTCGAACTGAAGCGCGCTGCGGACAAGATTGCTCTCCTGCTGCTCAAGCACGCCCTCGTCCTCGATCTCGTCGATTATTGCCATAAGCTCTTCCTCGGTAACGCTGACCGAGCTTTTTTTATGGACAAGCCGCGAAATGCCGCTTTTCAGCATGATAAAAAACGCGGAAAACGGCGTGAAAACCGCCATCAGGAACGAAAGCACCGCAGAAATGCCGATACATATCGGCTCCGCGAAATCCTTTGCTATCGACTTCGGGAGGACTTCGCCGAATGTCAGCACGGCAAGCGTTGTCGCTATCGTTGCAGCGAGCGAGCCGTACTGCTCGCCAAGGAGAGTTACGGCGAGCATTGTCGCAATTGATGACATTGCGATGTTAACAATGTTGTTTCCGATAAGGATAGTCGTGAGCGCCTTGTCGTATTTTTTGAGTATTTTCAGCGCCCGCTCCGCGCCGTTCGAGCCGCCCTCTGCCATGCTTTTCAGGCGTATCCTGTTAACGCTCGAAAACGCCGTTTCCGCCGCGGAAAAGAACGCCGACATCATTATCAGAATAATTATTAAAGCTAACTGCATACGATAGTTATTCCCATTCCTTCCATATATCGGGGCAGTAACCGACGGTCGCCTGTCTGCCGTTGCGGACAACGGGCGTTTTGTAAAGCTTCGGGTTTTCCGCAAGCTTGTCGGGCTTCGTGTCGTCGTAGAGGTACTTTAGGCAACACCGCACAATTACCGGCTCTGCCTTTGCCGTCCGCTTACTTGCA
>JBJFHP010000106.1:0-12051 GCA_051893715.1 Oscillospiraceae bacterium
ATATTGAAAAGCTCCTCGCGGCAAATTCGGCTCAACCCGAGCCCGAGCCCGCTCCGTCAACCTCGTGCGGCATGATGTCACAAGAAGATATTGAAAAGCTCCTCGCGGCGAACGCGGCTCAACCCGAGCCCGAGCCCGCTCCCTCGTCCTCCGGCGGCATGATGTCCCAAGAGGATATTGAGAAGCTTCTCGCGGCAAATTCGGCTCAACCCGAACCCGAGCCCGCTCCCTCAACCTCGGGCGGAATGATGTCACAAGAGGATATTGAAAAGCTTCTCGCGGCAAATTCGGCTCAACCCGAACCCGAGCCCGCTCCCTCAACCTCGGGCGGCATGATGTCCCAGGAGGATATTGAGAAGCTGCTGAACAGTATGTCGGAGGAAGCGGCTAAGTGACCCGCAATTTTCATTGATTTGTCACATTTCCTTAACAGAATATTTTCACGGCGAAAATATAATGGTATTGTTACAGGAACCCTGTGAAAGGAACGGAAAAATGACAGCAAAAAATACAAAAAAGGCTATCAACCCGCCCGCAGAGCTGAATCCGGTGCAGCAGCTGTTCGCCGCCGATCAGCAGCAGGCGGTGCTCGACCAGCTTTATCAGTTCATAGAGCTTGAACACCTGTACGAATCCGCTATCCGCGAGGTCAAGACCAAGCTTGAGATACTTGACAGCGAGTTCAAGACGAAATACGACTACAACCCCATACACCATATCGAGGACAGGCTTAAATCCCCGCAAAGCATACTTGAAAAGCTTCAGCGGAAGGGTCTGCCGTTCAGCTGCAATGCGGCGCGTACAACGCTCAACGACATTGCGGGAGTACGCGTTATCTGCAACTATATAGAGGACATCTACACCGTCGCGGAGCTTCTCACCTCGCAGGACGACGTGACGCTCATAAAGCGCAAGGATTACATAGAAAACCCCAAGCCCAACGGCTACCGCAGCCTGCACCTTGTCATACAGACCCCCGTTTACCTCTCCGACAGCAAGGAGCTGGTGAATGTCGAGGTGCAGATACGCACTATTGCCATGGATTTCTGGGCAAGCCTTGAGCACGAGCTTAAATACAAGACGAGCAACGACGTTTCCGCCGACCTCGCCGAACAGCTGAAGGACTGCGCCGAAACCATTGCCGCCACCGACAAGCGTATGCAGGAGATATACCGAACGCTCAAGCAGATAGACTGATCGGCTGTCTTAATGAATAATGAATAGTTAATAATGAACAGTGAATAAATGCGGTGTGCCCTTCGGGCACAGATCACATTTTTTAAAACAATCGGCGCAGCCGATACAACCATTATTCATTCTTCGTTATTCATTATTCAATATTCATTTTTTCGAAAAGGCTTTTTGACAAACAGTAACGGCTGACACCCACGTCAGCCGTTTCTTTATTATAGGGACAAGTCGGCTCGTCAAGCCTCCGCCGCAGTTATCTCCCCCGCGCCGCCTATCGCCACGTCATAAACGGCGTTTTCGCCCTGCTTGGGCGGCTCGCCGCCGTAATCCCTGAACGCAAGCCACTCCCGCAGCAGCCCTATCGTTTCCGCGGACGCCGCCGTATAGCTCTCCCCGCGGAACGAAATGCGCGCAGTGCCGCCCCGCTCGCATATCCTCCGCGCAAGCGCGAACGCAGCGTCCCCGCAGGAGGGCTCGGCGGCGCTGTCGATAAGTATGCTCACCGCCGCGCAGGAAGCGGGCTCGTCCAGCCGCACCATAAGCTTGCCGCGCTTTGCGGACAGCTTGTAATTAACGCGGCGCGGTGAATCGCCCGCGGCATATTCGCGGTGGTCGTACCCGGGAAATCCCCCCGAAAAGGCAAGCGCCGCGCCCTCGTTCTCGTCGTCGTCAGACGGGAGCGTTTTCGGCGCTATATCCGGTCCCGCGTAATCGATATATTTCGGGAACACCGCCACCGCGCCGCCGCCGCTGAGCTTGACCTCAAGCCTTATAAATCCGAAAAAATCGCTCACGAACGCCCGCGTCAGCGTAACGCGGTTGAGCCCGCCGTGCGCCGCGCGGAACGAAGCCGTAACATCGGCGGTTTTCCCGAAAATAAGCGAGGTGCGCAGCCTTACCGCGCCGCTCTCCGTCTGCGCCTCTATCTCAATATACGGGAGCAGGCAGAAGCCGTTTTTCCTTGCGTTAACGCCGAAAACGATATGCTCCCCGCACTCCGCCGTTCCCGCCATGTCCGACAGCGACACCGAGAACCTCTTCCTCGAAACAAGCGTGACCGCAACGGAAAACACAGCCATTCCCACAAGGATATAAATAAGCGCCCAGCCGACCGAGCCGCCGATATAAATAAGGAAAAGAACGGCAAATGCCAGCGCCTGAATATAGCTTGCAATATGCGTCATTTCTTCATTCTCCTTTTCCGCCTGCGTATTTTACGATATGCCCCGAGAAGCGGCTTTGCGTCACCCGCCGCGCCGTTTCCGTAGAAAAGCATATCCGCCGCGCCGCAGATATACCCCGCCTCGTCGGGCAGCCCCAGCGACCGCGACACAATGTCCGCCGTATCGCCGACAGTCATGCTTTCCGCCGTTTGCCCGCCGACAGCGGCGGCAAGAGCCCTCGTCCGCAGATATATTGCCCTTATTTTTGAGGAAGGCTTTCTTAACGGATAGGTCATCACAAACAACAGCTCGGACAGCTGCTTTCTGAATATTATGACAAGAATGAGCAATACAGCCGCTGCCGCCGCGATAATAACGGCTGTGTAATTCTCCTCGCCGCCCGCCTGCGCCGCGTATTTCGTCCCGTCGATAACGACCCTGCCGCAGCCCTCCGCGTAAACCGAGGCATACGCATGATACTGCGCGTCGGTGACGTAATATATATCGGAGCTTTCGCCGCGTATTTCGTCGGTGATAAAGAAGCCCTCGGTATACCGCGCCGACAGCCCCGCCGCCCGCGCAAGCAGCACCGAAGCCGCCGCAAAGTCGCTGCATATTCCGCGGCGACTCTCAAAGAGGAAGTATTCCGCGTCAATTTTCGCGGGGACAAATTCCATATCATACACAAAGCCCGCTTCGCCGAACCATTTTTCGATAGCAAGCGCCTTTTCGAGGTCTGACGTCAACCCCGCCGTTATCTCGTCCGCAAGCTTTTGTATCTTCTCGGTAACGCCGTCCTTGCCTACCATGTTACGATAGGACGCCGCCTCGCTGTGCTCGTATCGCAGCGCCGACGCCTCCGCCGACGAGATCACCTCCTCGTCCAGCGCGTCGCTCACGAGCGTCAGGAAATCCGTTCCCGCCAGCGCCGCAGCCGCCGTTTCGTCAACATTTGAGCCGTAATATTCCATTTTATACGAGCCGTTTACGGGGAGATTGCTTTCCGTGAAAAGATCGCCGCGCATATTCATATAGGTGCTGCCGCTGTAGCTTGTCGGGCTGACGTTGTACACTCCCTCGGGGTGAATGATGACCGCCGTGGAGCTGCCGTCAACCGCCTGCAAAAACATTGTCCTGCTTCTGTCGTCCTGCGCGGGCAATTTTTTGATAATATCCGCGTATTCCTCAAGCTTTCCCTCGGCAGCGGCGGCTTTGAGTTTATTGATAAATACGGGCATTGCGGAAAATCTCGCGCGGGCTTCCCAGCCGGAGTAGCCCGTGTCGTATTCCTTTAACCCCGTCCAGCCCTTGGAGCCGCCCTCGTATGTATCGAACGCCGCGCGGTCAAGATAGGTCGGCACCTCTCCCACCGCCGTGAACAGCACAGTCCCCTCGGGTTTATTCGCGCCGCGGTTGACGGAGGACTGCATTCTGAAATTGGTCAGCTGCTGCGCCACGGCGTAATAGCCGCCCGTGCTCCCCGTGAAAACCGTGTCGAGATAGTCGCCCATGGGCGTTTTTTCGCTCCTTGGGACAACTGCTGTTATCCCCGCCGCAACAGCGCCCGCGATCAGCAGCGCAATAAGCCGCTCCCTGCGCGACTTTTTGTCGTCGGCATAGACAAATTCCGACGGGCGCTCCGCGCGCGCCATTCCCCCCGCAGCCATGACAAATCCGCCCAGCATGAACGCCAGCAGCGGCAGCGGCAGTCCGCCCGCCGTCCTGACGGAAAGTATCAGCGGAATAAACGACACCAGCAGCAGAAAGCAGGGTCTTGGCGAATAAACGCTGAAAAAGCAGCACATGAACCCTACCGTGACCGAGAAAATAAGTATCGCCGCCATTGCATAAACGGGGTCGAAGAAATCCGAGGCGGTGAATATGAAATCCATAAAGCTGTTTTCGTAGCCGTAGGGCTGCTGCACCGCCCCCACCACCGTGATGCACAGCGCCGCAAGCGCCGCCGTCGCAAGCACCGCAAAGCCCTTGTGCTTTCGCAGCACATAAAACAGCATAAAAACGCCGAAGCTGAGCGCCGTCATGCCGAGCGTGCAGAGCAGCGCCTGCTCCCGCGCAATGACATACATAAGCGACGCGCTGACCGAGCACATATATACCGCCGGACAGATGACCGACGCGCCGTAAAATTTAATTCCCGCTTTCATACTCTTCATTTTTTGTTATAATAAGAATACAGCCTGCAAAGCAGCATTCCGTTATACAGCTTGCGGTTTTTCGCCGCTTTCTCTCCGAAGTTGTCCTCAAATTCCTCGTCCGAGGTTATCACATAAAGCTGATTTTCCCCGAGAGGTAGCAGCCGCTTTCCCATCACGCGGTATATCTCCCGCGCCTGCTCCTGCTCCAGCATTCGCTCGCCGTAGGGCGGGTTTGTGATTATTTTTGCGGGGACAACCGGATATTCAAAATCCCTCACCGCGCGGCATTTTGCCGAAACGTATTTCTCAACGCCCGCCTTTTTCGCGTTCGCCATGGCAAGCTCCGCGCACGCGGGGTCAATGTCGAAGCCCTCCGCGCGAAATTCCGCGCCGTGCCGTATCGCCTCGGTCGCCTCGCTGCGCGCCTCGCGCCAGATGTTCTCGGGCAGGAACCCGAGCCGCTCCCCCGCGAAGCTCCGCTTCAGCCCCGGCGCAATGTTCAGCGCCTTGAGCGCGGCTTCTATCAGGAATGTCCCCGAGCCGCAGAACGGGTCGACGATACAGTCCCCCGCCCGCACCCGTGCTATGTCGATTATCCCCGCGGCAAGCGTTTCCTTTATCGGCGCGCCGTTGCTGTCGCGGCGGTAACCGCGCTTGTGCAGCCCCGTTCCGCTCGTGTCAAGCATGAGCGTCACCTCGTCCTTGAGGATAGAAAAGCGTATGCGGCATTCCGCGCCGCTCTCCGGCATAACGTTGACGTGATAGGCGTTACCGAGGTTGACCGCCATTGCTTTCTTGATTATCTTCTGACAGGCGGGAACGCTTTTCAGCACGGAGTTAAGCGAGTGCCCGCTGTTCGGGAACGCATCGTATTTTCCGATGTATTCCGACAGCGGGAGCTTTCTTACCCCCTCGAAAAGCTCGTCAAACGTCCGCGCGCGGAACTGCCCGAGCACCACGCAAACGCGCTCCGCAACGGACAGCCCTATGTTAGCCCTTGCGCAGACGTCCGCGCCGCCGCTGAACATAACTCTGCCGTCCGACACGGCTACGTCCGTGCCGCCAGCTTTCTTCACCTCGAACGAGAGCGTTTTTTCCAGCCCGAAATGACAGGGCGCAATATATCTGTAGGTGGTCATAATTTATTTTTCCTTTCGGTAATGCTGTGCATATATTCAGACTGTCGATAAACCCCGAAAGGGGTTTATCTTAATGAATAATGAATAATGAAAAGTGAATAGTGAATAGTGAATAAATGCAGTGTGCCCTGCGGGCACGGATTTTAAAAATTGCGGTTCAATTTTTCGGAACGATCGGCGAAGCCGATACCGCCATTATTCATTCTTATTTATTCATTATTCAATATTCATTTTTGTCAAAAAGACTTTTCGACAAGCTGATATATTATCTCTGTTTTATTATAACATAATAATCGCCCCTTGTCCAACAAAAATGAGATAAACTATATTGTGCACAATTACTATAATATCAAGCGCGTTTTAGTATTATTTAGCCAAATTAAACAGCTTATCGGAAAAGTTCTTGAAAAAAATATAAAAGTAATATATAATATAGACAACGGTATGCGCGAGTAAAGCAATAAGGCGGATAAACCGCACCGCGCAATTGAAAGGAGAAACCTTAAAATGAGCATCAGACTTGATGACAAGTACCTTAAAAGCTTTGTCAAGGATCACGAGCTGGCTGCTATCGCCCCCGCAGTAAAGGCTGCGCACGATACCCTCGCGGCAAAGAACGGTCCCGGAAGCGACTTCCTCGGCTGGGCAGATCTTCCCGTCGATTACGACAAGGAAGAATTTGCAAGAATAAAGGCGGCTGCCGCTAAGATTAAGTCCGACAGCGAGGTTCTTATCGTTATCGGTATCGGCGGTTCCTACCTCGGCGCAAGAGCGGCGATAGAAGCTCTGAAGTCCACGCTTTACAATTCCCTTAAAAAGGATACCCCCGAAATTTATTTCGTCGGCAACTCCATCAGCCCCACCTACCTCAACGAGGTCATTTCCCTTGTCGAGGGCAGGGACTTCTCCGTAAACATCATCTCCAAGTCCGGCACGACGACCGAGCCCGCGCTCGCGTTCAGAGTGTTCCGCGACCTGCTTGTTGAGCGCTACGGCGAGGAGGGCGCAAAGGGCAGAATTTACGCCACCACCGACAAGGCGCGCGGCACCCTCAAGGAGCTTTCCGACAAGAAGGGCTACGAAACCTTCGTTATCCCCGACGACGTTGGCGGACGCTTCTCCGTTCTTACGGCGGTAGGTCTGCTCCCCATTGCCTGCGCGGGCTGCGACATCGACGCGCTGATGAAGGGCGCGGCGGACGCACGCTCCGAATATGCGGACTGCGACCTCGAAAAGAACGCCTGCTACAAGTACGCGGCGCTGCGTAATATCCTTTACAGAAAAGGCAAGAGCGTTGAAATGCTCGTCAGCTACGAAAACTCCTTCGCAATGATGGCGGAATGGTTCAAGCAGCTGTTCGGCGAGAGCGAGGGCAAGGACAACAAGGGTCTTTACCCCTCCTCGGCAGTGTTCTCCACCGACCTGCACTCCCTCGGTCAGTTCATTCAGGACGGCTCGAGGATCATGTTCGAAACCGTAGTTCAGTTCGAAAAGCCGCAGAAGGAGTTCTTCCTCAAGGACGACCCCGATAACATCGACGGTCTGAACTTCCTCTCGGGACAGAATATGTCCATCGTAAACAGAAAGGCTTTCGAGGGCACGGTCATCGCTCACACCGAGGGCGGCGTTCCCAATATCGTTCTCGAAATACCCGAAATGAACGAATACGAGCTCGGATATATCATCTACTTCTTCGAAAAGGCTTGCGCGATAAGCGGCTATATGCTCGGCGTAAATCCGTTCGATCAGCCCGGCGTTGAAAGCTACAAGAAGAATATGTTCGCACTGCTCGGCAAGCCCGGCTACGAATCCGCAAGGGCGGCGCTGGAGGCAAAGCTCGGCATCGGCGGGTAATCCACAAGGCAGCTATCGTTCCGCGCGGACAACGCGCCGCGCCGAACGTTGTAAAAATACACGGAGGTCACCATTATGATCAAACTTATCACAGGTAAAAGAGGAACGGGCAAGACAAAGATACTCATCGACGCTATCCACGAGGCAGAAAAGAACTCCAAGGGCAACGTTGTAGCTATCCAGAAGGGCAGCTCCCTCAACACCGACATCACCTATAAGGTTCGCCTTATCAACATCGAGGACTACGCGATCGACGGCACAGACGCTTTCTACGGCTTCATCGCGGGCATTCTGTCCTCCGACCACGACTGCACCGATATCTTCGTTGACGCAACGCTGAAGATCACCGGCAGGGATTACCCCAAGGTAGGCGAAATGTTCGAAAAGCTCGACAAGATCGCGACCGAAACCACCGTTACCTGCACGATATCGGCGGATAATTCCGAGCTTTCCGACAATATCAAAAAATTTATTGTTTAATTTAAGGGAAAACGCTTGACAAACCTCTTTTTGTGTGGTATAATACTAAGCGTGCCTATAAAAGAATCCGATGAGCGGGTTCTTAGAAAGTTAATTCCACATTGAGGGGGGTGCAATAATGGCAGTTCCGAAGAGAAAAGTATCTCGCGCAAGACGTGACAAAAGACGTTCACAGGTTTGGAAGTTATCCGCACCTGCTTTCTCACGCTGCAAGCAGTGCGGTGAGCTGAAGCTCGCTCACAGAGTTTGCGGAAATTGCGGTTATTACAAGGATAAGGTTGTTATCGCTAAGGAAGCATGATCTTTTCTGTATAACTAAACTTATGTTTACGAGGACAGGCTCGGCGTTTTTCGCTGAGCCTGTTTTTTTGTCGGGATAACATCATTCAGCTTGTCGAACAGTCTTTATGACAAAAAATGAATATTGAATAATGAATAAAGAATAATGGTGGTATCGGCTTCGCCGATTGTTTTGAAAAAATTATTGTATCACACTTTTTTAATCCCTGCCCGCAGGGCACACCACATTTATTCACTATTCATTATTCACTTTTCATTCTTCAATAATAAAACCCTGTTTTCGTGGTTTTTCGATGGTTTTCATCATTAAGGGGGCAGAAATGGACGGTTTCGTACATCTTAATATCCATACGGAATACAGCCTGCTTGAGGGCGCGTGCCGTCTTTCCGCGCTCGCCGAGAGGGTACGGGAGCTCGGTCAGCCCGCCGCCGCGATAACCGACAGCGGAGTGCTGTACGGCGCGGTGGAGTTCGCCGAGGAATGCAGAAAGCGCGGCGTAAAGGCGATGATCGGCTGCGAGGTCTACGTTGCCCGCGGGAGCAGGCACAGCCGCGCGCACGGCGAGAAGCCGTTCCGAATGACGCTCCTGTGCGAAAACGAGGAGGGCTACAAAAACCTCTGCCGACTTGTCACCGACGCGTCCGTTTCGGGGTTCAGCGGCGTTCCCCGCTGCGACGAGGAAACGCTCCGCCGATACAGCAGGGGGCTTATCGCGCTGTCCGGCTTCCCCGACGGCGAGATCGCCCTGCTGCTTGCCCAAAGAAAAACGGAGGAAGCCCGCGCCGCCGCGGAGAAGTATTCCCGAATATTCCCAAACAGCTTTTACCTCGAGATACAAAACCACGCCACCGACACCGAGCAGACCCTCTGCACCCGAATGCGCGCCCTGTCGCGCGAAACGGGAATACCGCTCTGCCCGACAAACGACGTTCATTACATCACCGCAGAGGAAAGCTACACCCAGCGCGTGCTTTCCTGCATTGCGAAGAACAGGCTGCTCTCCGACCACGACCCCGACGCGCTGCCCACGGAGGAATATTACCTCAAAACGCGCGAGGAAATGCGCCGTTTCTTCTCCGACGAGGAGCTTGACGTTACGCTTGAAATCACCGGGCGCTGCAATGTTGAATTTGAATTTGGCGTGACAAAGCTGCCGCTGTTCACCGCCGAGGGCGTTTCCGACAACGCCGCGTACCTGCGCCGACTTTGCGCAAAGGGCGCGGAAAAGCGCTACGGAAATGTCACCGGGGAAATAACCGCGCGGCTTGAATACGAGCTTGGGATAATAGAAAAAATGGGGTTCGTCGACTACTTCCTTATCGTGTGGGACTTTATCCGCTACGCCCGCTCGCAGGATATCCCCGTCGGACCCGGCAGAGGAAGCGGCGCGGGCAGCCTGTGCGCCTACTGCATGGGAATAACCGATATCGACCCGCTGCGCTTCAACCTCCTTTTCGAGCGCTTCCTTAACCCCGAGCGCGTTTCCATGCCGGATTTCGATATCGACTTCTGCAACGAGCGCAGGCAGGAGGTCATCGAGTACGTCCGCCGAAGATACGGAGCAGACCACGTTGCGCAGATAGTCGCCTTTGATACCATGAAAGCAAGGGGCGCGCTCCGCGACGCGGCAAGGGTAATGGGCATAAGCTACTCCCGCGCGGACGCGGCGGTGCGGACGCTGCGCGGAATGAACCCAAGCCTTGCCGAGGAAGCCGAAAAAGGCGAGCTCGCAAAGCTTTGCGAAAAAGACAAGGAAATTCTCTCCCTCGTGCGCGTCGCTATGGCGATAGAGGGAATGCCGCGCCATACGACTGTTCACGCCGCGGGAATAGTCATCACCCGCGACCCCGTGACGGAATACGTCCCGTTAAAGCAGGACGGCGGCGAAGTCGTCACGCAGTACACCATGGGGATACTGGAGCGGCTGGGGCTGCTGAAAATGGATTTCCTGGGGCTCAGAAACCTCACCCTTATAAAAAAGACCTGCGACCTTATCGCCTCGGAGCACCCCGATTTTGACCCGAAAATACTTGACAGCTATGACCGCGGCGTTTACGAAATGCTCGGGAACGGCGGCACCTGCGGCGTGTTCCAGTTCGAATCGGCGGGAATGACCTCGGTGCTGTCGCGGCTCAAGCCCGAATCCCTCGAGGATCTCACCGCCGCGCTCGCGCTGTACCGCCCCGGACCAATGTCCTCTATTCCCACCTATATAGAAAACAAGCACAAGCGCCCCGAGGAAATTTCTTACAAGCATCCGCTGCTGCGCGATATACTCTCGGTAACCTACGGCTGTATCGTCTATCAGGAGCAGGTAATGCAGATATGCCGCGTTATGGGCGGGTATTCCTACGGGCGCGCCGACCTTGTGCGCCGCGCAATGGCTAAGAAAAAGCGCGACGTAATGGAGGAGGAGCGCAGCGCGTTCGTCTACGGCACGGAGTCAAACTGCGGCGCTGTCGCGAACGGCGTTCCCCCCGCGACCGCCGACGAGGTGTTTGACGAAATGGCGGCTTTCGCGTCCTACGCGTTCAACAAATCCCACGCCGCCGCTTACGCCGTCGTCGCCTACCGCACCGCATACCTGCGCAGGAATTACTACCTCGAATATATGACCTGCCTTATGACGGGCGTTGTCGACAGCACAGAAAAGCTTGCCGAATATATTGGCGACCTCCTCTCCAACGGCGTAAAGCTGCTCCCGCCCGACATCAACAAAAGCATGGCGGGATTTTCCATAGAAAACGGCGCGGTGCGGTTCGGGCTGCTTGCGGTCAGGAATTTAGGCAGGGCGTTCATTGATAATGTCGTTTCCGAAAGGGAGCGCGGCGGTGATTTTTCCTCCGTCACAGATTTCGCCGTGCGTATGGCGGGCTGCGACAACAACCGCCGCTATATGGACGCGCTGATTCGCTGCGGCGCTTTCGACCGCTTCCCCGAAAACAGGCGGCAGCTAATGCTCGGCTGTGACGCGCTGCTCGCCTATGCTTCGGAGGAATATTCGCGGATAGAAAGCGGGCAGATAGACCTGTTCGGCGGCGAGGGCAGCGGAGCGTTCGCCTTTCCCTGCGCGCAGGACTTCCGCCGCATTCAGCTGCTCAATATGGAAAAGGAAACGGTGGGGCTGTATCTCTCGGGACACCCCGCCTCGGAATACCTTGACCGCGCCGACGCGGACTGCGTTTTTATCGCCGACGCGCTGTCAGGCTTTGACGGGAGAACGCTTTCCGTTACCGCGCTGCTGACCTCGTTCAGGGTGCACACCGCAAAAAGCGGCTCGGTAATGTCCTTCGCGGTTTTCGAGGACGCAACGGGGAGCATTGACGCGGTGATATTCCCCGAGCTTTTCGGGAATACGGGGCGGCTTCCCGAGGGCGAGATTTATTCCGTCAGGGGGAAAATAAACGTCAGGGACGGGCGCGCAAGCCTTGTCTGCGAGCGGATAACCCCGTCGGACGAGCTTCCCTCTCACCCCGTTAAAACGCTGTATATAAGGCTTAACGACGAAAACGACCCCCGCGCGGGAGCGGCTGCCGCGCTGCTTTCGAAATACAAGGGCGTGTCCCCCGTAAGGCTGTGCTTTGACACAACAAGACAGGTGCGGAAAATAAACGGGCTTAACGGCGTGAGGATCTGCCCCGCGCTGCTTAACGGGCTGAACAGGCTGTGCGGCAGCGGGAATGTCACCGTAAAAAGTCTTTTCGACAAAAAATGAATATTGAATAATGAATAACGAAGAATGAATAATGGCGGTATCGGCTTCGCCG
>JBJFHP010000107.1:0-12025 GCA_051893715.1 Oscillospiraceae bacterium
GAGATGAGGGATTATTACAAGCGGTTTTACAGCAGCTTTTCAGACGAGCTTTGGCAGAAGCTTTATTCAACGCTCGGGCTCCCGCTGAACAAGCGGCTGAACACGTTTTCAAAGGGAATGAAGCGGCAGGCGGCTGTTATATGCGGTATCGCGTGCAGAACGCCGTACCTTTTCCTTGACGAGGCGTTCGACGGGCTTGACCCCACGATGAGGATAATCGTAAAGCAAATGCTTATCGACGCGATGGTTGACAACAAGCTTACCGTAATTTTCAGCTCGCACAATCTCGGCGAGATAGACGAGTTCTGCGACAGGGTGGGGCTTCTCCACAACGGAAAGGTCGTTTTCGACAGGGAGCTGGACAGCGTTAAGGGAAGCGTTTTCAAGATACAGACCGCGTTCGGCGCGCCCGTTGCAAGGGAGCAGCTTTCCGATGTGGATATCCTCCACATGGAAACGAGCGGCAGCGTTGTCCATATCATAGCGCGCGGCGACCGCGAGGCAGTGCGCGCGGCGGTGGAGAAGCTCTCGCCGAAGCTTTACGACGAGATACCGCTCTCGCTGGAGGAGATATTTGTTTACGAAATGGAGGTGCTCGGTTATGACAGCTCAAAGCTCGGCGGCTAAGCCGGCGGCATTCGCGAAATTCGGCGCATATTTCACCTATAAGCTCCGCTTCCTGCGCCCGAATTTGATTATGAACAGCATTCTTTCGCTGCTGTCCTACCCGCTTGCGTTCGCGCTGCTTATTCCCACAAGCTATGCCTACGCCGAATACCACATTGTGGAGCTGGCGGAGTTCGGCGCATATTCCGCCAACGATTACGATTCGTCCTTCATTAACACAGCAAAAATTATGGCGGATAAATGGGGAAGTATCGCGGTATCGGCAATTATCGTCGCGATGGTATGCCTTTTCGTGCTGTTTGTGTTTAACCTTGTGACAACGGTGCGCGGGTTCAGATATCTTTATGACAAGAGCTATCTTGACATGGATCTCTCCCTCCCGATAAACATGAATACGCGCTTTTGCGCCGATTCGCTCGCCGTTCTCTCGGTAAGCGCAGTGCCTCATCTGCTGGCAATAATTGTCGGCATGATATTGATGAATTTCGTCAAATTCGACGCGTTTTATTCCGAATGGGCGGAGCATTCCGATATAATTTGTCAATATATGTTTGTGGGACTTTTCTCCTGCATAATGCTTGTCGGGCTGACGATACTGATGCTTTCCTTCTGCGGAAAGAAAGCGGAGGCTTATATCTACCCCGTTGTCATAAACATTGCGATACCGCTTATCCATTCGCTCTGCATTTTTATTGTTGAAAGCAACACCTACGGCGCAGTGATGGACTATTCGCATACCGCGGGGCTTCAGATGGGCGTCACTTCTCCGATAGGAATGCTGCTCGCCTCGGTTTTCCCGCTTCTTAACGGCATTGAATTTGACCTGCTCCCGATATTCCTGCCGGAATACGGCATTCCCGCGCTTGTTATAACGGCGGCATTTTTCGCAGCGGCATATTTCCTGATTAAAATGCGCCGCAGCGAGCGCGTCGGCGAGCCGTATGTTTTCGGCGCGATGAACTATATTATCCCCGGGATAGTCACATTTGCGGTCGCGCTGCCGATATGCTGGCAGCTGCTCATAAACATTAAGAACGGCGATTCTTTCGTCGGCGTTGTGATAGGTCTTGCGGTGTCGACATTTATCCTTTATGTGATAATGGAGCTAATAAGCGGAAAGGCGTTCAGGAAATTCCACATCACCGCCGCGAAATGGGCGGCGACTGTCGGGGTAAGCCTTGCGATAACCTCGCTGCTTTTCTTCTCGAACGGCTTCGGAATGGCGTATTATGTCCCCAGCGAAAACGAGGTGGCGCGTGTTTCGCTTCAGCTTTACAGGTCGGGTCCCGACTCCGGGGGGCGTACCTTTACAATAAGGGACAGCGCCAGCGAGGACGTTATCCGCCTTGTTATCGGGATACATGACGATATCCCTAAGGACGGGGAGGAAGATATCGTCGGCGCAAGCGGTAATGTAACGATAGATTATGTCCTGAAAAACGGCTCGACGCTTTCGCGCAGCTACTCCGTTCCGAGCGAGCGGTTCAATGATCTGCTCGGCAGAGCGATCACGCCCGAAACATGGTACGACAATGAAACATCGACGCTCGAATATTGCCGCTCATTAGGCTGCGAGAGCATTTCCTCGGTCAACTACCCGACGGACGACGGTTACGCCATGACGGATACGCCGGGGCTTACAACGGAGGCTTTCCTTGAGGCTTACAGAAAAGACTGCGAAAAGGTGAGCGCCGAGCTTCTGTACAGCGCTGCGGGTCAGACAAGAACGGACGTCGGGTTTGTGTTCAGGGAAAAGGTCGGATCGGGTTCGACGAACCTTGACACGAGCACTCAGTGGATTTGGGTCTACTCATGGATGGACAACACGATCGAGCTTTTGCGGGAATACGGCGTTGAGGATTTCTTCCCCGACTATCTCAAAATGTCAAAGAGCGCGTATATCGTTAAATTTAACGGAAATAACGGCTATTACAGCTGGTCGCCCGAGGATATCATCGCGCTGTCCGAGGGCGTTGAAAACGGCTATGAGAAAGAATATGGCGATTCCTATAAGTATTACTATTCGTTCTGCGACTGGTACAGCTTCGGAAAGGCGGATATCGGCGACAGCAGGGTAAGGGAGCTTGTGGAAAAGGGCAGCTGCATATACTCGCCGCTCACGGTGAACGGATATATGCTGCTCCTGACCGACGCGGCGGACTATAACGAATATATGAACAACTCGCATTTCAGCCGCTGCATATGGATAGCGGAGGAATATTACGACCTCGCGGAAAGCGTTTATCGGGATTACTACCTCCCCGAAAGCGAGGCAGAGGTGTCCGAGGCGATATGACAGGGTAAATGTAAAGCGCTCTCCTTTATCGGGGGAGCGCTCAGCTTGTCAAAAAGTCTTTTCGACAAGGAATGAATATTGAATAATGAATAAAGAAGAATGAATAATGGCGGTATCGGCTTTGCCGATTGTTCTAAAAAAATGATATTACCGCACTTTTAAATCCGTGCCCGCAGGGCACACCGCATTTATTCAATATTCACTATTCATTATTCATTAAGATAAATCCTGTTTTCAGGGTTTATCGACAGCCTGGAGCGCTCTCCTTTATCGGGGGAGCGCTTTAAAAGTTTAAAATAATGTGTTGACAACGGAGAGAAAATATGGTATTATTAAGGTGTAGTTTTGTTGCTATAAATATTTATCCGGAGGTAATTTATCATGGCTTTATGTGTAAAATGTAATGCGGAGATCACTGACGGCGCACAGTTCTGCCCGTTCTGCGGCTCATCTCAGGCAGCTGCTCCCGCTCCCGCACCTGTTCCCACACCCGTTAACGCAGCAGCTCCCGCTCCTGCGCCCGCTCCTGCTCCCGCTCCCGCTCCCAACGCGGCGTACTACAACGCAGCGCCCGCACCCGCTCCCGCTGCCGCAAAGGTGACAGACCACACCGCAGAGTTTGACGCAAAGGATATTTCCGATAACAAGATCATCGCAATGGCACCGTATCTTCTCAGCGTTATCGGCGTTATCATCGCGCTGCTCGGAAGCAGGGATTCCAAGTTTGCCGCATTCCATGTAAGACAGGCGCTCAAGCTTCAGATCTGCTCCATACTCGTCGGCTTCTTCTCTATCGTTCCGTTCATCGGCTGGCTGGCAACCGTTGTATGCGAGGGCATTATCCTTGTTCTCGAGATCATTGCGTTCTTCCAGGTTGCAAGCGGAAAGGCAAAGGAACCCGCTATCATCAGATCTATCCCGCTGTTCCAGTAATTTTTCCGTATAAAGCGTACATAATAATTACAGCCGTGCTCCGGAAAGAGTACGGCTGTTTTGTTGTCTTGTTTTCCGCATTTTCACACCGCGGCAAAGAATAAAAAAAGCATTATCGCCGCGGCTGTGACGACAAGGCTCGTAGGCAGCCCAGCCGCTGTTGTTACGAATGCGTTTTTGTCAAAGCAGCGTCCGCCTTTCGTAATGTACAGCTTAGCCGGCTTTCCCTCGGAGTAAAGCTTTCCGCGCATTACCACCTCGGCGGGGAAAACGTTCTTGTATTCCTTTCCGTTGACGGAATACACCGCCGCGTCAAACCTGCCGTTTTTCTCGAACCTCACGAACGAGCCTATACAGCGATTTGCCCTTATCAGCATTACCGCGCACACCGCGAAAAATCCCGCCGTGAACACCCCAGCCGCAGCCGCGAGCAATATTATCCCGAGGAAAATAAACCACAGCTCCACTCCCGCAAGCAGAAGCAGCATAATTATGACCGCAGCGCCGACGAAGAACTCCATTTTCTGTCCTCCCGAGAGATAGCGGGGCGCTCCGTCAAGCATTCCGTTAAGCGCCCCGAATGTTTATTCCGCCATTATCCTTTGAATTTCGGCTGACATTTCCTGCGCGGCGATGTCATGACTTGCCGCAGTGGGATGCCAGTCGGCGGCGAAGCCGTTCTTGCCGCCGTCCTGAACTGTGAGCCTGAACGCGGATATTTTCTCGTCGCCGCTTTCGGAGGTGTATTCCGAAACCACGGTATCTATTGCATTGCAGAGATCCTGACCCATGAGCCCGAGCGCGCAGATTATGTATGCGTCGGGGTTATCCTGGCGGACGGTCGCGAGGAATTTCTTGTATGCGTCGATGTATTCGCGGATAAGCTCCTCGTCGCCGCCCGTGTAGGACGAGTCGTTCGTGCCGAGGTTGATCACCACGAAATCGGGGGTAAATTTCGAGAAATCCCAGTCGACGCTTGAAACGCTGAAGCCGTTATAGCTTCCGTAGGAACGCGCGAACTGCTCGTACATATTCGGCACCTGCTGCGCCGCTACCTTCTTGCCCTTGGTGGTGTAGCCCGAAACGATGCCGTGCCCGCTGTAGGAAACAAGGCTGTAATCAGCCCCGAGAAGCTGCGCGGTCTTGTAGGCGTACGCCTTTGTTGCGTCCTCTGTCGCGGTGGAGAAGTGGTGGTTCCTGTTCTCGTCGTCAACGCCGTAGCCGCAGGTTATCGAGTCGCCGATGAACTCTATTTTGAGCTCCTTTTCGGGCGTGGGGGCAATATCTCCGACCGAGGTAACGTTTATGCTCTTTATCCCGACGGTGGACTGCGCCGCCTCGGAGAGCTTGAGCAGCGTTACGGTGACTTCCTTTTCCGTTTCGGAGGTAAATATCTCGACTGTCTGCTCCGTTTCGGTCACCATTTCGTCAGCGACCCTTTTCCCGTCGACATATGCCGCAAAGCGCGCCCTGTTGCTTTCGTTGGATACCGAGCTGTCGCCCGCGAGGGTAACGGCAGCCGATGTGCCTTTCATGGTAAATTCAACTCCGCTTGCGGACAGCGCGAGCCAGAGAATGCCGTCCTCGGCGTGAGTTCTTCCGAGCATTTTAACGTGCTGCTCGTCGGCAGCGAATGTTTTCTGTGTAAGTTCCATTACTTCTTCCTCCGATACCTGTTCGTCGGCGTCGGGTTCAACCGTGCCCGATGTGTTTCCCGCGCAGCCCGCAAGCGCAACGGTGAACGCCGCGAAAGCGCTGAGCAATTGTTTTGCAAGATTCATTGTGTTTCCTTTCCCGGTAAGATCTGCGAATGTTTTATTCTTTTAATGATAAGGAACGCCGCTGCGCCCGCAAACACGGCAATGCTTATCAGCTGCGAGGTCGACAGCCCGAAAAGAAATCCTCTGTATTCGTCGCCGCGGAGAAATTCAAACAGAAATCTCCCGACGGGGTAGATAAGAAGATACAGCGCGAGCAGCTTTCCCTTAAACTTGTCCTTATAAAGCAGCACCGACAGCACCGCGAAAAGCGCAAATTCAAACCCCGCCTCGCACAGCTGCACGGGGAAACGCGGTACTCCGTTCGCGCTTTCGACGATCGCATTTGTGAAGGTAATGCCGTGCTCCCATTCTATCCCGTAGCAGCAGCCGCCGAGAAAGCAGCCTATCCTGCCGAAGCCGTGAAACAGCGCGATAGACGGCGCCGCGCAGTCTGTCGTTATATCAAAGGGCAGCTTCTGCACTTTCATGGATATCCCGCCGCCGATAAGCCCGCCGATGAGCCCGCCGTAAAAGACCGACCCGCCGAATATGAGCTGAAGCCGCGTAAAGAAGTCGCCGAAGTCCGCCGCCTTGAAAAGAATGTGCCAGTGCTGAATATTCGTTATTCCGAAAAGGAGGTGCATTCCGACAACGCAGCCGATACCGCCGAAAAGAAATACGAATATCATGCTGATGTCATTGCCGCCGCGCTTTTTATAGCGCATTATCGCGAGGGGGCAGGCTATGAGTATTCCTGCGACGGTGCACAGGGAATAGCTTGAGATAAATTTGCCGAAAAGAGTAAATCCGGAGAACATAATTCACCTTTCATTATAAATAACAAGCCCCGCCCCATGGGGGCAGGGCTTGTGGATCTGCCGTTGAATGAAACGACTTGGCGATTACTGCATGGAAGCGATACCGCCGAGAGCTGCAACGCAAGCAACTGTGCAGATGATAGCGATAACATCGATCGCGAGAGCAACGATACCGAGAACAAGACCTGCTACTGCAAGACCCTTACCCTCTGTAACGCCTTCTTCCTTGATCTTCTTAAGAGCGATAGCGCCGAATACGATACCTGCGATGGGGCAGAGGGGAACCAGCCAGCCGATAACGGGAATGCTGGTGAGGAAACCGCCAACCATACCTACGATACCGCAAACGAGCGAAACGATTGACATAGCCTTTGTTGTCATGACCAAACCTCCAAAATAAATAAATATCCGGCAAATTTGCCGCTAGGAACATTATACCACAAAATATTACGATAGTCAACAAAAGTCGGCGCAATATTCTAAACAAAAAATAGAAAATCATTTTGTATTTTTTGCACATATTGCCCTAATTTTATTGAATAACGGGAATTTTTCGTCAGGCACCCTGTCTGATATATACGCGCGATATGCGGCGGGTATGTCTTGAAATCAAAGGAGTATTGTGTTATAATAAGAATGATTTTAATAAAGGAGCAACATTGCCCATGAATATACTTCACACAAACCCCGCCGCCGACGGGTTTTATATGCCTGCGGAATTTTCCCCGCATTACGGCTGCATTCTTATTTTCCCCGAGAGGAGCGATTCGTGGCAGTACGGCGCATATGCCGCAAGAAAGGCGTTCGTTAACGTCTGCACCGCAATAGCCGAGAGCGAAAGGGTGACTGTCTGCGCAAGCGCGCGGCAGTATGAAAACGCCCGCAGAATGCTCCCGCCGCATATCCGCGTTGTCGAAATGTCCTCCGACGACTCATGGGCGAGGGATTACGCGCCTACCTTTGTGACAAACGGGCGCGATATCCGTGGGATAAACTGGAGCTTCAACGCGTGGGGCGGGCTTGTCGACGGGCTTTATTTCCCTTGGGACAAGGACGACAAAATGGCGCGCAAACTGTGCGACCTTTACGAAAAGGATATGTACGACATGAGCGGCTTTGTGCTTGAGGGCGGCTCGATACACGTCGACGGAGAGGGCACCTGCATTACGACGGAGGCGTGCCTGCTGAGCGCGGGGCGCAATCCCGATCTGACAAAGGAAGAAATTGAGGTTAAATTAAAGAACTGCCTCGGCGTTAAGAAAGTTATCTGGTTAAAGCGCGGAATTTACAACGACGAAACAAACGAGCACGTTGACAACATCTGCGCATTCGTCCGCCCTGCGGAGGTAGTGCTCGCTTGGACGGACGACAAGGACGACCCGCAGTACGAGCTGTCGATGTCCTGCTACGAGATACTTTCCCGCGAAACCGACGCAAAGGGCAGACCGTTCACGATACACAAGCTTTACTGCCCGAAGCCCGTCACTATGACCGCCGGGGAATGCGAGGGGCTGGACACGATGGATTTCGAGCCGACAAGGACGGCGGGCGAGCGCCTTGCCGCTTCATATGTCAACTTCTACATTTCAAACGGCGCGGTGGTCATGCCGTTTTTCGGCGACCCTGCGGACGAGCCCGCCCGCGCAAAGCTTGCGGAGCTTTTCCCCGACAGAAAGGTGATACCCGTCTACGCGCGGGATATCCTCATCGGCGGCGGGAATATCCACTGCATAACGCAGCAGATACCCATGTTCGGAAAGGAGAATGGGCTTTGAAAAACGCGCTTATATTCGACCTTGACGGGACGCTGTGGGACTCCTCGCGGCAGTGCGCGGGAGCGTGGACAAGGGCGCTTTCCCGCACGGACGCCGCCCGAATTGTCACCGCGGAGGATATGCACCGTTTTATGGGGAAAACCATGGAGCAGATAGCGGATATGCTGCTGCCCGATATTGAGAAAACGCGCCGCGCGGGGCTTATGCAGCTCTGCACAAACGAGGAATATTCCTACCTTGAAGAAAATCACGGCGAGCTTTACGACGGCGCGGAGGAGGTGCTGAAAAAGCTGCGCGGGGAGTATCGTCTGTTTATCGTCAGCAATTCCCTCGACGGCTATGTTCAGCTTTTTCTGCGGACAAAGGGGCTCGGGGAGTATTTTGAGGATTATGAGATGTGGGGCAGGACAATGCTCCCGAAAGGCGACAATATAAGGCTCGTCATGGAGCGCAACGGGCTTGCCCGCGCCGCGTACATCGGCGACACCGAGGGCGACAGGGCTGCTGCGGAGCAGGCGGGGATACCGTTTATCCATGCGGCATACGGCTTCGGCACGGTAGGAACTGCCGCGGCAGTCATCAACAGCATAAAGGAACTCCCCGAGGCGGCGGAGCGGGTTTTCGGAAAGGAAGGGCGTGATGACTGAGCATAACACCGTATGGGAAAAGTCGGTCGCGGGGGTAGTGCTTCGCGAGGGGAGAGTGCTGCTCGCGCGGCATACCTACGGCGCGGGTAAGGGCAGGCTGATAATCCCCGGGGGTTATATTCAGCGCGGCGAATCGCCCGAGCAGGCGGTCGTCCGCGAGATAGCGGAGGAAACGGGGATAACCGTGAAGCCTGTTTCCGTGATAGGGATAAGGTTCAATATGCACGATTGGTACGTTGTGTTCCGCGCGGAATATCTCGGCGGCACCGAGCGCAGCGACGGCGACGAGAACAGCGAGGTGCTGTGGCTGGAGGCGGAAAAGGCGCTTTCCCGCGAGGACGTTCCCGACCTTTCAAAGAAGCTTATCGCCGCGGCGCTGAGCGGGAACGAAATGCCGCTTTTGCCTTATGAAACAAGCGAGAAATACGCCCCGACAAGCTTTTACGGGTTCAATAAAGGAGAATAACAAATGAGAAAGATAACCGCTGCCGCAGTGCAGATGTCGGTGCCCGATACGCGGGAGAAATCAATTGAAAAAGCGGACAGGCTCGTCCGCGAAGCCGCCGCAAGGGGCGCGAACGTGATACTTCTCCCCGAGCTGTTTGAAACATGGTATTTTTGTCAGGAGCGGCGCTATTCAAGCTACGACCTGGCGCTCCCGCTTGAGGAAAACCCTGCCGTGGCGCATTTCCGCGGGCTTGCGGCGGAGCTCGGCGTTGTGCTGCCGATAAGCTTTTTCGAGCGCGACGAAACCGTGCTTTACAACAGCGTTGCAATGATAGACGCGGACGGGAGCATTCTCGGCGTTTATCGCAAGACCCATATTCCCGACGACCATTTTTATCAGGAGAAATTCTACTTTACTCCCGGGGATACCGGCTTTAAGGTGTGGGACACCAAATTCGGGAGGATAGGCGTCGGTATTTGCTGGGATCAATGGTTCCCCGAAACGGCGCGCTGCATGGCGCTCATGGGCGCGGAGCTGCTTCTCTACCCGACGGCGATAGGCAGCGAGCCGATAATAGAATGCGACAGTATGCCGCACTGGCAGCGCTGTATGCAGGGTCACGCGGCGGCAAATCTTATGCCCGTCGTTGCGGCGAACCGCGTCGGAACCGAAACGGTAACGCCCGACGAGGACAATTCCCGCCAAAGCAGCGCCCTCACCTTTTACGGCAGCAGCTTCATCACGGACGGCGTAGGCGCGCTTGCGGAATGCGCGGACAGGGAGAGCGACTGCGTGCTCGTTCATGAATTTGACCTTGACGCGCTGCGCGAAATGCGCATGAGCTGGGGAGTTTTCCGCGACAGGCGCCCCGAAATGTACGGGAAGCTTGCGGGAAAGTAACATTGACGGAGTAACGACGATGTACAGTGACGAGGAATTATTTGACATAAGAGATGAGAGCGGCGCGCGCACCGGCGAGCAAATGCCGCGCGGCGAGGTGCACAGGACGGGCGCGCTCCACGGCAGCGTTCATATATGGGTCATTCGCGGGAGATTGCGCGGCTTCGAGGTGCTGGTGCAGAAGCGCGCGGAGGATAAGGACAGCTACCCCGGCTGCTATGACGCGGCGGTAACGGGGCATATCGACAGCGGCGAGGACCCGCTCGGCGCGGCTGTGCGCGAAATGGGCGAGGAGATAGGCGTTTACGCCAAGCCCGCCTCGCTTATTCCGCTCATGCGGCGCAGGGTGAGCGAGGACAACGAATTTCACGGCAAGCGCTTTATCAACAACGAGATAACATGGGTGTACCTTTACCGCGGGGAAGTCGCCGACGCAACCATGAAGTTCGAGCGCGAGGAGATATCCGAGCTGCGCTGGGCGGAAGGGAAGTCGCTCATAAAGGCGGTCAAGTCGGGCGACCCCGCGTACTGCATAGATTACGAGGAGCTAAAAGAGGTGCTTCGCTGCGCCAAGTCAATAACCAAAAGCTGACAGGACACGGAGAAAATAACTGTTTGTGCAATAAATCGGGCTGTTTTTCATTATTTCCCTTGACAAATGCAAATGTCAACTATATAATGTATATAAGGCTGCCTGTCGGTACAAAATAACAAAAAATGGCAAGGCGGAAAGGGAATTTTCAATATGGACGTTGCATCTTATCACCTCAATTTTGTGGAGGAAACCTATGACAGCAATGGAATGCTGACAAAATTCGGGATAAAATACCCCGAAAACTTCAATTTCGGGTATGATATCATCGACAAATACGGCGAGCTTGAGCCCGACCGCCGCGCGCTTATGTGGGTGGATCTTCAGGGCAGCGAGAAGCTCCTGACCTACGGCGACCTTTCGCGGCTTTCAAACAAGGCGGCGAATATGTTCCTTTCCATGGGGATAAAAAAGGGCGACCATGTGATGCTTGTCCTTAAAAGAAATTATCAGTTCTGGTATGTCGCGATCGCGCTGATGAAGATAGGCGCTATCGCTATTCCCGCAACGCACCTGCTCACCGCAAAGGACTTTTCCTACCGTTTCAAAGCGGCTGACGTAAAGGCGGTAATTGCAACGCACCACGCCGATGTTGCGCAGTACGTTGACGACGCCGACGAGCAGCTGGGCGGCTGTCTTAACAACAAATATATCGTAAACGGCACCCGCGAGGGCTGGACGGACTTTGACGCCGAAACAGAAAAATACCCCGACACGCTGGAGAGAGTTCCCACAAAAGCGGACGAGATATTCCTGCTTTATTTTACCTCGGGGACAACGGGCTATCCGAAAATGGTTATCCACGACCACGCCTATGCGCTCGCTCACATTCAGACCGCGAAGCACTGGCAGAATGTTGACCCCGACGGACTTCACCTCACCGTGTCCGACACGGGCTGGGCAAAGGCGGCATGGGGCAAGCTTTACGGGCAGATGGCGATGGGAACCTGCGTTTTCGTGTACGATTTCGATAAATTCATACCCGAAAATATGCTGGCTATAATGGAGAAATACCGCATAACTACATTCTGCGCGCCGCCCACCATGTTCAGATTTTTCATAAAGGCGGGGCTGGAAAAATACGACCTTTCGAGCCTTAAATACTGCACCATTGCGGGCGAGGCGCTCAACCCCGAGGTGTTCAACAAGTGGTATGAATACACGGGAATAAAGCTTATGGAGGGCTTCGGGCAGACCGAAAGCACCTGTATCCTCGGCAATATAACCGG
>JBJFHP010000108.1:0-12021 GCA_051893715.1 Oscillospiraceae bacterium
GGTACGAACTGCTGAAGATCGTCTATCTTCTCGCCTACACCCACCAGCTTCACGGGTATGCCGAGTTCGTTCTTTATAGGTATTATTATACCACCTTTTGCGGTTCCGTCAAGCTTTGTGAGAACAATTCCCGTAATTTCGGCACTTTCACTGAAAAGCTTGGCCTGATTGACTGCATTTTGTCCTGTTGTTGCATCCAGAACGAGCAGGGTTTCCACCGAAGCGTCGGGGAGCTCCCTCGAAACGACGCGCGCTATCTTTTTCAGCTCCTCCATAAGGTTCTTCTTATTATGAAGCCTGCCCGCCGTATCGCACAGCACCACGTCCGCGCCGCGCGCCTTTGCCGCGCTTATCGCGTCGAAAATGACCGCCGCAGGGTCGCTGCCCTCGCTGTGCTTGATTATCTCAACGCCCGCGCGGTCTGTCCACACGTTAAGCTGGTCGATAGCCGCCGCTCTGAACGTGTCCGCCGCCGCGACGATAACGCGCTTTCCGCTTCTCCTGAGGTTAGCGGCAAGCTTGCCGATGGTGGTCGTCTTTCCCGCGCCGTTTACGCCGATGACCATTATCACCGACGGCTTCGACTCGAGAACGAGCTCGTTACCTCCCGTGAGCATTTCCGCGATTATGCCGCGCAGCAGGGTCTTGACCTCCGCGGGGTCGGTCGTGCCGGTGCGCTTTACCTCCTTGCGGAGCTTGTCGCATATTTCCATGGAGGTTTCCGCGCCGATGTCCGAGAGGATAAGCGTTTCCTCAAGCTCGTCGAAAAAGTCCTCGTCTATCTTCGTGAAGGAATTTATGAGCAGCTCGACCTTGCTGATAAAGCCGTCGCGCGTCTTTTTGAGCCCGTTTTTCAGCTTTGCGAACAGGCTCTCCTTCTTCGGGGCTTGCTCCGTTTCCTCGGCGGGAATTTCCCCGACGGCTTCCTCCTCCGTATCGGCGGCTGTCTGCTCCGCTTCTCCGGCGGGAACGGCTTGCGCTTCGCTCGGCGCTTCGGAATTATCCTCCGGCAAAACGGCGGGCAATTCTTCCGCTGCTTCATCGGGGGCTTCCGTGGGAGCTTCGTCGGGGGCTTCCGAAACGTCGGCGGAGCTTTCCGTCAGCGCTTCCTCGGGGGGAATTTCCTCGGTTTTCTTTTTCCTGAATTTATCAAAAAATCCCATAAAACCTCCTTTTATTTCAGTTCTACATCAAGCTCGTCGGTCAGCTCGCGGCGGAGCAGGCGGGAAACTCCCTTTTCCTGCATGAAAACGCCGTAAAGCACCTCGCAGCCCTCAATAGTGCCGCGGCGGTGGGTTATGACCATGAGCTGCGTCTGATTGCTGAATTGGTTAAGGTAGGAAATGTACTTGTCGACATTAACATCGTCAAGCGCCGCGTCAACCTCGTCAAGCATACAAAACGGCGTCGGACGGTGCATAAGTATCGCGAAATAGATCGTTATCGCGACCATCGTCTGCTCGCCGCCCGAGAGCGAGATAAGGTTCTTTATTACCTTTCCCGGAGGCGCGGCGTTTATTTCAATCCCCGAATTGAGCACATCGTCGGGGTCGGTCAGCACAAGCTCCGCATGGGCGCCGTCGCCGAATATCTGCACGAATATCTTCTTGAAATGCGTGTTGATGTCCTCAAAGCTGTGTAAAAAGCGCGTTTTGATGTCCTCGGTGAGCTGCTCGATGAGTTTTTCCAGCTCGCGCTTGGATTTCTCGATGTCGCGCAGCTGCGAGGTCTGGAACTCGTACCGCTTTGACACCTCCTGATACTCCTCGATAGAAGCCATGTTGACCATTCCGAGCGCGTTTATCCGTTTATTTAAGTCGGCAAGGTCGTTTTCCGCAGCCATGAGGTTCTCGGGGAGCTTTGTCTGCTCCGCCGCCTGCGACACGGTGAGCTCGTAATTCTCGAACAGCAGGCTCACAACGCTGTCGTAGGACTTCTGCACCGACGCGCGGCGCTCCTCAAGGCGCGCTACCTCGCGGGAGAATTTCTCCTTGTTTCCGCCCGCCTCGTTGATCTCGCGGTGAAGCTCGTTTATCCTCTGCTCAAGCCGCGACACCTCGTCGGACAGCTTTTCTATCTCGCCGTTCTTTTCGGAAATCTCGCCGCTGCCGTTTTCAATTTCCATGCGAATGCGCTCGATATTCTCGCGTATCTCGCGGTCGCTTTCGTCAAGCTCCGCCATTGCCTGTCGGTAACCGCCGCTGTTTTCAAGCATCATGCGGCGGCTGTCCTCCGCGGAGCGGATTTCCACCTTCAGCGCGTCGATATCCTTTAACGCCGAAAGCCTGCCGAGATTGAGCTGCTGTATTTTTTCGGACAGCGCGCGGATATGTTCCTCGAACTCGCGCCTGCCCGCGCTCTGCTTTGCGTGAACGCCCTCCAGCTCGGTTATCCTTTCGCTGACGGACAGGGAAATTCCGCGTTGTTTTTCGGCTGTTTCGCGCTGCTGCGCTATCTGCGCGTCAAATCTCGCGAGCGTCTGCTTGGAGGTTTCGCCCTGCCTTGAAAGCTGCTCGATAAGGCTGTTAAGGCGGGAAATTTCCGCGTTGGCGCGTATTTCCTCGCCGTCAAGCTCGCGCAGCCTGTCCTGCATTCCCTCCATCTCGATGGCAGCCTTTGCCGCCTCCGCCTGATAGCGGGAGTATTCCTCGGTCTTTTCCTTAACGCTCTGACGGAGCGCGTTGACCTCGGTGTAAAGGGAGTCTATCTCCTGCTTTCGCGAGATTATTCCACCCTTATTTATCCTCGAACCGCCCGTGAACGAGCCGCCCGCGTTGACGAGCTGACCGTCAAGCGTAACGATACGGAATTTATAGCCGTATTTCTTACCGATGTAGGTCGCTGTTGCAATATCGTCGACAACAGCCGTCGTTCCGAGAAGGTTCCTTATTATCTCGTCATACTCGTCCGCGCATTCGACAAGCTCGCTAGCTATGCCCTCGAAACCGCGCTCCGACGAGAGCCGCGGCTCGTTAAGGCTGCGCCCGCGCATTGATGTCAGCGGGTAGAACGTCGCGCGCCCCGCGCCCGTTTCTTTAAGGAATCGGATACAGCGGTTCGCCGTTTCTTCGTTGTCGACGATGATGTTCTGCATGACGGGCTGAAGCACCGTTTCGATTGCGAGGACGTACTTCTCGTCCACCGTTATCACGTCCGCAACGATACCGTGAATGCCCGAGAGCCTGTTCTGCTCGGAGGCGTTCATGACCTCCTTTACGGAGCGGTAGTAGCCCTCCTTGCTCTTTTCGATATCGGAAAGCACGCGGTATCTCTGCTGCTTTTCGCCAAGCTTCGCGTTCGCCTCGTCGAGCTTTTCGCGCGCGTCGTTCATACGGCGCTTTTTGCCCTCGTTCAGCTTCTCGCAGCCCGCAATGCGGTTCTTCATCGTTTCGCGCTCTTCCGCGACAGCCTGCACCGCGCTCCTCGCCTGCTCAAGCTCCGCGTTGTACTGCGCGGTCTTTCCCTCGCTGTCCTCAAGGTCGGCAAGGAACACCTTTCGCTGCTCCTCGGCTTCTTCTGCGGAACGCTCCGCCTGCGCCGCCGCGATCTCCGCTTCGCTTTTTTGGCGGTAGGCGTCCGCAAGCTCGCTTTCCACCGCGGAATACTCCTCGCCCGCCTCGCTGCTTTTCTTCGATATATCGGCAAGCTCGCTGTTGCACTGCGACATTTCGCTTTCAAGCGCGTCCGCTTCGCCCTGCTTTTCGGAGATCTTCTTATTTATCTCGGCTATTTTGCCGTCGAAATCCGCGCTGCTCTGTTCGGCGGTTTTAAGCTGCTCGGTGAGCTCCGCGCGGCGCTGCTCGTTGTGTCGGAGGTCATTTTCCGCGACCTGCACGGCGGCGCGCTTTTCCGCAAGCTCCTCGTTAGCCGCCTGAATACCCGAGCGGCAGCGTTCAAGCGAGCCCTGAACCGACAGCTTCTCGTCCGCAAGCCGCTCTATCTCGTCCTGCGCGCGCTTTGCGTCGTGCTCGTAGTGCTCGCATTCGCCGCGGTTGAGCAGCAGGTCGTCGTCCAGCTTTTTCAGCTGCTCCCTTCGCTCGTTCAGCTTCGCAACGCTGACGGAGATCTCAAGCTCCTTTTTCTGCGCCATTAACTCCGAAGCGAGCGCCGCCTTTTCCGACTGCTTTTTCAGTATCGGCAGGCGCTCCTCGTCCATGCGGATAATGTCGCGCTGTCGGGTGATATTTTCCTCGGCGTTGGCAAGCTGCTTTTCCGCGTCCGCTTTTTTGTGCAGGAACAGCGAAACTCCCGCCGCTTCCTCGAATATCTCGCGGCGCTGAGTGCCCCTTGCGTTGACTATCTCCGCAACGCGCCCCTGACCGATTATGGAATACCCGTCACGGCCGAGCCCGGTGCCCATAAGAAGCTCCTGAATATCCTTCAGGCGGGACTTCTGCCCGTTGATAAGGTACTCGCTCTCGCCCGAGCGGTAAAGCTTTCTCGAAATGACAACCTCGTCCGCGTCGACATTCAGCGCCCTGTCGGTGTTGTCCATGGTCAGCGCGACCTTCGCAAATCCCATGGGCTTGCGCTCAACAGTGCCGTGGAAGATAACGTCCTCCATTTTTTCGCCGCGCAGCGTTTTCGCGCCCTGCTCACCCATTACCCAGCGCAGGGCGTCGCTTATATTGCTTTTGCCGTTGCCGTTGCTTCCGACGACCGCCGTGGTTTTGGTGTCGAAATTCAGTACGGTCTTGTCCGCGAAGGACTTGAAGCCGTGAATTTCAAGCGTCTTAAAAAACATTGACTACCCTCTGTTTTCGGGGACAACGGCGAGATGAACGCCCGCCTGCTCCCTGACCTTTATTTTATAGCCATTATCGGCGAGCGCGGCGATATTTCCGCGGCGCTGACCGATGACCTTGCTGATATTTTTCTTGTCCGTGAATACGGTGTAATTTCCCCTCGGGAGCGCGCCGAGCTGCTGTTTCAGTTCATTCAGGAACAGCCTGCTCTCGCATATCTCGCGGAATGCGGGGTGATACACACCGCCCAGCATTTCCCGCTCGACGTCCGCGCTTGCGTGCAGCCCCATTCTTATCACCGCGATATTATTTTTCTCAAACAGCCCGAGAAGCTCCGCGCAGATATCGACCGTCCGCTCAAACGAAAAGCTGCGGTATTCGCCGCTTTTGTAAAGCTCGCCGAGCCTTGTCCCGTCAAGGATAACTGTCGGGTAAATCCGCACCGTTTTCGGCGCGAGCGCGACAAATTCCTCCGCCGTGTACCGTACATTTTCCTCGCTGTCGCGGTAAAGCCCCGTCATCATCTGAAGCCCCAGCTCTATCCCGAAAGCCTTGATTAGCCGCGCCGCTCTGCGCACGTCCTCGGCGGTGTGGCCGCGGTCGTTCGCCGTTAACACCTCGTCGCTCATAGACTGCGCGCCGAGCTCAACAGCAGTCACCCCGTACCCTTTCAGCAGCCCGAGTATCTCCACGGAAATGCAGTCGGGACGCGTTGAGCAGCGAATGCCGTTGTAGACGGGGTATTTCTCACGCGCCGCCTTTGCCGCCTCGAGGAGCTCGGTCATGTACCCGCGCGGAACAGCCGTGAAGCTCCCGCCGAAAAACGCTATCTCGGCGGTCATGCCGATATCGGCGAGGTGTCCCGCCTGTTCATCCAAGATACGCGAAACATCGCTGCCGCGCGGCGGCGTGACCGTCCCCGAAATGCTCCGCTGGTCGCAGAAGCTGCACCTGTACGGACAGCCGACGTGCGGTATGAATATCGAAACGTTAGTCTGTTTCATAGCCCATCAGTTGTATCGCTTCGCGCGCTGCCGCCTGCTCCGCTTCTTTCTTGCTCTGACCCTTTCCGCTGCCGATGACCTGCCCGTTGAGCAGCACATCTGCCGTGAAAAGCTTGTGGTGATTTTCCCCGTCCTCCTCGGTGACATTGTAGGAAATACGCTCCTCGGGGTTCTGCTGTATTATCTCCTGCAAAATGGTCTTGTAGTCGCCGAGCTTTACCTTGCCGCTTTTCAGCGCCTCTATCGACGGGACAAATTTCAGTATGAACCTCTCCGCTTCGGGCATTCCGCCGTCGAGGTAAATGGCGGCAATTACCGCCTCGAACGCGTCCGCAAGTATCGAGCGCCTGTCGCGCCCGCCCGTCATTTCCTCGCCCTTTCCGAGGTAGATATACTTCCCGAGGTCGATCCGCTTTGCAAAGCTGTAAAGCGAGTTTTCACACACGATAGACGCGCGCAGCTTGGTCAGCCCGCCCTCGGGAACGGTCGTCATGTTGGTGAAAAGATACTGCGAAACGGCTATCTGGAGCACCGCGTCGCCGAGGAACTCAAGGCGCTCGTTGCTGCCGTTGTTCTTCCCGCCCGAATAGCTCGAGTGGGTCAGCGCGCGCTCAAGAAAGGCGATATTCCCGAACCGGTATCCGAGCCTTTCCTCAAACTCATGCAGATCAGCCATATCAGACCTCTTCTCCCGTGCCGAGCTTGGCGATTGCCTCCGTCATTTCGGCAATAGCGTTGTTCTCAACAAAAAGCTTCGCCTGCCTGAACGCGCCGAAAAACGCTATAGCGTCGCTGCTTCCGTGCGCCTTGAATACGGGCTTCGCCGTGCCGAGCAGCGGCGAGCCGCCAATCGTTTTGTAGTCCATCTGCTTCATGAAATCGCCGAGCTGCTTCTTGACGCAAAGCGCGCCAAGCTTTGTCAGCAGGTTCGCGAAGAATATGGATTTCAGCGCGTCCTTCATCAGCGCGCCCATGCCCTCACAGGCTTTAAGGAAAACATTACCGGTAAAGCCGTCGGTAACGAGAACGTCAACCGCGCCGAGCGGAACCTCGCGCGCCTCGACATAACCCACGAAATTTACGGGTGTGTTTTCGAGCAGCTTTTTCGCTTCGTGCTCGAGCTCTCTGCCCTTTTCGTCCTCGGTGCCGATATTCAGCAGACCGACGCGCGGATTTTTTATGCCCATTGTCTTTTCCATGAAGCAGCTGCCCATTATCGCAAACTGCTGGAGCATTTCGGGACGGCACTCGATATTCGCGCCGCCGTCAAGCACGCAGTAGCGCGTGCCGCCCTTGCAGGGCATGAGCGGGACGAGCGCGGTGCGCTTTACGCCCTTGATACGCTTTTCTATCATCGTTCCGCCGATGACGATAGCTGCGGTGCTGCCCGCACTTATCGCCGCGTCAGCCTCACCGCGGGCAAGCATATTGAACGCAACGCCCATTGATGTCCCCGCCTTTTCCTTGAGTATCGCGCGGGGGTTGTCCTCGGTGGTGATTATTCCCTCGGCGGGCACAAGCTCTATACCTTTACGGTCAAGCTTCAGCGCGTTCATGCGCTCCTCGAGGACTGCGATATCGCCCGTTACCGCTATCTCTATGCCAAGTCCCTCCACCGCAAGCGCCGCACCTTTGAGCACCTCGTCGGGGGCGTTGTCGCCGCCGAAACCGTCTATAACAATTTTCATATTGACCACCTCTATGTATTAAGAATCCTGTCCAGATCCTCAAGCGCACGCTTCGCGAGCGCCGCGTATTTGTTCTGTTTTGCCTGCTTGCCGCGGAACGTTTCCTCCGTGGGGGGAAGTATGCCCATATTGCTGCCCATGGGCTGAAAATCAACGACCGACGGGTCGCTGATGTAAGCGGAGAGAGCCCCGAGCATTGTCGTCCGCGGGAACACCGTCGGCGCTTTTCCCTCAAGCCTGTCCGCAAGCGCGCGCCCCGCCGCAATGCCGCTCGCCGCGCTCTCGACGTAGCCCTCAACGCCCGTCATCTGACCGCCGAAGAAAATATTGTCCGAGCCCTTCAGCATGAAATGCACGTCAAGCAGCCGCGGGCTGTCGATGAACGTGTTCCTGTGCATTACGCCGTACCGCATGAACTCCGCGTTTTCCAGCCCCGGTATCATTGAGAAAACGCGCTTCTGCTCGCCGAATTTAAGGTTCGTCTGAAAGCCGACGATGTTGTAGAGCGTGCCCTCGCGGTTTTCCCTGCGGAGCTGAACGGCGGCGTAGGGGCGCGTCCCCGTGCGCGGGTCGGTCAGCCCAACGGGCTTCATGCAGCCGTAGCGCACGCTTTCAATGCCGCGCCCCGCAAGCACCTCGACGGGCATACAGCCCTCGTAAACCGTCATGCCGCTTTTCTCTGTCGGTCGGTCAAATTCCTTTAACGGCGCGCTTTCCGCGTGGATAAGTGCCTCGTAGAAGCGCTCGTATTCCTCCCTGTTCATCGGGCAGTTGATGTAATCCGCGTCGCCCTTGTCGTACCTCGTCTGATAAAAAGCCTTGGTGAAGTCAATGCTCTCGGCGGTAACGATCGGCGCCGCCGCGTCGTAGAAGCTTAACCCCTCGCCGCACACCGCGCGTATTTTCTCCGCGAAAGCGTCCGAGGTGAGCGGTCCCGTGCAGATGACTGCGTTTTTTTCGGGGAACTCCGTTACCTCGCCGCTGATTACGGTAATATTCGGGTGTGAGGTCACAAGTCTTGTCACCTCGTCGGAAAACTCCGTGCGGTTGACCGCGAGCGCTCCGCCTGCGGGAACAGCCGTTCTTTCCGCCGCCTCGACAATGACCGAGCCGAGCCTGCGCATCTCCTCCTTGAGCAGTCCGCAGGCGCTGTCGACGCGCGCGGCTTTAAGCGAGTTGGAGCATACAAGCTCCGCGAAGCCCGCGTATTTATGCGCGGGGGAATATTTCTGCGGCTTCATTTCGCACAGCTCGACCTCGAAACCGCGCCGCGCAAGCTGCATAGCCGCCTCGCACCCCGCGAGCCCCGCTCCGATGACCTTAACCCTCATCATTCTTATCCTTTTTATCCAAAGGCCGCTCGTAGCCGCAGCCCTCTCTTGCGCAATAAATTTTTCCGAGCTTTCCCGCCTTTTTGAAGAGCGACGCGCCGCACTGCGGGCATTTCTCCTCAATGGGGAGATCCCACGTCATGAAATTGCAGGTCTGATAATTCTCGCAGCCGTAAAAGGGCTTGCCCTTCTTGGACTTTTTCGCGAGCATTTTCCTGCCGCAGCGGGGGCAGCTGCCCTTTGTTTCGGTGACTATCTTCTTTGTGTTCTTGCATTCGGGGAAGCCCGAGCAGCCGAGGAATTTCCCGTAGGGTCCTATCTTGATGACCATGGGCTTGCCGCACTGCTCGCAGACTATATCCGTCGGCTCGTCGGGCACTTTAACGCGCTTGCCCTCCATGTCCTGCTCCGCCTTGTCGAGCGAAGCGGCAAAGCCGCCGTAGAATTTTTTCAGGGTGTCGACCCAGTTCATTGTTCCCTTTTCTATGTCGTCAAGGTCGCTTTCCATTTTTGCGGTGAACTTGACGTCGACAATGCTGTTGAAGTGATCCTTTAACAGCTCGGTTATCACCTCTCCGAGAGATGTCGGTCGGAGCTGATTGCCCGTTTCGCGCTCGACATAGTGGCGGTCAAGTATCGTCGAGATAGTCGGAGCGTAGGTCGACGGGCGGCCTATGCCGTTCTCCTCGAGCGCCTTGATGAGCGACGCCTCGTTGTAGCGCGCGGGCGGCTGCGTGAAGTGCTGGTTGCCGAGCACCTCCTTGGGCTTTAGCTTCTCGCCCTTTTCTATTTTGGGGAGAGCGCCGCTCTGCTCGTCGTCGTTCTCCTTTGTTTCCTCGTACAGCCTTGTGAAGCCGTCAAACCGCACGGAATAGCCGCTCGCCTTGAACAGGCAGTCGGCAGCCGTGATATCCACCGACACGGTGTCCATTACCGCGTTCTGCATCTGACTTGCCATAAAGCGTTCCCATATCAGCTTGTAAAGCTTATACTGATCGGGCGTGAGCGAGCTTTTTACCTTTTCGGGGGTAAGGCTCACGGTCGTCGGGCGGATAGCCTCGTGCGCGTCCTGCGCGTTGGATTTTGTGCGGTAAGTCCGCGGCTTTTCGGGGAGATACTCCGCGCCGTAAAGCTCCTTTATAAGCTCTGCGGCGGCAGCCTTTGCCTCGTCGGAAATACGCAGCGAGTCGGTTCTCATGTAGGTGATAAGACCGACAGCGCCCATTCCCTCAACGTCAACGCCCTCGTAAAGCTCCTGCGCGGCTTTCATCGTCCGCCTTGCCTGGAACGACAGGCGGCGGGAAGCCTCCTGCTGAAGCGTTGAAGTGGTGAACGGCGGAGCGGGCTGCTTTTTGCGCTGCGAGCGTTTGAGATTTGTCACGGTATAATCGGCGTTCTCGAGCCGCGCGAGTATTTCGTCCGCCTGAGCCTTGTCCGCTATCTGCGCTTTCTGACCGTTCACCTCGGCAAGCTTCGCGGAGAACGCGCGCTTTGACGAAGCGGCGATAAGCTTTGCGTCAACGGTCCAGTATTCCTGCGAAACAAACTCGCGTATCTCGTTCTCGCGGTCGACAATGAGCCGCACAGCGACGGACTGAACGCGCCCCGCGGAAAGCCCGCGCCTAACCTTTTTCCAAAGGAACGGCGACAGCTTGTACCCGACGATACGGTCGAGCACGCGGCGCGCCTGCTGCGCGTCAACGACGTCGCGGTCGATGGTGCGCGGGTGGCTCATTCCGTACTGAACGCCCGACTTGGTTATCTCGTTGAACGTCACGCGGACGGGCGCGTTTTCGTCGATATTCAGCAGGTGCGACAAATGCCACGCGATCGCCTCGCCCTCGCGGTCGGGGTCGGTCGCGAGATAGATCGTCCCGCAGGATTTTGCGTGTTTTTTCAGTTCTTTTATTACCTCGGATTTGTCCTTCATATTGACATACTGAGGCCGGAAGTCGTGCTCGATATCAACGCCGAGCTTTGACTTCGGCAGGTCGATTATATGACCCGTGGACGCGATAACGTCGTACCCCGCCCCGAGATATTTCTTAACGGTTTTCGCCTTTGACGGCGACTCAAGTATAACAAGGTCTGACAACAATGTTTCCCCCAGTTTTATTTATGGTTAAATGGTTATATTTATAACAAGCACCGCAAAGCCGAAAGACGGCTCTCAGGGCTTTGCGGTACTTCCTGCCAAAGCAGAAAGTATTAGCTGTACAATGCGGTTTACGCCGCAAAAACAGCGCCCGCCGCAGCGGAAACGACGGCGAAAGCGCCGAATGCACCCGCGCGGCTTTCGGACGTCACCGCGAGAACTCCCACAGAATTATAGCCGCGGCAGCCGCAGCGTTGAGCGATTCCGCGCCCGAAATGGGAATATAGAGCGAGTGGGTGCAGCTGTCCGAAATTTCGGGCGAAATCCCGCTGCCCTCGCTGCCGATGACCACCGCCGACTTTTCGGGGAATTTGAACTCCCCGAGCCGAAGCGCGCTCTCGTCGAGCTTCGCGCCGTAAACGGAAAATCCGCGCGAAATAAGCCGCTCTATTTCCGCTGCGCCGTCCGAAACGACGCAGGGGAGCCTGAAAACGCTGCCCATGGAAGCGCGCATTGTCTTTGGCGACCAAATATCCGCGCAGCCGTTCAGCAGCAGCGCGCCGCCGATACCGAGCGCCTCTGCGGTGCGTATCACGGTGCCGACGTTGCCGGGGTCCTGCACGCCGTCCAGCACGACAATTCTCCCCGCGTTATCGGGAAGCGCGGCGGCGGCGGGCAATTTCCCCACGGCAAAAAGCCCCTGCGGGGATCTCGTATCGGAAATATATTCCGCCAATTCCTCGGTTATTACAACACTATCATGCGCCTTTTTGAGCAGCGCATTCGCCGTCTGCGGGTATTTTTCGGCAGCCCTTTCGGTATAAAGGAAAAGCGTAACCTCGTGCTCCGAGCGGGAAAGCTCACCGCACAGGTGGTCGCCCTCGGCGGCGAAAAGCCCGCTTTCTGCGCGGATTTTCCTGTCGCGCGACAGCTCGCGGAAGCGCCGCACAGCGTCGTTTTTTCTCGAAGAAACGGTCAACGGAATATACCCCCCACATAGCAGAAAATCTCACGCCCTCCGAAAAAGACGTGAGATATATCCCAATTAAAGCGCTGCCTTAGCCTTCTCGGTGAGAGCGGTAAAGCCTGCTGCGTCATTGATAGCGATCTCGGAAAGCATCTTTCTGTTCAGAGTGATGTTTGCCTTCTTCAGACCGT
>JBJFHP010000109.1:0-2899 GCA_051893715.1 Oscillospiraceae bacterium
CACTGCCCCTCTCGCGCACGCTGCACCGCTAATTCTTCCTCAAAAAGTATGCGTTGCACAGGTGGGGCAAGGCGTTTCTTTCGTTATTTTTCGATTGCTTTTCTCTTGTTTTATCCCGTGCTGCTTGATTTTTCTTCATATTCTAAAAAGCCATCTTTCTTTTTTCGTGAAAGATGGCTTTTTTGACAAGCTGAAGGCCATATACTTTTTCGGGATACAGCCTTTGCCTGTTACCTGTCATTGATACCGATCAGATCTTCAGACGGTCGATCTGATCCTTGAGTATCCGCGCCTGAGCCGAAAGCTCCTCACAGGACGCCGCCGACTGCTCCGCGGTCGCCGAATTGGTAGCAATTACCTGCGAAATGCGCTCTATGCCGACTGTCACCTGCTTTACCGCCTCTGCCTGATGCTCTGCCGCCTTCGAGATATCCGCAACGATCTCGGCGCTCTCCTGCGACAGCTTTATCACCGAGTTCATGGTTTGAGCAGTCTTGTGCGCTATGCCCGAGCCGTTTTCCACCGCGTCTATCGTCGAGGAGATAAGCTCCTTGGTGCTGTTTGCGGATTCCGCCGACTTGGAAGCAAGGTTGCGTACCTCGTCCGCAACGACCGCAAAGCCCTTTCCCGCTTCCCCTGCTCTCGCCGCCTCAATTGCCGCATTGAGCGCAAGAATGTTGGTCTGGAACGCTATGTCCTCGATAGTCTTGATGACATTGGATATAGCCTCCGACTGCTTTTGTATCTTGTCCATTGCAGCGAGCATTTCCTCCATCTCTCTGCCCTGCGCTATCATCCGGTCTGCGCAGTTTGTGGATATCTCGCTTGCTCTGCTCGAATTTTCGGCGGTTTTGGCAATATTATCGGATATCTCGGCTATCGTGGAGGACAGCTCGTCGACCGCTGTTGCCTGCTCCGTAGTTCCCTCTGCCAACAGCTGCGACCCGTCCGACATCTGCTGTGCGCCCGCCGTAACGTCTGCCGACGAGGTGTTAATGTTCATGATTATCCCGCTGAGGGTGTCCCGGATCGTGCGGAAGGAGCGGTTGATCTCCTCAAAGCTGCCCATGTACTGTATGTCGGGGCTGACCGAGAAATCCCCCTGCGCCATTGCGGACAACACTCTTGATATATCCCCGACTATCCTGTGCAGACTGCGCTTTGCATCGGTAAGCTTAGCGGCTATTTCGCCCATTTCATCGTTGGCAAACCTGAACTCGGAATCCTGCGAATCCAGCGTCGCAGAGCTTATCTGCCCGCATATCTCCACTACCTCGGCAACCGGCTTTCTCACCAGACGATTCATAACCATAAACAGCAGAATAGCGACCAGTACGCACAATCCAACGCATGAAATACCCGAAATAACTATCGCCAGAGCAAGCTCCTTGTCGGATTCAGCCGTGGAATAACCCGCAAAATACGCGCCCGCAGTATTCCCGTTCACGTCCTGAAGCGGGGCGTAACTAACATAATAATTCACCCCGTTTATCACTGCCTGACCTATGTACTCCTCACCCGACTGAACGACCTGCCATATATCCTCGGACATCTCCGTGCCGATATTTCTCTCGCCGGAGGAATTGAGCAAAGTGGTGTTGTAGCGGATATTATCCCTGAACAGAGTAAGCTCCGCGCCTGTCTTTTCCTTTACCTGATCGACAAAGTGCGGATCGCCGAGTTGACCGCACACGACATACGTTCCCGCTTCCTGGGGGTAAACATTGACCGCAAACAGCTTTCCGTCCTTGTTTACAAGACCGCTCGGCGACTTTGCGATCTCTGCTCCGAACGGGAAATCCGGCGACTGCCAGACAACACTGTCGTCGGAAACATACGCCCCGCTTCGTCCCTCCTCTGCAACCTTATCCCACATTCTTTCCATCAGTATCGGGCTGCCCTCCGTCTGCGCGACAAGCAGACGGCAAATTCCCTCAAGATCGCTGACCTCTGCCGTGATCTCCGATTTCAGCACATTCAAGCCCGTGGCGGTTTCTTTCTTTTGAAGAGTTGTCACATAATTCATAAATATCACAGTGGTGATAACCGCCATTACAGCCGCGGATATAACTACTGCTGCGCAGGAATAAATCGTGATCTTTGCACCGATTTTCAAAGATTTTTTCATGATATTGATCCCTTCCCTTTTAATTTGGGTTATTTAACCAGGTATTACCGATATATCAAAATGATATATATAACCCAAAATAAATTACATAATTATTATATCGGCAAAAAGGAGTCGAAATTTAATACTTTTGCACAAAAGTTTTCAACTAATGCACGAACTGCTCTGAATTTGTGGTAAAAATATCATGTCGGCAAATCAATATCAAAAATGAACCATTGTATGTCGCAGAAAACCTTGGTTATGGTATATAAAATAATTTTTTCGCGGGGTGAAAAAAGAAAAAGCGCCTCAACGCGCGAAAATGCGTGTCAAGGCGCTTGAATTGTCGGGTGTACTTGGAGCAGGCGCCCCGAGAATTTTATGGTTTTGCGGTCGTCTTTATGGGATATCGCAAATTTGTTCAACATAGCAAAATCGCCGACGACTGTCGGCGAAATAAAATTCGGTCTATGCTATTCGAAACAGATTTTTACGCGGGAGAAAACCCAAAAAACAAAAGCGCCTCAACGCGCGAAAATGCGTGTCGAGGCGCTTGAATTGTCGGGTGTACTTGGAGCAGGCGCCTCGAGAATTTTATGGTTTTGCGGTCGTCTTTATGGGGCGCTGCAAATACGTCCCGCATAGCAAAATCGCCGACGACTGTCGGCGAAATAAAATTCGGATCGTTTTCCGCAACTTCCGTTGCGGAAAACTCTGGCTCCCCCACTATCGATAAATACGAACTCTCCCCCATATTGTCGGGAAGAATCGTGTCCGAATCTTCCCGAC
>JBJFHP010000110.1:0-2898 GCA_051893715.1 Oscillospiraceae bacterium
ATCGACGCGAACGGTATCGTAAACGTATCCGCAAAGGATCTCGGCACCGGCAAGGAGCAGCACATCTCTATCACCGCCTCCACCAACATGAGCAAGGAGGATATCGAGAAGGCTGTCAAGGAAGCGGAGGCTTTCGCGGCAGAGGACAAGAAGCGCAAGGAGGACGTTGACGCACGCAACGAGGCGGACTCCATGGTATATCAGATAAAGAAGTCCATGACCGACTTCGGCGACAAGGTAACTGCCGACGACAAGGCTAAGGTCGAGCCCAAGATCACCGCGCTCGAGGAAGCGCTCAAGGGCACCGATATCGAGGCGATAAAGAAGGCTAAGGAGGAGCTCCAGACCGCGTTCTACGACGTTGCGGGCAGGATCTATCAGGCTAACGGCGGCAATCCCGAGGACATGGCTGCGGCTGCGCAGGCGGCACAGAACGCCGCACAGGATAACGGCAATAACGGCGGCAATGATGACGGCGCGGTAGATGTTGAGTTTACCGAGAAGTAATTTTCGGCGGCATTGCAGCAACGCGCGCTGCCGCGGCTGACGTGCCGGTGAATAGGGGCAGCGCCTTGAGGCATTTTGCCGCAGGGCGTTGTCTTGTACCGCGCATGACCGACGTTTTTCGGCGGCGGAATTTTCCCGTAAAGGATTGATGATATATGGAAAAGAGAGATTATTACGAGGTGCTCGGGCTCCAGAAAGGCGCTTCCGACGACGAGATAAAAAAGGCTTATCGTAAGATGGCGAAGAAGTATCACCCCGACCTTAACCCCGACGACCCCGAGGCAGAAGCGAAGTTCAAGGAAGTCAACGAGGCAAATCAGGTGCTGTCCGACCCCGACAAGCGCGCGAAGTACGACCAGTTCGGCTTTGCGGGCGTTGACCCGAGCTACGGCGCGGGCAGCGGTGCGGGCGGCTTCGGCGGGTTCAGCGGCGGCTTTGACGGCGTTGATATCAACGATATTTTCGGGGATATTTTCGGCGCAATGGGCGGCTTCGGCGGCTCGCGTTCTTCCGGCGGGAATGCCAATGCTCCGCGCCGCGGCACGGATATCGCCGTTCAGCTCGACATAAGCTTCATGGAAGCCTGCAAGGGCGTTTCCCATGATATAACCGTAAACAGGGTAGAGGACTGCCCCGACTGTAACGGAACGGGCGCAAAGGCGGGCACTACCGCCAAGACCTGCCCCGACTGCAAGGGCTCGGGCAGGGTCAATGTTCAGCAGCGCACGATGTTCGGCTCTATGATGAGCCAGCGCCCCTGCACGAAGTGCGGCGGAAAGGGCAGGATAATCGAAACTCCCTGCCCGAAGTGCAGCGGCTCGGGCAAGGTCAATATGCGCAAGACAGTTAGCGTGAAGGTGCCCGCGGGTATCGACAACGGCATGACGCTGAACGTGCGCGGACAGGGCAACGCGGGCAGCAACGGCGGTCAGCGCGGCGACCTCAAGGTGCGCATAACCGTCCGCAAGGACGCGATGTTCGAGCGCGAGGATTACAATATCTGGATTGATTTCCCGATAACATACGCGCAGGCGGCTCTCGGCGCAGAGATAGAAGTACCTACCATTGACGGAAAGGTGAGCTACAACGTCCCCGCAGGGACTCAGCCCGGGACGGTGTTCCGTCTGCGCGGAAAGGGCGTTCAGAAGCTCCAGCGCAATGAGGGCGACCGAGGCGACCAGATGGTGCGCATTAACGTTGAAGTTCCGAAGAACCTTTCCAAGAAGCAGAAGGACGCGCTTCAGGCGTTCGAGGACACGCTCGAGCCGAAGAATTACGAAAAGCGCAGCTCGTTCTTCTCGAAGCTCAAGGATATGTTCGGAAAATAAGCTTACTGACCCCGCGCAATGCTGCGGGGTTTGTTTTGTAAAATTGCTCCTGCAAGATTGATTGGGATAACTTGCATAAATCACGCTTGTTTTTTACTTTTAATGGACAATTCAGCCGTACAGAGAAACTTAAAGCTTGTGCAATTGCATGATTTTCCCTTTGGTTTGTGCAAGGTGCTGAAAAATGCGCCGAAAAATTTACGGCGATTTGTTCAATAATGCAATAGACAAAACGGCATTTTTCCGCTATAATAATAACTGTGATAAGCGAAACGACGGTGTTTTGAGGGCAGGTTTCCTGCGCTCCGAACGCCGTTTTTTGTGTTTATCGGAAAACTAAACAAAACAACTCTCAAGGAGGAAAAGGGACATGGCAGAAACTTTTAACGTGGTTGAACAGTTCGGTATCGACGTATTCAACGAAGAAACAATGAAGCAGCGTCTTCCCAAGAATGTATTCAAGACACTGAAAAAGACTATCGCAGAGGGCAAGGAGCTTGACAGCTCTATCGCCGACGTAGTTGCAAGCGCCATGAAGGACTGGGCTATCGAAAAGGGCGCAACGCATTATACTCACTGGTTCCAGCCGATGACAGGAATCACCGCCGAGAAGCACGACAGCTTCATTTCCCCGATGGGCGACGGCACTGTTATTATGGAATTTTCGGGCAAGGAGCTTATCAAGGGCGAGCCTGACGCGTCCAGCTTCCCCTCCGGCGGCATCAGAGCCACATTCGAGGCAAGAGGCTATACCGCATGGGATCCTACCTCCTACGCTTTCGTAAAGGGCGGCTCCTTATATATCCCCACCGCATTCTATTCCTATTCCGGCGAAGCGCTGGACAAGAAAACTCCTCTGCTGCGCTCCATGGACGTTGTTTCCGACGCGGCGCTGAGAATACTCAAGCTGTTCGGCAACACCACCGCAAAGAGAGTCGTTGCGACTGTCGGCGCAGAGCAGGAATACTTCCTTGTTAATAAGGAAACATATGATAAGAGAAAAGACCTTATCTTCACGGGCAGAACGCTGTTCGGCGCTCCCGCTCCCAAGGGTCAGGAGCTT
>JBJFHP010000111.1:0-11858 GCA_051893715.1 Oscillospiraceae bacterium
CGCTTCCTAGCATCTGCACCTTTCTCGGCAGCCCGGGAAAGGTACTTTTTCGACAGACTGCAAGCCCGAGATTATTCCCGGGCTTTTTTCTTGGTTAACATTTACTTTTATTCGGCGTCCGCTCTCATTTTAATGCGGAACACCGCAATTGCCGCCGCCATAACTGCCGCCATATAAGCAAGCGTTATAAGCAGGCTCGGCAGGCAGGTTTCGAAGTCAAGAGCAGCCGCCGCTCTTGCCGCGCGGGTGGAGTGATAGAACGGGAGCACGCGGCAGATGTCAAGGAGAACGCCGCCCGTGCTGTCGGCGTCGAACCAAACACCGCCGAGGAACGACGCGAGGGAAATGACTATCGAGCAAAGCCCCGGCGCAGCCTTTTCCCCGAAAAGACTGCCGAAAAGCAGCCCGAAGCCCGTCATCATCAGCGCGGAGGGTAAAAGCGCCGCAAGCGAGAGCAGCAGCCCGACAGCGCTCAGCTCAACGCCCGTTATAAGCGAAACGATGAACGAAGCGATAAATGTTATCACTATCTGAATAACGCACAGCAGGAACATCGGCGCGGTGTAGCCTAGGATAAAGTCGGCGGAGCGCATCGGCGAGGCGTAAAGCCTTGTGAGGAACGCCCCCGTGCGGTCCTTGGAAATGCCCATGCAGGTGAACAGCATAACGAAGGTCAGACCGAACACGGCAATTCCTCCCGCAAGGTTGTCTATGCGGAAAATCGTCATTCCAACCTGCGCGGGAATACTCTCGTTGACAAGCGTCATGATGACAAGCATAACGAGCGGAAATCCGAGGCAGAATATGTAGCTCAGCGGGTCGCGGACTACCTCCTTGAAATTCCTTGATGAAAATGCAGCTATCGCGCTCATTCCGCTGCCTCCTTTCTGCCGCGTTCCGCAACGCTTACGAACACGTTTTCAAGCCCTGTTTCTCCCGTCAAGCTCTCAAGCTCCGAGAGTGTGCCGAGGGCGGCGAGTTTTCCGTTTATCATGATAGCAATGCGGTCGGAGAGCTGTTCAGCCTCCTCCATGTAGTGGGTGGTGAGGATTATTGTTATCCTGCCCTTTAACCCCCTGATAACGTCCCACAGCTCGCGCCGCGCGAGAACGTCCAGCCCGAGCGTCGGCTCGTCGAGGAACAGCACCTTCGGCTCGGTTATCAGCGCCATTGCGATAGAAAGCTTGCGCTTCCAGCCGCCCGAAAGGGTCTTTGCGGCGCTGTTTTCGTATTCACCCAGCCCGAAGAGCGTTATCATTTCGGCGGTTTTTCTGCTTTTTTTCGCTTTGTCAAATCCATAGATACCACATATCATCTCGAGATTTTCGCGCACCGTCAGCTTTTCTGCAACGGCGGTGTCCTGCGGCGATATTGCCGCAATTTGCTTTACCTCCGCAGACTCGGCGGCGCAGCTGTGACCCATAATGAAGCATTCGCCCGAGGTCGGCTTTGAAAGGCAGGAGAGCATACGCACGGTGGTCGTTTTTCCCGCGCCGTTGACCCCGAGCAGAGCGAAAAATTCGCCCTCGCCGACGGTAAGGTCGAGCTTGTCAACGGCTGTTTTGTCCTTGTATTTTTTGGTTAGCTGTCGTGTTTCGACTGAGATCATGGTTACCTCCGCGGCGGTTTATCCGCCTAAAAACTCACTGATTTTGACCAGTGCGATACCCCTGTCCTCATCGCCGAGAACGAGGAGCATACTGTTCGGCTTGAGGTCGAAAACGCTGCGAGCCCGCTTGGGGAGCGTTATCTGACCCTTGTCGTTTATGCGCACCGCGCCGAACATATGCTGCTTTCCTGTGGCGTTTGTGCCGGTTGCCTTTGTGACATTGCGCACCAGCGAGTCAACGGTTATTTCGTACAGGTCGGCGAGCGCTATCACGTTGTCGATGTCGGGGAGCGTTTCGCCCTTTTCCCATTTTGCCACCGCCTGACGGGAAACGCCGAGCTTCTCGGCAAGCTGCTCCTGCGTGTAGCCGTTCTGCTTGCGGTAGTATTTAAGATTGTTGGGGTCCATTGATAATTCCTCCCTGAAAGGCTGCGTCCGATTTATGCGTTTCGGCGGCTGCCCTTTGAAAATATTATAGAAAAAATTCCGACGGAAGTCAACCAATCGGAATTTACTTCAATGTTATGTTTGGTTTACATTTTGATGTTTCTTTAGTAATTTTACGACTTGTCGGATTTTTCCTCAACAAGCAGTATCGGGTAGCCGCTGATGTAAGGCTTTACCATATCCGGGTGCTTGTCGGCAGTGCGGAAAAGCAATTCTGCGAACCCGTCCTCGCGCAGGAAGCTGCACAGCCTGTCGAGCGGGAGCGACGAAACGCCGGGGCAGACGGGCGACACGGTGATAACCCGCTTTCCGCAAAGCTCGTTCACCCTGAACGGCCAGATGCTGCAATCGAACGGTTTAAGCCCGCCGAGAACGCAGCCGTGCTCCGATTCGGCGGGGCAGTATACGAGCCTGTCGCCGTCAAATTCCATATCGAAAACATATTCATTCCCGCGCGGGACAAGGTGAAACCCGAATTTTTCTTCGATACTGTCCTTGTTTTCGGGGAAAACGAGCGGTATCTCCCACTTGTCCTCGTCGACAAAGCCGCAGCAAATGCGGCATTTCGCGCAGGTTTCGGGAGAGAGTATTTTTTTCAGCATTGCATTATCTCCGTTTTTTGCGTTAATCGCCTTAATCGCCGATGAATACCTGCGACCAGTAAGGTACGCCGTATGCCTTGTAATAGCCTATTCCTATGTATTTCAGGTCGGGGTCAAGCATATTCTTGCGGTGGGCGCTGTCGCTTAGCCATGACTTTATCGCCGTTTTTGCGTCGGCGTAATAGTAGCAGAGGTTTTCGGCGCGGTCGTTCCGTTTAAGACCCGCCTGTGCAAGCAGCGTGTACCATTTCGTGCCGTCGGGACGTGTGTGGGAGAAGTATACCGAGCATTCCTCGGCGCGCTGCTGCGCTATTTTGTCCAGCTCGGGGAGCGTTTTCAGCGGCGAGAGCCCGTATTCCGCGCGCAGCTCGTTCACCGCCTCGAAAAGCGCCTGCCTGTGCGGTTCGTCGTATACATCGGTGGAAATTGTGTATTTTTTGGTGACAATGGGGCTTCGCGCAAGATTGTCGCCTACCGCCGTGAATTTAAGCGTTGTGTCGGCGCTTATTTTAAGCGGCTTTGTGTATTTTCTGGAGTTAACATTCGGGGTGCTGCCGTCGGTGGTGTAGTAAATTGCGGCATTCTTGTCGGTGCAGGACAGCTTCACGCTGAACGCCTCGGAGTAGGTGCCGCTGTTTTTTGAGGCGGCGGGCGTTACCGTGCGGATCTTTATGCTTGCGCTGTCGCTTTCGACAAGCTTTCCGTCAACATAAACCGCGGTTTTTATGACGGTGTTTTCCGTAACGACAATGGGCTGCTTGTCATATTTGGCGTCGGTTTCGTCGGGCTTGGTGCCGTCGGTGGTGTAGTATACCTCGGCGCCCTCCCCGGCGGTCACGCGGACAAGCTGCGCTGTGGTGTAATACCCGCTTTCGTGCGAGAGGGTGTGGAGCCTTGTTTCTTCTGCGGAAGCCGTGCAGGCGCATATAACTGCCGCCGCGAGCGCCGCAGCCGCGAATAAGAGCTTTTTCATTAAGTCCCGCCTTTTCCTTTGTTTTGTTTTTCCTTTCGGTCGGAATTTTTCGAAAAATTCAACCTTTCTTATTATACAATATGTATTCAAAAATGTCAAGGCGGTTACAATGTTTACAAAGCGGTAACAAATCGCTGAAAAATGCTATTATTAAACTGTGCGAAAGTGGTTAATGCCGTTACACCGCGCCGTTAACGTAAATACCATAAAATGGGTCTGTCAATTTTCATCAATTTTTCACTTAAAATTTATTGACAATCACAAAAAAAGAGGTATAATAAAATAGGTTGATAAGATAAGTAAAGGGAACAATTATTATTCTAACTTAATTTTGACACATATTCCGCTTCTTCTTCCTGTAATTTTCTCTTGGCAGCGCTTGTCTTATGAAATACTCCCGCTTTGCGGCGGGAAGGTGCAGACACAGAAAGGAAATGATCATGAAAACAACGAACAACAACTCATTTGTATTCCGCGGCAGCGACTCTATCAAGAGCGTTAACGAGGCAAGCTACCTCTTCGGGAAATTCGTGTGCGACGAGCTGGAAAAGATTGGAATGCGCAGCTCTTACCGCCATGTAATGCAGCCGCTGATGGAGAACGAGAGCCTGACGCAGCTCGAGCTTGTCAGAATGACAGGGCTGAAGGCGCCGACGATAAGCATAACGCTCCGCAACATGGAGCGCGAGGGTATCGTCCGCCGCGAGAAGAACGACGCCGACCGCCGCGAAACTCACGTTTACATCACCGAAAAGGGCAGAGAAATGCACGCGAAGATAATCGATGCCCTTGAAAAGGCGGAAGAGATAATGCTCGGCGGTCTTTCCGAAAAGGAGCTCAAATCCGCGCGCACCGTTGTCGACAAGATGAGCGACAACCTCAGAGCCGTGCTCGGAGGCGAGAATGGCTAAGGTACTCGGATACCTGAAAAAATACTGGTATCTTGCTCTTCTTTCCCCGCTGTTCATGATTCTTGAGGTAAGCATGGACTTACTTCAGCCCGAGCTGATGTCGCGCATTGTGGACAACGGCGTTCTCGGGCAGAATATGGACATAATTATAAACGTCGGGCTGAAAATGCTCGTGACGGTGCTCATCGGCTGCTTCGGCGGCGTTATGTCGGGTGTTTTCGGGACAATGGCTTCTCAGAAATTCTCGCGCGACCTCAGAAAGGACGCGTTCCGCCGCGTGATGAGCATGAGCTTTCAGCAGACGGACAAATTCACCTGCGGCTCGCTCGTAACGCGCCTTACCAACGATATAACCGCCTGTCAGGACTTCGTGAACATGGCGCTGCGCATGGTCATCAGGACGGGTATGCAGTTTATCGGCGGCATTTTTATGGTGCTGACGATAAACGTTACGTTCGGGCTTGTGCTGCTTGTCACGCTGCCGATACAGCTTGTCATCATAATAGTTGTCCTGAAAAAGGGCGCGCCGCTTTTCGGCATTGTTCAGAGCAAGCTTGACCGCGTAAACAGCGTTGTTCAGGAGAACGTTTCGGGCGCCCGCGTCGTCAAGGCTTACACCCGCGAGGAATACGAGGCTGACCGCTTCTCAAAGGCTAACGACGACCTGTGCAATACCAACCTGCGCGTTCAGAAGCTGATGGCGCTGCTCATGCCGATAATGTCGATACTGATGAATGCGACGGTGCTTGCCGTTATTTATGTCGGCGGGCTGCAGACCGCTGCGGCGGAGCTTGAGGTCGGTAAGATAATGGCGTCCATAACCTACATCACGCAGATCCTCATGTCAATGATGATGATAGGTATGCTGTTCCAGCAGGTTACAAGGGCAATGGCTTCCGCGAAGCGTATCCGCGAAATACTCGATACCGAGCCCGCGATAACCGACGGCGGCTTTGACGGAAAAACCAATGAAACGGGCACCGTTGAGTTCCGCGGCGTTTCCTTCCGTTACCCCAATGTTCAGGCGAACAATGTGCTGAACGACATCTCATTCAAGGTAGGCAAGGGCGAGCGCGTTGCGATACTCGGCGCGACGGGCTGCGGAAAGACCTCGCTCGTCAGCCTTATCCCGCGATTTTACGACGCGACGGAGGGCGCGGTGCTTGTCGACGGCGTTGACGTTAAGGAATACGACACCGACGCGCTGCGCAAAAAGATAGGCTTTGTTTTGCAGAAAGCGGAGCTTTTCAGCGAAACTATCGAGCAGAATATCCGCTGGGGCGACCCTAACGCTTCCGACGACGAGGTGCGCCGTGCGGCTAAAATCGCGCAGGCGGACGGCTTTGTCGGCGGCTTCACGGACGGCTACGGGGAGATGATAACCGAAAAGGGCTCTTCTCTCTCGGGCGGTCAGAAGCAGCGCCTTTCCATAGCGAGGGCTATCGCCAAAAAGCCCGAGATACTTGTTTTCGACGACAGTATGTCGGCGCTTGACCTCACGACCGACGCGAAGCTACAGAAAGCGCTGCGCGAGGAGCTCGGCGATACCACCGTGATAATGATAGCACAGCGCGTTGCGAGCGTTATGAGCGCGGACAGGATCGCCGTTATCGACGGCGGCAGGCTCGCGGCGTTCGACAGCCACGAAAATCTTCTCAAAAACTGCCCTGTTTATCGGGATATTTATAATTCGCAGATGAGGGAAGGAGATGAGAGAGTTGGCTGAAAATAACAAGCCTGTTGTAAATCTCCGTCCCGGCGGAAGAGGACCGGGCGGTCCCGGAGGACCCCACGGCATGGGAATGCCCCATGAAAAGCCGAAGAACGTCAAAGCAACGCTCGGCAGGATATTGTTTTACATAGGAAAGAACCGCTCGCTGCTTATCGGAATGCTGGCGGTAATGCTGCTGGCGACCGTGCTGAACATTGTTGCGCCGTCGCTTCAGGCGAGCGCTATTGATTCGCTTGTCCCCTCCGACGGGGAGTTCAGCATGAGCGTATTTGTCGGCAGGCTTGCCGTTCTGGGGGCAGTTTATCTGCTGTCGGCGGTGTTCACCTATTTTCAGGCATTATTCGCGGCGAAGCTTTCGCAGTACACCGTGCGTGCGCTGCGAAAGGACTTGTTTACAAAAATTTCATCGCTTCCCATAAAATACATTGACACCCACAAGCACGGCGACATAATGTCGCGAATGACGAACGACGCGGAGAATATTTCCAACTCCGTTTCGCAGTCGCTGAGCTCGCTGATTTCGGGCGTGATAACGCTTATCGGCTGCTTTGCGATGATGCTGTATTATTCGTGGCTGCTTACGCTCGTGAGCATGATAACGCTTGTGCTGACGCTTGTTGTGACAAGGCTGCTCTCGAAATTCATGCGTAAGTATTACCCGCTCCAACAGGTAAAACTCGGCGAGATAAACGCGAAGATAGAGGAGTCGGTGTCGGGCTTTAAGACGGTCAAGGCGTTCACCCACGAAAGCACCGTCTGCGAGGGCTTTGACAAGACGAGCGACGAGCTGTGCGAGGTGGGAATAAAGGCGCAGACGCTCGGCGGAATAATGGGTCCCTGCATGAACTGCATAGGAAACATAGGCTTTCTGCTGATAGCGGCGTTCGGCGGCTGGCTTGCGATAGAGCAGGTCATCACCATTGGTACCATTCAGGCGTTCATAACCTATTCAAAGCATTTCACCCGCCCGATAAACGAGCTGGCGAACCAGTTCGCGCAGATACAGACCGCGCTTGCGGGCGCGGAGCGCGTGTTTGAGATAATGGACAGCGAGCCGGAGGACGAGGGCGGAAACGAGCCGTTCGAGGTCGAGGACGTAAAGGGCGACATCAATTTCAGGAACATCGACTTTTCCTATGTCAAGGGCGAGCCTGTCCTGCATGGGCTTGACCTGTGGGTAAAGAGCGGTCAGAAGATAGCGATTGTCGGCGCGACGGGCAGCGGCAAGACCACCATTGTCAACCTGCTTACAAGATTTTACGACATTGACGGCGGCGAGATAATCCTTGACGGACACGATATACGCAGTATCCCCAAGAAAAAGCTGCGCAGCAGTATCGGAATCGTATTGCAGGACACCGTGATATTCTCCGACACGATCGCGCAGAATATCCGCTACGGCAGAACGGACGCAACGGACGAGGAGGTGCGCGAGGCGGCAAGGCTCGCCCGCGTCGACGACTTCGCCGAGAAGCTGTCCGACGGCTATGACACCATGCTGACCGAGGGCGGCAGCAATCTCTCGCAGGGGCAGCGGCAGCTTATTTCAATAGCGCGCGCCGTGCTTGCCGACCCGAAAATACTTATACTCGACGAAGCAACGTCCAGCATTGACACGCGAACCGAAATGCACATTCAGGAGGCAATGATAAACCTCATGAAGGGCAGGACGAGCCTTATAATCGCGCACCGTCTTTCAACGATACGCGACGCGGACAAGATAGTCGTCATCAGCGGCGGAAAGGTCGCCGAGGCGGGAAATCACGAGGAGCTGCTTGCGGCGAAGGGCTGCTATTACGAGCTTTACATGAGCCAGTTCGCGGGCATTGCGACATAAAAATGAGGGGAGGCGCTCGCCTCCCCGTTTTGTTACCCCGTCCGCGCCGCCGTGAGCACGGTGTCCTTGTAAAAATACACAAGTATATCCGTCATTTTCATGCCCTGCAATGCGAATGTCTGCGCGCAGCTAAGGCTCATGCCGACGTTATCGCCGCAGCCGTGACATACGAACAGGAATTTGTCCTCCGAAAATGATACCGTTATCGCTGCACTGCGCAGTCCGAGCGCGTCCTTGAGCTGCTTTCCGCTGAGCTTCTCGCCGCCGAAAAGTACGGAGGTAAGCGTGCCTGTGTCGGCGTATTGCGGCTCGGAGAACCATTCGCCGCCGTTCCCGACAAGGCTCGGCTTGCCCGCAATGCCGCCGAGCGCCGCCCTTACCGTTTTCGGGGTCAATGCGGTGCTGCTTTCCCAGCCGTCCGCCTCGGTATCGCATTCGGCTGATACTCCCGCAAGGTAGGGGAATGCGCCGCTGTCCGTCTTTCCCGATGATATAAGGCACATCTGTGCATAAATCGGCGCTTCCTCGTATGTGATGACATACTGCATAGCCTTTTCGGTGCACTCCCGCACCCTACGGATATACCGTTCCGCCGACGCGCCGCAGCACTCCCGTATCTCCGCTTCGCTCATGTACGGGAACTCGCCGTTTTCCTCTGCGGTGATATCGGCACCGTTATTTGCGAAGCCGCTGTTTTCCGCCATTCGGTAAACAGCCAGCGTATTCAGTGCGCACGCCGCTGACTTTATCGCCTCGCGCTCCGACTCGGGCGGCATAAGCCCGAAAACGCAGCCTGTCAGGAAATCGCAGTATTCCTCGGTGATTATTTCACCCTTGTCCTTCAGATATATCGTGACATGATCGGGCAATGAAAATTCATGCGGCTTTTCCGCGAAAAACATTGCGGCGGCAAGCGCAATAAGCAGAGCGGCGCACAGCGCGGATATCTTCAGCGGCATTTCGGTTCTTCCTTTCGGTTTATTCCCATGTGAGCATTTTGCAATTTTTTTAAAACAATGTTTCATTCGGGCATATTTGCTCTTGACTTTATCGGACTATTATAGTATAATGTTGATATACGTTATGTATATACAGATAAATAAAAAGAAAACGGAGGCAGCATTATGAAAAAGATGGAGCAACTGAAATCCACGGACAGATTGAGGCATATGTGCGAGGATTTCACCAGAAACAGCGTTATCGACGCTTCGCTGTACAACAAGTTCGGGGTAAAGCGCGGACTGAGAAATTCCGACGGTTCGGGCGTTGTTGCGGGAATAACCAACGTATGCTGCGTTCACGGCTACGTCCTCAGCGAGGGCGACAAGCAGCCTATCGAGGGCGAGCTTATCTACCGCGGCTACAACGTGCGTGACATCGTAGGCGGCGTACTTTCCGACGGGCGCTTCGGCTATGAAGAGGTGGCATACCTGCTTCTTTTCGGCGAGCTCCCCACTCCCGAGGAGCTGACGAGCTTTTCCCGCCTTATCGCGGAATACCGCGAGCTCCCGAGATATTTCAGCGAGGACGTTATCATGAGAAACCCCTCGCCGAACATAATGAACAAGATGGCGCAGGCGGTGCTCACGCTTTACAGCTATGACTCCGACCCCGAGGACAAATCCGTCGAGAGCGAGATGCTAAAGGCGATATCCGTCATCTCGAAGCTGCCCGCGATAATGGTCGCGGCATATCAGACCATGCGCCGCTTCTACTACAACGACACCATGGTAATGCACCAGATAAACAAGGACGAGAGCCTTGCGGAGAGCATTCTGTCAACGCTGCGCGACGACAGAGCCTACACCCCCGATGAGGCGCGCCTGCTCGACCTGTGCCTTATGCTCCACGCAGAGCACGGCGGCGGTAACAACTCCACCTTCACCTGCCGCACTGTATCCTCGTCGGGCACCGACGCGTATTCCGCGTATGCGGCGGCGATCGGCTCGCTGAAGGGTCCCCGTCACGGCGGCGCGAACATAAAGGTCATGGAAATGCTGGAGCACGTTAAAACGGGCGTCAGAAACTGGGACGACGATACGGAGGTAAAGGAGTTCCTTCGCAAGATACTCCGCAAGGAGGCGGGCGACCGCTCGGGTCTTATCTACGGCATGGGACACGCGGTCTACACCCTGTCCGACCCGAGAGCGGTCATACTCAAGAAAAACGCAATGAACCTCGCGAGGGGAACGGAGTTCGAGGCAGAATTCGGGCTTCTCGACAGCATCGAGCGCCTTACTCCGCAGGTATTCGCGGAGGAGCGCGGTGACATTAAGAATGTATGCGCGAACGTGGATATGTATTCGGGGCTTGTTTACAAAATGCTGAAGATACCCGTGGAGATGTACACGGCGCTGTTCGCCTGCGCAAGAATGGCGGGCTGGTGCGCTCACAGAATGGAAGAGATGATAAACGGCAAGCGCATTATCCGTCCCGCATATAAGGCGATAAATCTGAATAAAGAATATATACCCCTGGAAAAACGTTGAGTTGTCATTTAGGCTTATTTAGGGTCATTTAAGGAAAAGAGAGTGGATCAGATGAAAAAGAACACCGGGCTTGCCCTGTGGGTCATGGCGGGAGGTACGCTTCTCGCCGTTATTATGAGAATTTATCAGATCGTTGTCTGCACCGATATGAACACCGGATTTCTCTTTCACGAGAATAATTTCTTCGAGAATTACGGGTTTTATATCATTGCCGTGCTGGCGGCGGCGGGCGCTGCCGCGGGCGCGGTCATCGACGGCAGGCGGGAGCTCGGCGGCTTCTCCGTCGGCGGCGTTGTGGACGGACGCGCGGCGGTGCTTGGGTTCGCGATGCTTATAATGGGGCTTTGCGCCGCTTACGAGGGCTATACGGAGCTGGGCGCGATATCGCCGTCGGGATTTCTTATCTTCGTTGATTTCGCGTTCGGCGCGGCAATGCTCGTTATTGCGTTCGTTACGCTTTACAAGAAGGAATTTAGTCCCGGGCTGGGATTTTCCTACTGCGCGGCGGCGCTGTATTTCACGCTGCGCGGCGTGAACGTGTTCCTTGACCGAATGATAATAAATACCGTTCCCGAGTATCTTATCGAGTGCCTCAGCGTTATCGGCGGCGCGGTGTTCTTCATGCTTTTCGCAAAGCTCATGTCGGGCAACGAGCACAAGAACACAAAGACCGCGCTCTGCGCGTGGGGCGTTCCTACCGTGGTGATAACGCTCGGTTCGGCGCTCGCGACGATCATCTCCGGCTTCATCGCTCCTGCGGAAGTGTCCGGGAGGATAACCGCAAGCAGATATACCGCCGAGATGTATTATCAGGTCAACAGCGGCAGAAACGGGTATATGCTGGTTTACACCCCGTGGGTGAATGTCGCGATGGGCTTATTCATCACCGCGGCGCTTATCGTTCTCTTCCTGCGGAAAAAAGAGGAAACTGCCGCCGAAAACGCCCCTGCGGAGCTTTCCGGGGAGAATGTGCCGTCGGAGGAAATTCCCGCCGACGAGGTTTCGGCAGCCGAAGCCTCTTCGGACAACCTTTCCGATGAGGAAGCCGCCGCAGATGACGCTGACGGCGGGGAAGCGCCCGTTGAGGAAGTTCCCCGAGAGGAAGAATGACAGGTCATTCTCCCCGATAAATAATTATTTTTAAAAGGGGCTTTTATTCTTTCTGAATTTATGGTATAATTGGTTAGGAGTATGTGAAACGGTCGCGGAAACGGCTGCTTTTGCTGTGCTCCTGACCATTTTTGTTTGTTTGTGTGAA
>JBJFHP010000112.1:0-2884 GCA_051893715.1 Oscillospiraceae bacterium
CGTGAAGCTGGTGGGTGTAGGCGAGAAGATAGACGATCTTCAGCCGTTCGTACCGGCGGATTATGTTGAGGCATTATTTGAATGATTTGGCGTTAAACGCCGCATATTGAAAGGATAAAAAATGAGACATCATCACAAATCGGGAGAAGATAAACCTGCCGCCAACACGCCTGTCCGACAGCGGATAGTGATAGCGTCCGACAATCAGGGCAAAATAAGGGAGTTCAGGGAGCTTCTCAGACCCTACGGCTTCGAGGCGGTATCCATGCGCGAGGCAGGCTTTACAGGCGAGATAATCGAGGACGGAGAAACCTTCGAGGAGAACGCGCATATAAAGGCGCGCGCTGTCTTTGAGGCGACAAATCTGCCCACGATAGCGGACGACAGCGGTCTTGAGATAGACTTCCTCGACGGAGCGCCGGGCGTGTATTCCGCGCGCTATGCGGGCGAGGGCGCGACAGATAAGGAACGCTGCGAAAAGGTGCTGGAGGAAATGCACGGCGTTGCTCGCCCCCTGCGCGACGCGCGCTTCGTATGCTCGATATACTTTATCTACGCCGAGGACGACGAGTATTCCGTAAACGGCACAGTTGAGGGGTACATAGGCGATGAAATGGTGGGAACAAACGGCTTCGGCTACGACCCCATTTTCATGCTCGACGAGGACGAGAGCATGGCTACCGTCGACGCGGAGGAGAAGAACAGGATTTCCCACCGCGCAAAGGCGTTCGAGCGGCTCGCGGAAATATTAAAGGAGAAATTTTCTTAATGCTTACAAGTAAACAGAGAGCGCACCTGCGTTCTATTGCACAGAGCTATAACTGCATTTTCTTTGTGGGGAAACAGGGAATAGGCGACGAGCTCATAAAGCAGCTCGACGATGCAATAAACGCGCGCGAGCTTATTAAAGTCGGCGTGCAGGAGAACTGCGACTATTCCGCGCGCGAGGCTGCGGATACCATCGCGGAGCAGCTCGGCGCGGACGTGGTTCAGGTCATCGGGCGGAAATTCGTCCTCTGGCGCAGAAGCAGGGACCCGAAAAAGAGGGTGATCGAGCTTGATTAAGACAGGAATTTTCGGCGGAGCGTTCAACCCCGTTCACAACGGCCATGTAAGGCTCGCCAAGGAAGCCGTGAAACAGCTGAAGCTTAAAAAGCTGCTCATTATCCCGACGTTCGAGTCGCCGCACAAGGCAACAAAGCTCGCGCCGTTCGACGACAGGGCGGAGATGTGCCGCCTTGCTTTCGGGCATATCGCGGGCGCGGAGGTGTCCGATGTCGAGCGCAGGCTCGGCGGGACGAGCTTCACGATAAACACCGTCCGCGAGCTGAAAAGGCAGTTCCCCGACGAGCAGTTTTTCCTGCTCATCGGCGGCGATATGCTGTTCAGCTTTGACAAATGGTTCAAGTATGAGGCGATACTCAACGAGGTCAAGGTGTGCGCGGTCGCGCGCGGCGGGGACAGCTATTCCGATATGCTTGAATTTGCAAACGAGCTTGGCAGGATACGCGTGCTCCCGACGCAGGCGGTCGATATCAGCTCCACCGAGATAAGAGAAAAAATATCGGCGGGCGGTGATATTTCGGGGCTTGTTCCCGAAAGCGCGGCGGAATATATCGTGCAGCACGGGCTTTACCGCTGAATGTTTTTACGGAGGAAATGTTTTCTTGAGCAGATACGAGGAATATGACAAATACGAAAAGCTGATAAAAGAGCGGCTTTCAAAAAAGCGTTTTACCCACAGCATGAATGTCGCGGAGGCGTGCTATGCGCTCGCGGAGCGCTTCGGCGCGGACGAAAAGCGCAGCTATCTCGCGGGAATGCTCCATGATATAATGAAGGAGGATCTCCCCGAGCGGCAGAAGCAGTACACCGTCGACAGCGGGCTTGCGCCCGACCCCGCTGAGGTGAATACCCCCGCATTGTGGCACGCGGTAGCGGGCGGATATTACGTCCGCGAAAAGCTGAATATAGACGACGAGGAGATAATCAGCGCGATACGCTTCCACACGGTGGGCTGCGCGAAGATGACGCTTATCGAGAAGATAGTCTATCTCGGGGACATGATATCGGCGGAGCGCGATTACAAGGACGTTGATAAATTCCGCAAGATCTGCTTTGACGATGTTAACAAGGCGATGTCAGTCGCGCTTATCTATCAGATAAAGAGCGTGTGCGCGAAGTGCGGAATGCTCCCGCGGTACACGGTTTCGGCGTATAATTATTACCTCAAATACAATAAGAACAAGGAGAGCTTATGACCGACAGAGAAGAATTTGAAATTGCTGTTAAGGCGCTTGATTCCAAGAAAGCCGAGAAGATAAAGGTGCTGAAAGTAGGGGATATAACTATCCTCGCGAATTATTTCGTTATCGCCTCCGCGTCCAGCGTGACGCACGTCAAGGCGCTCGCCGACGAGGTGGAATATCAGCTCGGGCTCAAGGGCGTGCACCCGAAAAGCGTTGAGGGCATTCAGAGCAGCAACTGGATCGTGCTCGATTATATTGATGTCATCGTTCACGTTTTCCTTGAGGAAACGAGGGATTTCTACAACCTCGAGCACCTCTGGACAGACGGCGAGCAAGTCGATATTTCGGGTCTTGTCACGGATTGAAAAAATTTTCAAAAAATTTCTTGAATACTACTTGACAAAACGGTATATATGGTGTATAATCAAGTATATACTTTTTGTATAACTACTTTTTTGTAGATAACCTATGCCCGATGGCAAAGGGAGGGAAATATAGATGGCAGAAATTCGTCTTGGCAAAAATGAATCTCTTGATACCGCGCTCAAGCGTTTCAAGCGTTCATGCGCAAGGGACGGCGTTCTTGCTGAAGTTCGTAAAAGAGAGCATTACGAAAAGCCTTCGGTAAAACGTAA
>JBJFHP010000113.1:0-1648 GCA_051893715.1 Oscillospiraceae bacterium
GTTTTTATGGTTTATCGACAGACGGGCGAACCCGCTCGATATACTCGGGCGGGTCCGGATTTATTCAGAGGATCGTCAAAATCAAATTACGGGGGATCACTTTCTCTTTCTTCCGATAACCATTACGGAAGCGCCGAGCAGAGCTGCGGCTGCGGCTGCGGCAACGCCCTCAACGCCCGTTTCGGGGTTAGTCTTGTCGGGAGCGGCGGTCGTGTCGGAGGAGGTTGTATCCGTCGCGTCTGCTGTTGTGTCAACGGCGGGAGCGGCGTCGTTGGATACAGTGATCTCGCCGAGCGTTACGCCGTGACCCATGAGCGCGATACCTGCAACCTGAACGTGCTCAACATCGTCTGCGGGGATAGTGAAGCTTACAGAAGTATCGCCGGGCTCAACCACATAAGAGCTGCCGTCCTCGGAGGGGGTAAGCCGGCTGATACCGCTGATGAGAGGCCAGCCTGCGTCGTTTATCATGGGCTTGATTACCCAGTAGCTGTGGCCGTCAACATCTGCGAGGGAGTCGTCGGTGGTGAATGTTATGGTGACAACGCTGTCGGCGGTGAGCTCCGCAAACTCGGAGGAGGGCACGGTTATGCTTGTGCTCCAGAATGTGCCGAGGTCGGTGTTGAGCTCGTAAGCGGAAGCGCCGGCTGCGAGGATAGCCGCTGCGGAAACGGCGGTAATAATGCCTGTGAACAGATTTCTGATTTTCATGGTCGATTGTCCTTTCCGGTAGAATTTTGGGTTATTACTTAAACCCTTTTGTTGATTTAATAATACCGGAAAAAACGAGTCTTGGATATCACAAAAATAATTTTTATATCAGAATTTTATTCAAAGTTACGCCTTACTTCCCCAGCGGGTGCGGAAAAACTTCTCACGGTATTCCTTCGGGGTTATTTTGGTGTATTTTTTGAACACCTGAATAAAATGGCTCTCGGAGCTGAAGCAGAGGTAGTTTGAGATTTCAAGGCAGGAATAATCCGAGAATTTAAGGAGATTTTCCGCCGCTTCAATGCGCTTTTGGAGAATGTACTGCGTTACGGTCACGCCGACCTCGCTGTGGAAAAGCTTGGAAAGGTACGGCGCGCTAAGCCCGCATTCCTGTGCGATATCGCCGAGCGTTATTTTTGTGTGCAGGTTGTTGTAGATGTAGTCAAGGCTTTTTATTATCGGCTTGGAGAACAGGCATTTTTTTGTCAGCGAGTGCATTCGCTCGGCGTAATCCTCAACAAGCTCGCGGTGGATCTCGTTTATTTCCTTTTCGCTGCGGCAGACGTCTATCCTGCGGATATACACGTCGCTCAGGTTATACGCCGTTTCCATTTCCATGCCGCCCTCGATACAGTAGCGCGTGATGAACGCAATGGTGATAATAAGGTGATACCGCAGGTTGCGCAGGCTGTCCTCGCTTAATTTTCCGAGCCCCTCGGCGTTAAGCGGCATGAACAGCCGCAGCGCCTCTTCCTTATTGCCCACCTTTATCGCCTGATAAAACTCCATCTCGCGCTCATAGGGCAGGTGCGCGTTCATATATTCGCGGTTAAGAAACGCCGCGCGCGACAGCGCTTGATTTATGTCCATAATGATAGTCCTTTCCGGCGGCGGGGTGCCCACGCTGTCAATTCCGGGCGGGGTGCCCCCGCGGGCA
>JBJFHP010000113.1:1748-11804 GCA_051893715.1 Oscillospiraceae bacterium
GGGTGCCCCCGCGGGCAATTACGGCTAAATGAGCCTTTTTTGTTCGGGTTTTCACACGAAGGCGGGGTGCTCGATAAATTGGAATTTGTCGGGGTGCTCGATAAATGCGGTCAATTTGTTTTGGTATACATATCGGTTGTTTAACCAGTTTATTATAACATTTTTTTGCTATAATTGCAATACTTTAATACGCATTACAACCCCGCCGTTAAATCGCCTTTGTAAAATAATAAAACAAAAGGCGGAATTGACAGCGGGGGTACCCCGCCCGCAAACATTTCAATAAAAATCTGATAAGAATAGTAAAAACATGATATTTTTCGGGCGGCTGTGGGTGTATTATTAAGTTACAAAGCTAAACACCTACTTTTACGGAAAGGACGGTATATCAATATGACAAATTTCAAAAAAATCATCGCGGCGGCGCTTGCGCTTGCGAGCATTACGGCTGTTACAGCCTGCGACAGCGAGCTTCCCGCTTCCGGCTCTGCTTCTCAGAGCACTGACGCTCCGCCCGCAACAACGGCGGCAACAACAAAGGCAACCATGAACGAGGAGGACGCCGAAAAGGTCGCAACGATCGACATCGGCGCGGAAAAGCTTGACAACCCGACGGTAAAGTTCCTGTCCTCATGGGATCTTAACCCCGCAGAGGGACAGCCCGTATCGGTTGCGCTGGAGATGTTTCAGACGCAGTACGGCGGGAAGATCGAGCTTGTTTCCTGCACATGGGACGAGCGCTTCACCAAGCTTGCAACGCTTATTTCCTCGGACGACTCTCCCGATATGTTCAGCGCGGGCGACATGGATATCTTCCCCAAGGGCGTTATAAGCGGAATGTTCGAGCCGCTGGACGATTATGTGGAATTTGATTCCGAGCTGTGGGCGCCTATGGCGGCGGTAAACGATCAGTTCTCGTTCAACGGCAAGCATTATGTCGGCGCGACCGATGTTGATTCCGACTGCATGATGTTCTATAACAAAAAGACAATTGCCGACAACAGCCTTGAAGACCCCGCGGAGCTTCTGGAGCAGGGCAACTGGACATGGGACACCTTCTGGGATATGATGGACAAGTTCTGCGACCGCGACGAGCAGAAATTCGCCACCGACGGCTGGTGGTTCGAGGGCGCGATATCCCTTACCACCGGTTACCCCTACATAGGAATGAGCGACGGCAAGATCGTTCACAACCTTGACAACCCCAACCTTGAAAAAGCGCAGGATTTCATGCTTGAAATGAAGAAGAACGACTTCCCGTTCCCGAAATCGGAGTACGCATGGCAGGTCATTCCCTCCAACATAGCCTCCGGCAACACGCTGTTCTACCCCGTGGGAGCGTATGCGCTTTATCCCTATAACAACATCATTCAGGACTTCGGCGATATGGAGGACGTAATGTTCGTTCCGATGCCAAAATGTCCCGACGCCGACGCACATTATCTCCCCGCAAGAGTTGAGGGCTTCGCTCTCTGCAAGGGCGCAAAGAACCCCGAGGGCGTAGGCGCATATCTCAACTGCGCAATGGCAAGCCGCGACAGCGAGGCTGCAAAGGAAATAGGAATGCGTCAGGCGTTCGATGATTACGGCTGGACGCAGGAGCAGTGGGATATGTATCAGAAGGTTCGCGATATGACCGCCGAGCACCCTGTTATCGAGATGTACAATGCGGTCAATGAAGCGGTTGCGGGCTACATCAACAACCCCATGAAGGAGGGCTACAACAACGGCGCTTCCTGGACGCAGACCAAGGAGCAGATTCGCGCGGCGGTTCAGGCGGAGCTTGACGGCGCGAACGAAAAGCTGAGCAAGGTTTCCTGACATTTTCATAGGTTTTCTTCAAAGTGATATCCTTAGGGCGCCCCCGCTGCATGACGGGGGCGTTCGGCTTGTCAAAAAAGACTTTTCGCCAAGGAATGAATCAGGAGTGAATATTGAATAGTGAATAAAGAAGAATGAATAACGGCGGTATCGGCTTCGCCGATTTTTTGTGAATAATGTCATCATATCGCACTATATCCGTGCCCGCAGGGCACACCAAATTTATTCACTATTCATTATTCAATATTCATTATTCATTAAAATAAACCCGTTGCATGACAAGGTTGTTGTGAATTGCAAAATGCGCTGTGCGCAAAAAAAATTACCGCCGTTCGTGATGAGCGGCGGTTTATCTTATTAGTTTTGATCACTCCGCAGCGGGCGTGAAGCGTATCCATTCGTATTCGGCGGTAACGGGCAGGCTTGAATCGTCGAACGCCTTGAGCCAGCCGTCAACGCCCGTGCCCGGCCATGTGTTCATCATGATCTTACCGGGAACGGAGGGGATATTCTCCTCGGCGGTGTGGACAGCCTCGCCGTCAACGTACCATGTAATGCTGTCCTCTTTCCACTCGAAAGCGTAGGTGTGGAAGTCCTCCGACGCGTCGAAGCCGAGGTCGTACATAAATTCGTGGTTGCCCCTGCTGTCGGTGAAGTAGTTGAACTGAACCTTTGTTGTATCCTTGCCGAGCACCTCAACGTCTATCTCGTCCCACGGGTTGTTGTCGCTGGGTCCCGTGTAGGTGAAGAACGAGGAAACAACGCCGTCGTTTTTGATAGCCTTCATTGACACCTCGTACAGACCGTAGCCGCAGAAGCCCTTGGAGCGGTACTCGCCGCCCGAGTAGGGGACAAGCGCGGGTGTGATGTCGTTGTCAATTTTCAGCGTCATTACTCCGTCGGCAATGGTCACATTACTCTTGCGCCATGTGCAGTTGAACATACTGCCGTTGCTCCAGCCGTCGGAGCATTCGAACAGGGAAGAAGCGCCGTTCTTGAAATCAACGAATATGCGCCCGTCCTCGAACTCCTCGGGAATGCTTTCCTCCGCTGCCGAGGTCGCAGTGGTCTGCGCAGCCTCGGTTTCGGGCGCGGCGGTCTGCTGCGACGTTTCGGGGACAGAGGTCGAGGGCGCGGAGCTTGCCGCGTTGCTGCACCCTGTCAGAAGTATTGCCGCTGTGATAAGGGCGAGGGTTGTTTTTGTATTTTTCATTATTATTTCCTCCTTAAAAGAAATGTTGCCGTTTCTTGTGCCTTGATTATACCATATTATTTTTGCGGTCAATATCATATATTTAATCTTTGTGTCATCTGCTTTATAATTAAAAGCGGTTAAACATTTGACATAAAACGCAATAATCTGTTATATACGCGGCGAAAATACTGGTATAGTAAATACATAAGACAGCTATTTCATCGGAAAGGAATACAACACCATGAATGATTTCAAGGGCTTTAAGAAAGGCATCAATTTAGGCGGCTGGCTCTCGCAGTGCAGCTACGAAAAGCAGCACATGGACAGCTTTATCGTTGAGGAGGACTTCCGCCGCATTGCGGAAATGGGCGTTGATCACGTCCGCCTGCCGTTTGACTACAACATCGTTGAGGACGAGAACGGCGGGTTTTCGGAGGAGGGCTTCGCGCGCATTGATTTCGCGCTGGATATGTGCGAAAAGTACGGGCTGAATATCGTGCTCGATCTTCACAAGGCGGCAGGCTTCTCCTTTGACGCGGGCGAGCAGGAGGACGGATTTTTTGACGACAGGCGGCTCCGGGAGCGCTTCCTTGACCTGTGGGAGGAATTGGCGCGGCGTTACGGCGGGCTGAGCGGCCGCACCGCGTTCGAGCTGCTTAACGAGGTTACCGAGCAGCGCTGCATAACCGTATGGAACGACCTTGTGCATGAGTGTATCGGCAGAATAAGGAAGTACGCGCCGGATACCCCCATACTTGTCGGCAGCTATTGGAAGAACAGCATTGACGCCGTAGGCGACCTTGCGAAGCCCTACGACGACAAGGTGGTTTATAATTTCCACTGCTATTCCCCCCTCGAGTTCACACATCAGGGCGCATACTGGACGGACGAGATAGACCCCAACGCCCGCATAAGCTATAAGGAGCTCGGCTGGAGCGCGGACAGGTTTGTCGAAATGTTCGGGAGGGCGCAGGAATTTGCGGCGGCGAACAACACCGTACTTTACTGCGGCGAGTACGGCGTTATCGACGTCGTTCCCCCCGAGGACGCCCTGCTGTGGTACAAGGATATCCACGAGGCGTTCGAGCGGCTCAACATCGCGCACAGCGCATGGTCCTACAAGAAGATGGACTTCGGTATTTCGGACGAAAGAATGAGCGGCGTTCTCCCCGAGCTTATAAAGTATCTGTAATGCCCGGTTTTGCCATGTTTTGACCCATATAAAACAATACCGCCCGCGGAGCAATACCACGGGCGGCTTAGTCTGTCAAAAAATGAATATTGAAAAATGAATAAAGAAGAATGAATAATGGCGGTATCGGCTTCGCCGATTGTTCCGAAATATATGAGTTTATAGCGCGCTTTATAAATCCGTGCCCGCAGGGCACACCGCATTTATTCGCTATTCATTATTCATTATTCATTGAGATAAACCGCCCGCGATCTCCACGGGCGGCTATCATTATATTCGTGACAATTGTCACCTGTTTCTGAACCTGTCGACCATATCCTGCAATGTGCGCGACTGGCTGCTTAATTCCTCGCTGGACGCCGCGCTGTCCTCGGCTGTCACCGCCGTATTGCGGACAATTCCCTCGATAGAGGAAATCTTCTCGGACACAAGCCGGACATCGCCCGCCTGCGTTTCGGAAGCCTCGGAAATTCTGACGATAAGCCCGTTGACGCTCTCGACGCCCTGCGATACCGTCCGCAGCGCCTCGCCCGTTTCCTGTGCGAGCCGCGCGCCGTTTTCGACCGCTTCCTCGGTGCTGTCGATAAGCACCGTCGTGTTGCGGACAGCCTCCGCGCACTTGGACGCGAGATTGCGCACCTCTCCCGCAACGACCGCGAAGCCCTTGCCGGAGTCGCCCGCCCTTGCCGCCTCTACCGCGGCGTTGAGCGCGAGTATGTTTGTCTGGAAAGCAATGTCGTCTATCGTCTGGACGATCTTGACGATCTCCTGCGCCTTCCGGCTGATATTGTTCATGGACTCGATAAGCTCGCCCATGCGCCTGTTGCATTCCGTTACATTATCCGACGTGCTGCCCGACTGCGCCTGCGCGGATTCCGCCGAGGCTGCGTTCTCGTTTATCCGGTCAACAAGCTTGCCTATAAGCACGGTCAGCTCGTCTATCGTTCCGGACTGCTCGTTTACGCCCGCCGCAAGGGTGTTCGAGCTTTCGGCAACTCTCTGCGAGCCCGCCGCAACCTGCGAAGCCGCCGTGTCAATGCTGGTTATCATGCCGCTGAGCTTGTCGCTTATGTTGGTGATAGAGTCCTTTATTTTCGCGAAATCGCCGACATATTCGCCGTTGAAGGCTATGTCAAAATCGCCGTGCGACAGCTTGTCGAGGTTGTCGTTGATATCGGATATGTAGCCCGTCCATACGCGGTTGGTTTCGGAAATGCTCGTGCAGAGCTCGCCGATATTGTCGTTGGCAAAATAGGTCGGGGTGTAGTCCAGCCTGCCCTGCTTCATGTTTTCCGCGGCGGTGTTGAGTTCCTTTATGGGTCTTATCAGCCGCTTTACTATTATGGGGACAAGGATCGCGCACACCGCGATATCAATGAAGAAGATGATGAACAGCGACGTCATCAGCGGCGACAGCTGACCGAAATACTCCGCCGAATCAACGGCATAGATATAATACCAGCCGGTTGAGCCGATCTTTGCGGCGGAGAAATATCTGCCCGTTCCGTCGTAGTCGCTTGTCTTAATTACGGAGGTATCGCCGCTTTCAAGGCTTGCGGCAATGTCGGAATACTGCGGTATATCGCGCAGGTTAGTGACCTTGGCGTTCCCGTCGCCGTCTACCGACATACTGTAATCCTCGCTGCGGTGGACAATAATGTTAAGGTCGCCGTCCGCAAGTATGGGGTAAGCCCCCTCGAAAACGCTTATGCTCCTTGCTATCTCCGCGAGGTAATCCGCGTAGATATCCGCGCCGATAACGAAATCGAGCGCGCCGCCGTCCTTATAATAAGCCATGGAAACCGTCATGCACAGCTTCCCCGTGTTGTTGTCAATGTAGGGAGAGGTGCAGGTCAGCGCGCCGTTTGCGGCGAGGGTCGCCTTGTACCAGTCGCGCGCGGTGACGTCGAAGTCGTCGGGGAGAACAAAGCCGCTCGCGAAAATAACGTCCTTGTCGGGCTTGACTATGTAGTAATCCATGGTGTATTCCGTCAGCTTGTCCGCAAGGAAAGACTCAAGCTCGGAACGGCTGAGCCTGTTGAGAGCGTCGTTGTACTGTATCGAGTCGCCGAAATAGGCGATCGTGCTTTTCTGCTGTGTTATCCAGCCGTCGAACTCAAGCGACTTCTGTGAAAGCGTTGCGGATATTTCCTTGTTGATGCGCTCGTCCATCGGACCCCTGATAATAAAGTAGGAGCATTCCGCTATAACAAGGATCGCTGCTGCGACAATAAGTATCATGCCAAGGGTCAGCTTCCGCTGAAACGGCATTTTCTTTTTCTGCGTCATGATTTCCTCCCGAATATTGCCCCCATACGGATCATGCAGCCGGTACAGCCGATTAAGCCGGTTCAGCCCGAACGGCGGGGCAAAGATTTCACCCTTTCCTATAACAACACGGCGGTATACCGTGCGCGGTGATTTGTGAATATATTATACAACACTTTTCGACAAATTGCAACCGTTTTTTAACAAAATACACAAATTTTCTGCTTTCTGCCTATTTCCGCAAAGATAATTGACGCTTTGGGGCAATGTGACGAAAATCCCGCACAGCGGGCGGTCGTCCGACTATGCGGGAGAAGCTGCAGCAATGGCGCGGCGATTATGCGGCGCGTTGCTTGTCAAAAAGTCTTTATGAAAAATGAATAAAATGAATATTGAATAATGAATAAAGAAGAATGAATAATGGCGGTATCGGCTTCGCCGATTGTTCCGAAAAAATGCACCGCAATTATTAAAATCCGTGCCCGCAGGGCACACCAAAATTATTCATTATTCACTTTTCACTATTCATTATTCACTAAGAAAAAACTGTTTTCCGTATTTTTCGGCAGCAGTGGCGCGGCGATTATGCGGCGCTTTACTCTTCTATCGTACCGAGCACCTCGCGCAGGCAGTCGGCGTATTTCCGGCGGATATCCTCGGGGGCAACGATCTCGGCGTTCTTCCCGAACTGAAACAGCCAGCCGAAGAACGGCGCTTCGGGCTTGACGCTGACGCGGAAGGAGAAATGCTCGTCGTCGTCGCGGGAAATGCGTATCTGCTTTCCGAAGCGGTCAATGGCGGCGTTGACAAGCGAGTTGTGAAATCTAAGGCGGACATCGCGCGTTTCGCCGCTGAACATCGAGAATGTCGAGCCGAGGTAGTCCGAAAGCGAGAAATCGGGGCTCAGCGGCTTTGCGGCAATGTCCGTTATCTCAACGTCATCCATGCGGTCGACGCGGAAGTTCGTTAAGCTGTCGGGGCGCTTTTCGTAGAACGCAACGAGGTAGTAACGCCCGTTGTCCCAAGTCATCGCGTAGGGCGAGCAAACCCTCACCCCGTCGCGGTATTTTTTCCTCTTGGAGATGTCGTATTCGAAGTATCTGAAGGATATCTGTTTTTTGAGGGCAATGGCGCGGTGTATCCTGTCGACGCTGATATAAATGCGCTCGTTGAGGGTCTTTACCCTGTCGGCGTTGAATACCTGACGGGATATCTGCCTTGCCTCGTAAACGCTCGCGAGGGCTTCTATTTTTTGGAGCAGCTCGCGCGATTTCTTTTCGGTGATAAAGCTTGAGGAGGACACCGCGTCGGCGAGCAGCTTCAGCTCGGGCAGCTCGAAATCGCGGCTCGCGAGATAATACCCCGAGCTTCTGCCCCTGCCGCTTATAATGTCCGCGCCGTAGCTTTTAAGCGCCTCGATATCGTCATAGATAGCCTTTCGTCCCGCGGATATCCCGAGCTCGTCAAGCTTTGCTATAATTTCGGGCATGGTGAGGGAATGCTCCTCGTCGGTGTACTTCCGCAGAATGTCATAAAGATACAGTATTTTCAGGCGCTGTTCGGTTTTTTTCGCTTCTCCGCTCATAGTTCTGACCTCCGTTACGCTGTATTATTCGGGTGCCTGTGTTTATGCCGGGTGTGCCTTGGCTTGTCGACAAAATGAATATTGAATAATGAATAAAGAAGAATGAATAATGGCGGTATCGGCTATGCCGATTGTTCTAAAAAATAAATGTCCCGCTAATTAAAATCCGTGCCCGCAGGGCACACCGAAATTATTCATTATTCATTATTCACTATTCAATTTTCAATTTTTCTTGTGTTTATGTCGGGTGTGCTGAATTTATTATAAATTTATTATACCACATAATTTCCCGCTTTTCAAGCGGGGGGACAAATTTCTTTTTTGGTTTGACACAAATGCGCGGGTGTGGTATAATCAATATATAATTAACGAAAGGAGCGGGAGCAATGGAGGAAAACAAGCCCTTGCGCGTCGCGCAGATACTCGGGAAAATGAACGGCGCGGGTGTGGAACAGGTGGTTATGAATTACTACCGCGCGGTCGATCGCGGGCGGGTCAATTTTGATTTTTATGTTTTCTCAAATTCCGCGCATATTCCCGCCGCGGAAATAAAGTCAATGGGCGGCGGGCTGTACCTTATGTGCGGGCTGAGAATGCCGCTGCGTTATCTTAAAACACTGACCGAGCAGCTTAAAAAGAACCGCTATGACATCGTGCACTGTCATCTCGGCACGCTTTCGTTTATCCCGCTGCTTGCGGCGAAGCGCGCGGGCGTTCCGATAAGGATACTCCACAACCACAGCACCTCGGGTGGGAAGCGCGAGCTGCTGCGCAATATCGCAAAGGCGCTGTTCAAGCCGCTTTCGCGTATGTTTGCCACCGAAAAGGCAGCCTGCTCATGGCACGCGGCGCGGTGGATGTACGGGAACGTTCCGGTGTGCGAGCCAAACGATCCGGCAGCGCCGGGTAATGCCGCGGTGGTGATACGCAACGCCGTTGACACCGAAAAATTCCGATTTGACGAAAAAAAGCGGACGGAGGTGCGGGGTGAATTTGGGATAGCGTCGGGGACGCTGCTTTTCGGTCATGTGGGAAGATTTTGCCCGCAGAAAAATCATCATTTTCTTATCGACATTTTCGCCGAGATTGTCCGCAGGCACCCAAATTCCCGCCTGCTTCTGGTTGGCGAGGGCGCGGACATGGAGGTCATACGGGCGCGGGTGATCGCGGCGGGTCTTTCGGGCAAGGTGATATTTGCGGGGCAGCGAAGCGATGTTGACCGCCTTTACTGTGCGATGGACTGCTTCCTGCTGCCGTCGAATTACGAGGGGCTGGGAATGGTTGGTATCGAAGCGCAATGCGCGGGGCTGCACTGCCTGTTCTCGGACAAGGTGCCGCGCGAGGTGAAGGTCACGCAGAACGCGCAGTTTCTCTCGTTAAAGACCTCGGCGGCTGACTGGGCGTTCGGCGCGATTAGCATGGCGAAATTAAAGCGCCGCGATACCTCGGGGGAAGTTGCGGCGGCGGGTTATGATATTGATACCGAGGCGGGCAGGCTGACCGGGTATTATTACGGTCTGCTTGAGAAGAATGGCTTGCGGTGAAATGCTCGGCGGGGCGGCGGGGCGGTGGGCGGTGCTCCGACCGTGCCGTCCCCTGTGCGTCGTTGTTCCGAACGGCAGGTAATAATATTTCGGCTGCGTTGGCGGTGCGGGCATTTGCGGGAATTTGCGGAATTTGCGGGTATTTTTGGGCATGAACGACAGGATCTCCGCGCCAAATTTCAGCGAAAAATCCGGCGGTCAATGCTGTTTTTGCAGCGTTTCAAAAAAATATTAAAAAAATTCTCTAAACCGCTTGACAAAACAAAAAAGATGTGATATAATTATCTAGTCGCGAAGATACCGCGGACGTTACATGGCGGCATAGCTCAGTTGGCTAGAGCACTTGGTTCATACCCAGGGTGTCGTTGGTTCGAATCCGACTGCCGCTACCATTTTTGGCCCGTTGGTCAAGAGGTTAAGACATCGCCCTTTCACGGCGGAATCATGGGTT
>JBJFHP010000114.1:0-2852 GCA_051893715.1 Oscillospiraceae bacterium
GATCGGGGGATAATTTTTGTTATTTCTGCGAGTATTTCCCCGCGCCGAGCTTTCTCTGCGCGTTGTCGATACGCTCCGCTGTCGGCGGGGCGGCGTCATTGAGGGAATAATTTAACCCGAGCTCGTCCCACTTGAATTTGCCGAGCGAGTGGTAGGGCAGCACCTCAACGCGCCGGACATTTCGAAGCGTTCCGATAAAACCGGCGAGCGCGTCAAGATCCTCGTCGAAATCGCTGAGCCCCGGGACAAGCACATGACGTATCCAAACGGGCTTTCCGATATCGCTCAGATACCGCGCCATGTCGAGAATGTTCGCGTTGTCAAAGCCCGTGATGTCCCTGTGGCGGTCGGGGTTTATCTCCTTTATGTCCAGCAGGAGCAGGTCGGTGTACTTCATCAGCTCCTCAAATTTTGAGAAGAAAGGCTCGTCACGCGTGAATGGGTTGCCCGCGGTGTCAATGCAGGTGTTTATCCCCTCGGATTTCGCTTTTTTGAAAAGGTCAATGAGGAAGTCGATTTGCAGCAGCGGTTCGCCCCCGCTCACGGTGATACCGCCGTCGGACTTCCAGTAGCTTTTGTAGCGGAGCGCCTTTTTCAGAAGCTCGTCCGATGTCATGTCGGTGCAGGTGCTGTCGCCCTCGGTGCTCCATGTGTCGGGGTTGTGGCAGTAGCGGCAGCGCATACGGCAGCCCTGCGTGAATATGATGAACCTCACCCCGGGGCCGTCGGCTGCGCCGAAGCTTTCGGTGGAGTGTATCCTGCCGGTTATCTCGCTCATTTCGTTCCTCCTTTAATAACCGAACAGCGCCGCGATATGCAGCGCTGTCCTTATTTAAGATAATTATGCCCGAATTAAAGTGCGGAGTGGCAGGTTCTGGAGATAACGTCCAGCTGCTGCTCTCTCGTGAGGTCAATAAACTTAACCGCATAGCCCGATACGCGGATAGTGAAGTTAGCGTACTCTTCCTTCTCGGGGTGCTCCATGGCGTCGATAAGCTTTTCCTTGCCGAACACGTTTACGTTGAGGTGGTGCGCTCCTTTCTCAAAGTAACCGTCGAGGATATTCACGAGGTTGGAAACCTGCTCCTCCTCGGAGTGACCGAGTGCGTCGGGGTTGATGGTCTGTGTGTTGGAAATACCGTCCAGCGCCCATTCGTAGGGGAGCTTTGCAACCGAGTTGAGCGACGCCAGCAGACCGTTCTTTTCCGCGCCGTAGGAGGGGTTTGCACCCGGGGAAAGCGGCTCGCCCGCCTTGCGCCCGTCGGGCAGGGAAGCGGTCGCCTTGCCGTATACGACATTGGAGGTGATGGTGAGGATAGAAGTAGTAGGCTCGGAGTCACGGTAGGTGTGGAACTGCTTGAGCTTCTTGAGGAACGTCCCGAGCAGCCATACCGCGATCTCGTCCGCGCGGTCGTCGTCGTTGCCGTAGCGGGGGAAGTCGCCCTCGGTTTCAAAGTCAACAACAATGCCGTCCTCGTCGCGAATGCACTTTACCTTAGCGTACTTGATAGCGGACAGGGAGTCGACCACATGGGAGAAGCCCGCGATACCCGTTGCAAAGGTGCGTCTTACATCGGTGTCAATGAGCGCCATTTCGGCAGCCTCGTAGTTGTACTTGTCATGCATATAATGGATAAGGTTGAGGGTGTGGACGTAAACGCTGGTGAGCCATGTCAGCATATCGTCGAACTTCTCCATTACCTCGTTGTAGTCAAGGTATTCGGAGGTTATCGGGCGGTATTTCGGTCCTACCTGTGCCTTTGTCTTGGCGTCAACGCCGCCGTTTATCGCGTACATCAGGCACTTCGCAAGGTTAGCTCTTGCGCCGAAGAACTGCATTTCCTTGCCCGTCTGCGTTGCGGATACGCAGCAGCAGATAGCGTAGTCGTCACCCCAGACGGGACGCATAACGTCGTCGTTTTCGTACTGTATAGAGGAGGTGCGAACCGAAACAGCGGCAGCGTAGCGCTTGAAATTTTCGGGGAGCTTCTCGCAGTAGAGAACGGTCATGTTGGGCTCGGGGGAGGGTCCCATGTTTTCAAGCGTGTGCAGGAAGCGGAAGTCGTTCTTTGTTACCATGGGTCTGCCGTCCTGACCCTTGCCCGCAATGGAGAGGGTAGCCCATACGGGGTCGCCCGAGAACAGCTCGTTGTAGGAGGGGATACGCGCGAACTTGACCATTCGAAGCTTGAGTACGAGGTGGTCGATAAGCTCCTGCGCCTCCGCTTCGGTGATAACGCCGTTGTCGAGGTCGCGCTTGATATAAATGTCAAGGAAGGTGGAAATGCGTCCGATGGACATTGCCGCGCCGTTCTGCGTCTTGATAGCCGCAAGGTAGCCGAAGTATGTCCACTGAACAGCCTCGCGCGCGTTTGCCGCGGGCTTGGAGATATCGCAGCCGTAGGAAGCAGCCATGACCTTCATTTCCTTGAGCGCGCGAATCTGCATAGCCAGCTCCTCGCGCTGACGGATAACGCTGTCGCGCATTTTGCCGTTGCCGCAGTTCGCGAGGTCGTATTCCTTAGCCTCGACGAGCCTGTCGATACCGTAAAGCGCAACGCGCCTGTAATCGCCGACGATACGTCCTCTGCCGTATGTATCGGGCAGACCTGTGATTATCTTGTTCTTTCTTACCGCGCGCATTTCGGGGGTGTACGCGTCGAATACGCCCTGATTGTGCGTTTTGTGGTATTCGGTGAAGATCTTGTGCAGCATGGGGTCGGGGGTGTAGCCGTAGGTGGTGCACGCCTCCTCAGCCATTTTTATGCCGCCGTAGGGCATGAACGCTCTCTTGAGCGGCTTGTCCGTCTGGAGCCCGACGATCTTCTCAAGATCCCTGAGCTCGGGGTCAA
>JBJFHP010000115.1:0-11676 GCA_051893715.1 Oscillospiraceae bacterium
GCGCATTTCAACCCCGCCGTTTCGTTTCTTTTGTTAAATGATCCTCTGCCAAAAGGCGGAATTGACCGCGGGGGCAGCCCGCATTTTTGAATAAAACAGCGCATTTCAACCCCGCCGTTTCGTTTCTTTTGTTAAATGATCCTCTGCCAAAAGGCGGAATTGACCGCGGGGGCAGCCCGCATTTTTGAATAAAACAGCGCATTTCAACCCCGCCGTTTCGTTTCTTTTGTTAAATAATTCTCTGCCAAAAGGCGGAATTGACCGCGGGGGTACCCCGCTTGCAATTGGCAGAACAATGTGCTATAATTATGTTGGATCAATTTCGATTTCGGAAAGGAACTAACATATGAAAAGCAACAGAATACTTGCAGCGCTGTGTGCGGCGTGTATGCTTGCGCTGAGCGGCTGCGGCAGCATTAAAAACGAGATATCCGATATCCTGAAAAGCGAAGCGGAGTCAAACAGCAGCGCCGACGCGCGTACCGACGACGCAAGCTTCCCCGAGGATTCGGGGAATAACGGCGATAGCGGGGACAACGGCAATAGCGGCAATAACGGCGATAGCGGCGATAACGGCAATAACGGCAATAACGGCGACAGCAGCAATAACGGAGATAGCGGCTCTTCGGCGGTAAGAACGGAGGTCGGGCTGTCAATGGCGCTGGACGACGGCGGCAGGCTTGCTGTCGACAGAAAGACCGTCGGCTCCGTTCCCATGGGCGAGGACGGCACATGGACGATATTCGTTTATATGTGCGGCACCGATCTTGAAAGCGACGGCGGCTCCGCAACGGACGACGTTCTCGAAATGATGGAAGCGACAACGGGCGAAAATGTATGCTTTGTCGTTCAGACGGGCGGCACTGCCTGCTGGCAGAACGATCTTATGCCAGACGACAAAACAGGCAGATACTGCATTTACAACGGGGATATTTATTCGTTTGAGGAACAGCCCGCCGCGCCAATGGGCAGCAGCAATACCCTCGCGGATTTTCTCACATGGGGCGTTGAAAACTGTCCCGCGGCAAAAATGGGGCTTGTTTTCTGGAATCACGGCGGCGGCAGTATATCCGGCGTATGCTTCGACGAGCTGAACGGCGGCGACAGCCTTTCCCTTATGGAAATTTACGACGGGCTGAAAAAGGCTTCCGCGGCAATGACGGACAGGTTTGAGTTCATCGGCTTCGACGCCTGCCTTATGGGAACGATCGAAAGCGCGAATATCCTTGCTACCTACGCGAGATATATGTATGCCTCGCAGGAGGTTGAGCCGGGCAGCGGCTGGGATTACGCCTCGATAGGCAGTTACCTCGGCGACAACCCCTACGCGGACGGCGCACAGCTCGGAAAGGCAGTCTGCGACAGCTATTACAGGGGCTGCGAGTACTATGGCGACGAGTCGTTCGCAACGCTTTCGGTTGTTGACCTTTCGAAAATAGACGATGTTATCATCAGCTTCAACGATTTCGCGCGGGAGCTGTACAGCGCTTCCGAGAATAACTCCGTTCTTTCCGCGGTGGTAAGAAATGCCTGCTGCGCCGACAATTTCGGCGGAAACAACAAGGCGGAGGGCTATACCAACATGGTTGACCTCGCGGGAATAGTCAGAGCGGGCGCAGATCACAGCAGCAGCGCGGACAGCGTGCTGAAAGCGCTTGACAGCGCGGTAATATACAAGCGCAGCGGCTCCGACCACAGCACCGCCTGCGGATTGTCCATGTATTACCCGCTCGAGCTTCAGGGCTCGGAGGAGCTGAAAATATTCGGCGGCATTGCGATAAGCCCCTATTACCTCTCCTTTGTTGACAGAACGGTATACGGAAACTCCAACAGCGGCAGCGTGAGCGGTTACGACAACTCCTCCGTTATAGACATCTGGGAGGGCGAGGAAGACGACAGCTACTGGGACAGCTACGGCGAATGCGAGGCAACAGGCAACAGCCCGCTTATCGTTTATTATGACGAGCCGCAGTTCCTTTCGGACGGCACCTACGGCTTTTCCCTCACGGACGAGTCGCTTTGGTACACGGCGAGCGTTGAAGCGAACGTGTTCATGATGACCGACGATATGGAGAATTTGATCGAGCTCGGCGTGAGCGCGGATATTTATGCCGACTGGTCGACAGGTGTTTTTATGGACAACTTTGACGGCTGCTGGTTCGCGCTCCCCGACGGGCAGATACTTGCGATATACATAGTTGCGGAGTGCGACGGTTATGACGTATACACCTCTCCCATCATGCTCAACGGAGAGCTGACAAATCTCCGAATAACCCACGATTATATCAACGGAAATGTGACGATAGACGGCGCATGGGACGGCATTGACGAAAACGGCATGGCGTCGCGCGATATCCGCGAGCTGAAGCAGGGCGATGTAATTATTCCCGTTTATTACTACATGGCGGTATACAGCGACGACGAGGGCTACTGGTACGGCGGCGAATATGTCGTTAACAACGAGCAGCCGATAGAATTTGAAATGCTGCCCGACGGCGAGTATCTCTACAACTTCACCATAAACGATATTTACGGCGACTTCCGCATGACGGATTTCGTTAACTTCACCGTCGACGGATATGACATTTATTTCTCCGAGATAAACTGACGCGGGGAAAATCAAGCGGCACATACATAAACAAATTGCGGCAGCCTTCCGACTGCCGCAATGTTTTTCTTCGGGTGCAGTATCACATAAGAAGCGCTTCTATCTCCTTGTCGCGCTCTGCCGCGGTGATGATACCCATTTCGCATTTCTGCTGAACCTTTTTGATCGCCTCGAAATTGTCAACGCGCTTTCTCTGGTGACTTACCTTCGCGTCGTATTCGTCGCGGCTAATAAGATCCATTGCAAGCGCCTTGTCAAGCTTTTCGATCTCCGCCTGCACCTGCGCCTCGACTGCGGACTTCTCCTGAAGCAGAGTTCTGTCCTTTCTGCGCTTTTCGATCTCAATGACCTTTGCCTGAAGCTCTTCCCTGCGCTCAAACTTCGGCTCGAGCATTTTCAGTATATCGGACACGTCAACGCCGGGCATTTCGTTCGTCTTTATAACATAGTCAACGTATTTCTTGCCGACCTGCGTGTAACCGCTCGTGATGTCGTTCTCGATAGCGCTGAGCTCGCGCTGTATCTCCGCAAGCTCGGAAGCGTCCTTAGCGTCTGTCGCGCCTGTGTTTACGACGTTCATTGCGCCCTTGCCCAAAGCACCGGCGGTGTTTTTCAGATTGTTAAAAAAAGCCATGGTACATACTCCTTTTCAATGTGATTATATTGATCAGATGTTCCCATCTCATCTTGTCTTAATTATACACCTATACTTACTATTTGTCAAGTATAATATTACTACGGGCAAGTATAAGCGGTTCGCGGCAATGATATACTATAAAGATAGGGGTGTGATAAAATGGCGGATATTACATTCGGGCAGCGCGTTAAAAAGCTGCGGACGGATAAAGGGCTTACACAGATACAGCTTGCGGACAGGCTGTATATCAGCGAGAGCTATATCGCGCTTATCGAGGGCGACAAGCGCAATCCAAGCATGGATATCGTTGCCAAGCTTGCAGACTTCTTTCACGTTACCTCCGACTACCTTATAAAAGGCACTCCGACAGACGCCGCCGAACAAAGCGCCAAAGAATGGTCCGAGCTTATCAGCGGGCGGTCGGAAAAGGAGATACGGCACGCAATGGAGCTTGTGAGATCCTTTTTCTGCCTCATTGATGACAAGTGAGCTCAACTTAGCTCAAGTACGCTCAAGCGAACTGTGGCGGGCTTTGTATTTTTATTATACCCAACGGCAGGGACAGGCGCTTGTCCCTGTAAAAATAAAACGCGCTTTTAACACAAAAATATTGCCCCGTTCGTAAAAAAACGGGGCTTCAGTATGCCGAAAAAGCCATCTTTCACGAAAAAAGAAAGATGGCTTTTTTGACAGACTGACGGCATAACAATGCTATATTAAAATGTTTTTAACGCGGGTGAAACCCCATAAAACAGAAAAACCCCGACGCGCGGAATGCGTGTCGAGGTTCTAAGCTGGTCTGAGTGACAGGATTTGAACCTGCGGCCTCTACCACCCCAAGGTAGCGCGCTACCAATCTGCGCCACACCCAGTCGTTTAACGTGTTATATTATATCATAGTAATTCCGATTTGTCAACCCCCATTTTAAATTTTTTTCAAAATTTTTTAGGGGACACTTTTGCGGAAAAAACCGCCGCCTACCTTGACAAACATGAGAGTATGATGTATAATATAAGTTGAATATTTGTATTGTACGGTTAAGTTCGGATTTGTCATGCCCGAGCTGCCGCTGTATCAAACGCACGCGTCACGCCGCGCCCCGCCGCGGAGCCTGACCCTGCAAACAGAAAGGGAAATTGTATCCAATGGGTATTATCAAAAAAATCTTCGGCACCTACTCCAGCCGTGAGCTCAAGCGTATCGAGCCTATAAAGCAGGCTGTCCTCGACCTTGACGAAAAGTACAAGAAGATGACCGACGCCGAGCTTAAAGCTCAGACGGGTATACTCAAGGAAAGACTTGCCAACGGCGAAACGCTCGACGATATCCTCCCCGAGGCGTTCGCTACCTGCCGCGAGGCTTCCTCCCGCGTTATCGGTATCAAGCATTACCCCGTGCAGATTATCGGCGGTATCGTTCTTCATCAGGGACGAATTGCCGAAATGAGAACGGGCGAGGGCAAGACCTTCGTTGCCACCCTCCCCGCCTACCTCAATGCGCTGACAGGCAAGGGCGTCCATATCGTAACGGTCAACGACTACCTCGCAAAGCGCGACAGCGAATGGATGTCTAAGGTCCACCGCTTCCTCGGTCTGTCTGTCGGACTTATCACCCACGACCTCGACAACGACCAGCGCCGCGCCGCTTACAACTGCGATATAACCTACGCGACAAACAACGAGCTCGGCTTCGATTACCTGCGCGACAATATGTGTATTTATAAGAAGGATAAGGTGCAGCGCGCGCCTAACTTCGCCGTTGTCGACGAGGTTGACTCTATCCTCATAGACGAGGCGAGAACTCCTCTTATCATTTCGGGCAGAGGCGACAAGTCCACCGACCTCTACGAAAAGGCGGACAAGTTCGCAAAGACCCTTAAAATGAATAAGGTTGTCGAGCTCGATTCCTCGGAGGATTACGAGGACGTGCTCGAGGGCGACTATATCATTGACGAAAAGGCTAAGACCTGCAACCTGCTCCCGAGCGGCGTTGCCAAGGCGGAGGCTTACTTCCATGTCGAAAACCTCATGGATCCCGAGAACGTTACCCTGCTCCACCATATAAATCAGGCGATCCGCGCGAACGGTCTTATGCACCTTGACGTTGACTACGTTATCAAGGACGGCGAGATCGTTATCGTCGACGAGTTCACCGGCCGCCTTATGTTCGGCAGACGCTACAACGACGGCCTGCATCAGGCGATAGAGGCAAAGGAGGGCGTTAAGGTCAACCGCGAGAGCAAGACCCTTGCGACTATCACGTTCCAGAATTTCTTCCGCCTTTACGCAAAGCTGTCCGGCATGACCGGTACGGCTATGACAGAGGAGGAGGAGTTCCGCCAGATCTACTCCCTCGACGTTATCGAAATTCCCACCAACAAGCCCGTTATCCGTATCGACAACCACGATCAGGTTTACAAGAACGAGCGCGGAAAGTTCAAGGCGGTCTGCGATCAGGTTGAGGAATGCTATAAAAAGGGTCAGCCCGTCCTCGTCGGCACAGTCACCATTGAGAAATCCGAGCAGCTCTCCAAGCTCCTCAAGGCGCGCGGGATAAAGCATCAGGTGCTTAACGCTAAGAACCACGAGCGCGAGGCGGATATCGTCGCGCAGGCAGGCAAGAAGGGCGCTGTTACCATTGCCACCAACATGGCGGGACGCGGTACCGATATAAAGCTCGGCGGTAACGCGGAGTACCTTGCCATTGCGGAGATGAAGCGGCTTGAATACTCCGACGAGCTCATTCAGGAGGCGACAGGCTTCGCCGACACCGACAACGAGGAGATCATTGAGGCAAGAAAGAAGTATCAGGAGCTCAACAAGAAGTATGAGGAAAAGATAATCCCCGAGGCGGAGGAAGTCCGCAACCTCGGCGGTCTGTTCATAATAGGCACGGAGCGCCACGAGAGCCGCCGTATCGACAACCAGCTCCGCGGCCGTGCGGGACGTCAGGGCGACCCCGGCGAGAGCCGTTTCTACATCTCGCTTGAGGACGACCTTATGCGCTTGTTCGGCGGCGACAGGGTACAGAAGGTAATGGAAACCATGAATTTCGACGAGGATCAGCCTATCGAGGCGTCGTTCCTGTCGAATACGATAGAGTCCGCGCAGAAGAAGATAGAGGGCAGGAACTTCTCCATAAGAAAGAACGTCCTCGACTTCGACGACGTAATGTCGCAGCAGCGTATGACGATCTACAGCCAGCGCACCAAGGTGCTTGACGGCGAGGATATCAGCCAGAACATCATTGCTATGATGAATCAGAACATCGAGGAAACGGTTTCGATGTACTGCTCCGACACCGTTGCGGACAACTGGAACCTTGACGGCCTGCGCTCGCATTACCTCAACCTTTTCGTTATGGACAGCGATCTGCGCTACACCACCGACGAGCTCAACAACATCTCCAAGCAGGACATTGTTGACTTTATAAAAGGGCGCGGAATGCTCATCTACAAGACCAGAGAAGCCGACATGGGCTCGCCCGCAATGCGCGAGGTCGAGCGCGTCTGCCTGTTAAAGACGGTCGACAAGCATTGGATGGATCATATCGACGCCATGGAGGAACTCAAGCGCGGTATCGGTCTGCGCGGCTACGCACAGCGCAACCCCGTTGAGGAATACCGCTTCGAGGGCTTCGCAATGTTCGACGAGATGATCGCCGCGATACGCGAGGAAACGGTAAGGCTCGTGCTCACCGTTCCGGTAAGGATCGAGCGCCCGATACAGCGCGAGCAGGTGCTTCAGCCCGACGCTCCCAATGCGGGCTCAAAGACCCCTTACAGGGCTGAAAAGAAGGTCGGCAGAAACGATCCCTGCCCCTGCGGAAGCGGAAAGAAATACAAGAACTGCTGCGGGAAGAACGAAAGCTGATTTTCCCGTAAAATAGACCCGACCGCCTGCCCCGTGCAGGCGCGACGGCTTTTTCGGCAATATTTAACTAATATAAGTAACGAAAGGACGGAAAAGTTATGTCTTTATTCAGAGATGAAATCAAAAGCGAGCTCACCTCGCACATAATCCCTTTCTGGAACGCGCTGCGCGACGACGAGAACGGCGGGTTCACCGGTTTTATGGACAGCGATCTTCATGTTGACAAGAAGGGCGAAAAGGGCGTTATCCTCCATTCGAGGATACTCTGGTTTTACTCCAACGCTTATATGGAGCTGAAAGACCCCGCTCTGCTTGAAAACGCGCGCCATGCCTATAAATTCCTCACCGAAAAATGCGTTGACAAGGAGTACGGCGGCGTTTACTGGTCGATGAATTACGACGGGACGGTCAAGGAGGACATCAAGCACTCCTACTGTCAGGCGTTCTTTATCTACGCCCTCTCGAGCTATTACCGCGCGAGCGGCGACAAGGCTGCGCTTGACCTTGCGTACAGCGTATTTGACCTTGTGGAAAAATATGCGACGGACGACGTGGCTTACCTTGAGAAGCTTTCCCGCGACTGGAAAACCGAGCTTGCCAACGACGAGCTGTCCGAAAACGGGCTGATGGCTGACAAGACAATGAACACCACGCTCCACCTTATGGAAGCGTACACCGAGCTGTACCTTGCAGACCATAACAAAAAGGTGCTGGAGCGGCTGCTGTTCCTGCTTGACATCACCTACGACAAGATATACGACAAGGCGGGGAGAAAGCTTTTCGTTTTCTTTGACAGGGAACTGAACGTTATCGGCGATATCCATTCCTACGGTCACGATATCGAGGCGACATGGCTTATCGACCGCGCCTGCGAGGTGATCGGCGACGCGGCTGTCACCGAGAAATTCGCGGGAATGAACAAGCAGATAGTGCGCAATATCGCGGATATTGCATACGACAAGGCAACGGGCTCGCTGCTCAACGAAAACGACAGCGGCGTTGTCAACACATGGCGCATTTGGTGGGTGCAGGCGGAGAGCGTTATCGGCTTCACCAACGGCTATCAGAAGGGCTACGGCGGACAGGAATACCTTGACATGGCGCGCAGCATTTGGAATTACATAAAGGACAAGATAGTCGACAAGCGCGAGGGCGGCGAGTGGTATTCTCAGGTTGACGAGAACGGCGAATACGCGAAATTCAAGCCCGCCGTTGACCCATGGAAGTGCCCTTACCACAACGGAAGAATGTGCATTGAAATGATGAACAGGCTTGCGGCTATTGAAAAGTGAAGTTAAACAACGGGGAAAGGCGGTCAATATGAATTTTAAGGCAACCGCAGCTGCTGCGGCTGTATTGCTGGCTCTGACAGGCTGCTCGCGCAGTGCAACGGAGGAAATAAGGCTGCCCATTTACGGCGGCTCGGAGATATCCTACGAAATAGCGGAAGCGAAGTATATGGATCTGTCCGAAACAAACGCCATTGCCGCGACGATAGGCTATCCCTACGCGACGAACCTTGTTTTCCCCGCCGAGGCGCAGGTGGTGTCAACTTCCTTTGTCAACAACTCCTATGTGCACGAGGGCGATGTTCTTGCGGAGCTTGACTCCTCCGCGCTTGATTTTGACATCGACAAGCAGAAAACGATAGTCAACGCCGCCTACAATGCCTCCCTTTCGGGGGGAACTGCGGCGCAGCTTCAATATCAGATAGAACAGCTGTCGCTTGATATGCTGCTTGACAAAAAGGACTCCTATACGATACGCGCGCCCTTTGACGGCGTGATAACGTTCTCGCTGCGCGCAAGCGTGGGCAGCGTTGTTGAGGAGGGGCGGTACTGCTGCTCGATCTCGCCCGTTGACATGGCTGCGGTATATATCGAGGGCGGTCAGGCGGCGCAGTTCCATTTCGGGCAGAAGGTGCAGGTCAAGATAGACGGCGTTATGTATGACGCGACAGTCGCCGAAGCGCCCGATTCCGCGCCCGATACGGCGAGTGCGCAGCGCGCGGTGTTCGACCTCGGCGAGGGCGTCCTCAAAAAAATTTACGATGAAACTCCCCTTGCGATATCGGCGGGCTGGGCGACGGTCTACGTCACCGAAACGCGCGACAATGTGCTTGCCGTCCCCGATTCGGCGGTAAGCTCCACGGCAAGCAACAGCTATGTCACTGTTGTTGACGGCGAGGAGCGCTACAAGCTGCCCGTTACCGTCGGGAAGTCGCTCGGTGGCTACACCGAGATAATAAACGGTATTTCCGAGGGCGATATCGTCATGGCGGAGGGCAGCGGCGTTTTTTCTTCCTCGGGGAAGAATGACGCGGACGGCGAGCCGCGGGAGTGACGCATAAAAAATTAAGGGGCTGCATTGGCAGCCCCTTTCGGTTTGTCGGAAAACATAAGATAGTTAGGAGTTAGGAGTTAGGAGTGAGGAGTTAGGAGTATCTGGGTTCAATTTCCTGTTATTGCCCCGCAGCAGTTTCGGTTTCCTCCGGCTCGTCGAGCAGGTTGCATATGACTACCTTGCTGTTTATGAGGTCCTCTGCGAAATCATACGAGAACCCGCTGCACCCGTGCGCGGCGGCAAGCTCCCTTGTGTAGCTGCTCCATTGGCAGATGTGAACGTTGTCGTAGTTGCTGCCGTACTGGTTTATAATAGGAATCGCGCCCGCGTCGGAAAGCGTTATCTCGCCCGTTGCGGCGTTTTTGTTTACCGTTATCTCCCCGAGCATTCCCACCATGGAGAGCGGGTTGCTCATTGCGGAAACGAAGTTGCCGAGGCAGTAGAAAACGAACGCGTCAGTGCCGCGCGCGGTGCGGAAATACTCCATGGGCTGAACGGTGTGCGGCTGCGTTCCTATGATGATATCCGCACCCCAGTCGCCGAGCAGCTGCGTTATGTAAAGCTGCGACTGAGTGACCTCTCCCGACACCTCAACGCCGTAATGCGGGCTGACTATAACGCAGTCGGCAAGCTCGTCCGCGAGCCTTACCTGCCGCTCCACCTCATCAAGCTCCGAAAGGTATGTAATCGAGCATTCGCTGCCGCTCGGCAGGGAGAGCCCGTTTGTATGCTCCATAAATCCAACGAACGCGAAGGTTATTCCGTTAACCTCAAGCGTCGGTATCTGCGTTTCGCCCGCAAACGCGCCGTAAAGGGCTATTTCGGGGTGATTTGTGTGCCAGTAATCCAGCGTCGAAAGCAGCCCCTTTTCGCCCTTGTCGAGCAGGTGGTTGTTGCTTATGGACACCGCGTCGAAGCCGAGCGCCGCCATTAAATCGCCCATTTCGGTCGGCGTGCAGAAGCAGGGGTAGGTCGACGGCTCGAAGTCGTCCGAGATTATCGTTTCCTGATTTAACACCGCAAGATCGGCAGAGGAAATAATCTCCTTTACGTCCTCGTAAACGGGGCTGAAATCGTAGCCCTCCTCCGCTCTTCTCGCCGCCTGCGTGTAAATGGGGCTGTGAATGAGGTTGTCGCCCGCGCAGACAAGCCTTACAGAAAGTATCTCCTCCGTTTCGGGGGCTTGCTCCGCCGTTTCCTCGGGGGGAATTTCGGCGGTTTCCGTTTCGGCGGGGGAGGACTGCGTTTCGGGCGCGGGGGTCGCGGCGGGCGTGCTTTCGGGGAGCACTACCGGCTTCGGCGGGGCCTCGTTTGCGGCGCAGCCGTTAAGCAAGATAAGCGAGAATGCGAGAGATATTGTGAGAAATCTGCGTTTCATATTTTTGTCCGTCCTGTCGTAAGAATTTTGTCGTATTTTGTAATCTAATGATACATCATGCAGGGCGGCTTGTCAATACCTTTCGGCATTTGCCGAAAAATAAATTTTGGGGGAGAAAGCGCGCTCTCCCGATCTTAATGAATAATGAATAGTGAATAGTGAATAATGAATAATGAATAATTTTGGTGTGCCCTGCGGGCACGGATTTAAAAGGTGCGATATAAACTCATATATTTCGGAACAATCGGCGGAGCCGATACCACCATTATTCATTCTTCTTTATTCATTATTCAATATTCATTCCTTGTCGAAAAGATATTTTCGACAAACTGCGGGGAGAAAGTGCGCTCTCTCTCCGCAGGTCATGCAGGTCATTCCACGTCAAGATCCTCCAGCAGCCGTGCCGCCTCGGTCATGCCGCGTATTCGTATTCCTTTCATGATAAGCTCCGCGTCGGCGGGGTTTATCTGCGTTATCGGCGTGGAATAAACCGCCGCGGGCCGGTCCTCGCCCTCGCGGAAAAGCGCGACCTTTCCGCCGTATTCCCCGATGATATAGCAGGCGCACTCGTCCGCCAGCGCCTCTGCCTGCGTAAGCACAGCGGCGCTTTCCGAAAGAACTCCCGCCGCCGCCGTGCCAATTACCGCCGCGGCGCACAGCGCCCCTGTAAGCTTTCCGTAAAACGTCATGAAATTACCCCCTTTGTAAGGGTAGTGTTGCCTTTTTTTCGGCGATAATTCATTTTCGGGGGCAGTCTGCTTTGCGGAGGGGGAAATTTTCTGGGCAACACCGCATAATTATTGTCGTGCGATTGCGCCGCAGATTTTTCGTCAGATT
>JBJFHP010000116.1:0-11561 GCA_051893715.1 Oscillospiraceae bacterium
CGTCGGGGATAAAGTCGCCGAGGTGGCTGTCCTCCTCCTCGCCGATAGGCGTTTCCAGCGAAACGGGGTCCTGCGCTATCCTGATTATCTCGCGCACCTTATCGGTGGTCATTCCGAGGCTCTGCGCTATCTCGTCCTCGGTCGGCTCGCAGCCGTTTTCGTGGAGGAGCTGACTCTGCGCTTTCTTGACCTTGGTTATCGTTTCCACCATGTGCACGGGGATACGGATAGTTCTCGCCTGGTCGGCAATGGCGCGGGTTATCGACTGCCTTATCCACCAAGTCGCATAGGTCGAGAACTTGAAGCCCTTGGTATAGTCGAACTTCTCGACTGCCTTGATAAGCCCCATATTGCCCTCTTGAATAAGGTCAAGGAACTGCATTCCCCTGCGGACGTACTTCTTCGCAATGCTGACGACAAGCCTTAAATTGGCTTCGCTGAGCCTTTTCTTGGCATAGGGGTCGCCGGTCGCCATTCTTGCGGCGAGGTCAATTTCCTCCTCCGTCGTCAGCAGCGGTATCCTGCCTATTTCTTTAAGATAAAGCTTCACGGAGTCATCGGCGAGCATTGCGTCGGTGTCAATATCGTCGGCGTCGTCGCGGTCGGAATAGTCAAGGATACTGTCGATATCAAGATCCGCGTCGAAATTGTCCACTATCTTGATATTCATGCTGACTATCTTGTCAAAGATGTGATTTATCTGATCTGCGTCAAAATTAAGCTCCTCGAGCGCGTCCGTTATCTCCTTTGCGGTAAGGCAGCCCTTCTGCTTTCCCTGATTGAACAGCTCCTCAAGTGCATTAGTTGTCCCTGTGTTCTCAGCCATTATTTTTTCTTCTCCTTTAATTCCTGTGCCAGACGGAGCATTTCATCGTCTGTCATCGACGCGGCGTCCTTGCGCGCCGCATTTGCGCCGTACTCATTGAGTGTTTTTATATAGTCTTCCAGCGCGTCGTTGTCGTAAGCCAGCATATTATCGCTTACTATCGCCGTTATTCTTCCCATTTCACCGCTCTCAAATTCTTCGTTAAACAGGGAAATGTCAGGCGTTATGCCGTTTCTCACCAGCTTTACGAGCCGGTCGAAAACTCTTTTGTTAAATTCCGTTACAAATCCGCCGCTCAGCTTTTCCAGAATTTTGTCAAGCTTTTCGGGGTTGTGATAAAGCGCGCAGATTATCCCGCGCTCCGCTTTTTCCTCGCGGGGCATTTTGTACGCGTCGGGATTGATCTTGTCGCTGTTTCTCGGATGTATCAGCTCGCGGCGGAAATCGCGGTCGTTTTTCCGCTTGCGGCGCTTCATCTCCGCCTCGACTGCCACGCGCACGGTGTCCGCGGGGATATCGGAAAGCCGCGCCGCGCGGGAGATATACACGTTCCTGTCGAGGTCGTCGGATATTCCCGCAAGGAAGCCGACAGCCTTTTTTATATAGGCGGACTTTCCGTCCTCGGTCATCATGTCAAGCCCTGCGGCGAGCTTGTCCATTTCGTAATCAATAGCGTTGCCGGAGCTTTCGATAAGGTGACGGAACGCCTCCGCGCCGAATTTCTTTATAAATTCATCGGGATCCTTCGCGCCGTCCATTTTCAGCACCATTGCCCTTATCCCGACCTGCGCGAGGAGATTTATCCCGCGCGTCGCAGCCGCCTGCCCCGGCGCGTCGGAGTCGTAGGAAAGGATAACGTTCTTCTTTCCCATGCGCGCGATGAGCCTTGCCTGCTCGGGCGTTATCGCCGTGCCGAGCGTCGCGACAGCGCTGTCAAAGCCCGCCTGATGCATGGAAATTACGTCCATGTAGCCCTCGCAGAGTATGAAATAATCCGCCTTGGAATTTTTCGCGTAATTCAGCGCGTAAAGCATTTCGCGCTTCTGAAACACCTTTGTTTCATCGCTGTTGAGGTACTTTGCGCGTTCGCCCTCCTTGAGCGCGCGCCCGCCGAACGCCACGACGTTTCCCCGCAGGTCGAATATCGGGAACATAACGCGGTCGCGGAACTTGTCGTACATTTTATTGTTGTTCCGCGCGAGCAGAGCGCCGTCCGCGAGGTCGAAATCGGAATAACCCTTCGAGCGCATGAAATATTGCAGCGTGTGAAAATCGTCCGCCGCATAGCCCAGCCCGAAGCGCTTTATCGTGTGGTCGGTCAGCCCGCGCCGCCTGAGGTATTCAAGCCCTCTTGCGCCCGCGGGGGAAAAAAGCTGCTCGTGGAAATACTTTCCCGCCGTGCGGTTCATCTCGTAAAGCTTCCGCCTGAGATTATCGCTGCCGTCCGCCCTGTCCTCGGGCAGCGGCAGACCCGCGCGCTGCGCAAGAAACCGCACCGCCTCGGGGTAATCAAGATTTTCGATAAGCCGTATGAACGTGATGACGTCGCCGCCCGCGTGGCAGCCGAAGCAAAAGAAGCTGTTCGTGTCGGTGTAAAACGTGCAGGACGGGCTGTCGTCCGAATGGAACGGGCATTTGCAGCTGTATCGCGAACCGACGCGTTTCAGCTCGACATAGCTTTGCGCCACGGAAATAATGTCATTGTTATCGCGTACATCTCTGAGGAAATCCTCCGAAAAAGCCATGCAACGCCTCCTGCTGCCTTTAACCTATTTTAATATACCCGCCGTTCCAGCCCTTCGGGATACAGAGCTCCTTGAAATAATCCACCGCGTAATCGTCGGTCATGCCGCTGATGTAGTCGCCAATCGCGGTCGGCAGGTCGAACCTGTCCGCAAGCGAGCGGTAAAGCCCGGGCATTTTCTCGGGGTGGTCGCTGAAATAGCGGAAGAGAAATTCGATTATATGCCCCGCCTTGTCCTTTTCGGAAACGGTCGGGTCGGCATGGTACACCCGCTCGAACATGAACGCGCGCAGCTCGTCGTGCGCCTTTTTCACGGTGGGATCCATGCGTATTTCCTCCGCGCCGTTCTCCACAAGGGAGCGGACAAGCGTGGTTATGCGCTCGGATTTCGTTGCCCCGAGCACCCTTACGGGAAATTCGGGGAGCTCCTCCTGCGTTATAACGCCGCCGCGTATCGCGTCCTCGATATCGTGGTTTATGTAGGCTATCTTGTCGCAGAAGCGGACGATCATGCCCTCTCGGGTTGAGGGCGGCGAAGCCTTTCCCGTATGCCCGACGATGCCGTCGATGACCTCCGCGGTGAGGTTAAGCCCCTCGCCGTCGCGCTCGATGACCTCAACGACGCGCTTGCTCTGCAAATTATGCGCGAAGCCGTTCGGGAGCAGCTCATTCAGCACGCGCTCGCCGTCATGCCCGAACGGAGTATGACCGAGGTCGTGCCCAAGCGCGATAGCCTCGGTGAGTATCTCGTTCAGCCCGAGCGCGCAGGCTACGGTGCGGGATATCTGGCTCACCTCAAGCGTGTGGGTCAGCCTTGTTCTGTAGTGGTCGGAATGGGGAATAAGGAACACCTGCGTCTTGTGCTTCAGCCTGCGGAACGCGTTGCAGTGGATTATCCTGTCGCGGTCGCGCTGGAAATCCGTGCGGAAATCGTCTGGCTGCTCTGGACGCGCCCTGCCCTTTGAGTCGGCTGACCTGCACGCAAATTCGCACAGCGTCAGGCTCTCGTTGTACATGGTACGCTCGCGGGGAGTCATGGGCATTCCTCCTTCAAAAAACATCTTCCTATTATTATATACAGTTTTCGACCCGCTTATACCTTTTTTACTGCGCTATTTTTATTTATTCTGTGCAAAATCATAATTTAATTTTTGTGCAATATTAACATCAATATTACCGTTGCAGCTGTCGACAAGCTTGTCGCAGAGCTTCTGCGCATTTTCCTCGCGGATAAATACGGTGATACGCACGTTGTCGGCAAAATCCTCCTGTCCGACGCGCGCGTCAAAGTCGGCGAAAATCTGCGCGAGCCGTCCGTAAAGCCCGTAATCAACGGTGATCTCCACCTGCGCAGCCATTGCCATCTGCTTTATTTCCGCGGCGTCAACGGCGTCCTTTGCGCCCTTTGTGTACGCGCGGACAAGACCGCCCGCCCCGAGAAGAATGCCCCCGAAATACCGCGTGACAACGCAGCAGACGTCGGTCAGCCCCTCCTTGCGCAGCACCTCGTATATCGGCACGCCCGCAGTCCCGCCCGGCTCGCCGTCGTCGGAATGGCGCACGGTGTTGTTTTCGCGGAGGATATAGGCATAGCAGTTGTGGGTCGCCTTGCGGTGCATGGCGCGAATGCGCTCAACGAACGCGACAGCCTGCTCCTCGGTCTGCACGGGGCAGAGGTAGCCGATAAACTCCGATTTCTTTTCGACAAAGCGCGCCTCGCACGCCCGCGCTATGGTTTTATATTCCACTTTTTCACCTCCGTAAACGCAAAAACTCACGCATATAGGCTATGCGTGAGTTCTGTGGTTTTGACTTAAAGCAATACCCTGGCAAATCGGCGCAGGGGACTACGCCATTCTCGGGGGACGAGAAATTACTTGCCCATATTGTAGCGCTTCTTGAATCTGTCAACACGTCCGCCGGAATCAACCAGCTTCTGCTTACCGGTAAAGAACGGGTGGCACTTGGAGCAGATTTCTACTCTGATGTCCTTCTTGGTAGAGCGTGTTACGATCTCGTTTCCGCAAGCGCATCTGATGGTAGTTGCCTCGTATGCGGGATGGATACCTTCCTTCATGATTGTCACCTCAATCCGTTTTTATATCATTACAGTGTATTATTATATCACATCTATTCAGAAAAATCAAGGGGTTTTTAAACTTTTTTATCCTCAGAAGCCGAGAATTTTTGTAAAATCAGCGGAAAGCGCCTGCTGAAGCGCAACTGCCGCCGCTTTATCCGCGCCCTTTGTGGTGTAATATACCTTTATCTTGGGCTCCGTGCCGGAGGGTCTGATGATAACGCTCGCCGCGTCGTCAAGGCTGAACGTGATAACATCGGACTTCGGCAGGGTTATCTGCTCGGTCGTTCCGTCAACGTTGGTCTTTACGCCCGACTTGTAATCCGCAACGGCAAGCACCTTAACGCCGCCGATAGTCTTGGGAGAATTTGCGCGCAGCTGAGCCATGATCTCCTTCATGCGCTCCATGCCGCTCGCGCCCTCGCAGGTGAAGTTATCGAGCTTGTTGTAGTATACGCCGTACTCGTCGTACATACGCTTTCTCGCTTCGATGAGGGAGATACCCTTTGTGCGGTAGAACGCCGCCATCTCGCATATCAGCATGGACGCAACGACAGCGTCCTTGTCGCGTACATATCCGCCCGCAAGGTAGCCGTAGCTCTCCTCGAAGCCGAATATATAGCGGTTCTCCTCGCCCTTTGCCTCGAGGAAGCCGATCTGCTCACCGATGAATTTAAAGCCTGTCAGCACCTCGCGCAGCTCAACGCCGTACTTCGCGCAGATAGCCTTTGTGATGTCGGTGGTAACAATGGTCTTTACCGCAACGGGGTTCTTGGGCATTGTCCCCAGAGCGATACGCTCCTTGCAGATATATTCGAGCAGCAGCGCGCCTACTTCGTTGCCGGTGAACAGCTCGTAGTGGTCGCCGTCGGGTACTGCGATACCCACGCGGTCGCAGTCGGGGTCGGTCGCGAGCAGCAGGTCGGGCTTCTCCGTCTTGCAAAGCTCAAGACCGCAGTGCAGCGCCTCTTCTATCTCGGGGTTCGGGAACGGGCAGGTCGGGAAGTGACCGTCGGGGTTCTCCTGCTCGGGAACGACAACGACGTCCTTAACGCCTATCTCGGCAAGTATACGGCGAACGGGCTTGTTGCCTGTGCCGTTGAGGGGGGTGTAAACTACCTTTAATCCGCTGGAAGCAACGAGGTCGGTGTGCAGACCCTGCTCGCGCACCTTTGCGATGTACGCGTCGATAACGCTGTCCTCAATGTAGCTTACCGTGCCCTCTGCAACTGCCTTTTCGAAATCAACGGACTTTACATCATTGAAAATGTCAAGGCTGTTTATCTTCTCAAGAACGGCGTTCGCAGCCTCAAGAGTGAGCTGGCAGCCGTCGGAGCCGTATACCTTGTAGCCGTTGTACTTAGCGGGGTTGTGAGAAGCGGTGACAACTATGCCCGCGCCGCAGCCGAGCGCTCTAACCGCCCACGAAAGCATGGGGGTGGGCATAAGCTCCTTATAAATATGTACCTTTATACCGTTCGCGGCAAGCACCTCAGCGGCGCTCTTCGCGAAATAATCGGACTTTATTCTGCTGTCGTATGCGATAGCAACGCTCTTTTCAACGCCGCCGGTCAGAATATAATCCGCAAGACCCTGCGTCGCCTTTTTTACGGTGTAAACATTCAGCCTGTTCGTACCCGCGCCGATAACGCCGCGCAGACCGCCCGTGCCAAACTCAAGGTCGCGGTAGAAGCGGTCGTTCTTTGCTTCCTCGTCGTTCGCAACGCTTTCCAGCTCCGCCTTGAGGTCGGGGTCGGCAACCGCCTTTTCAAGCCACAGGTCGTATAATTTCTGTATATCTGCCATAGGTCGTATCCTCCTTAAAATGAATATTACCACATTTTAAATGTCACAAAGGCACAGCAATGCCTTAAACCAAAATAATTATACCACATCATTATTAAAAAAGCAAGTAGCGCGGCGATGTTTTTTTGATATCGCGGTATAAATATATCATATTGTGCAATCGGGGCGATTATTTGCACTTTCTGCTATTGAAAACGCCGCGCCCGCATGGTATAATTCGGTTACAAACAATAATTTGAGAGGTGACCTTTATGGCAAATCCATATCTCCCCGAATGGGAATATGTCCCCGACGGCGAACCCCGCGTTTTCGGTGACAGGGTGTACGTCTACGGCTCGCACGACCGAGCGGGCAGCATTGATTTCTGCGACTGCAAGCTCAAGGTGTGGAGCGCGCCGCTCTCCGACCTTAACAAATGGGTATGTCACGGCGACTGCTTCCGCACCGTCGACGGAGAAACCCCCGCCGACGTCGACTGGACAAACAACCTCCTTTTCGCGCCCGATGTGGTGGAAAACGGCGGAAAATACTACCTTTACGCATACATTGTCGGCGCAAAGGGCTGCGTCGGCGTAAGCGACCGCCCCGAGGGACCCTTTAAGCTGCTGTCAAAATACAAGTACGATATCCCGAACCATTACGACGACGGAACATTCATCGACCCCGGCGTGCTTGTGGACGACGACGGGCGCGTGTACGTCTACTGCGGCTATCAGGGCAGCTACATGGCAGAGCTCAAGCCGAATATGTACGAGGTAGTAGACGGGTCATACAAGCTTGACATTATCCCCACAGACGAGCCGCACCGCTTTTTCGAGGCTTGCTCCCCCCGAAAGATAAACGGAACCTACTACCTCATATACTCGCCGCAGATCGGCAGCAGGCTTGACTACGCGACCTCCGACTCGCCGACGGGACCATTCACCTACCGCGGGACGATAATCGACAACGGCGTAGATTTCCCCGGCGGAAACAACCACGGCTCCGTGTGTCTCATCAACGGGCAGTGGTACATCTTCTACCACCGCATGACCAACAACACGATAATGTCCCGCCGCGGCTGCGTTGAAAAGATTGAGATACTCCCCGACGGCACTATCCCTCAGGTTGAAATGACTTCTCTCGGTTTCGAGGAAGCGCTTGACCCGTATATCCCGACACACGCGGACACAGCCTGCGTGCTGACCGGCGGCTGCTTCATCACCGAGCGCAATATTTTCGAGCGCCCGATAACCTCGATAACCGACGGCTGCGTTATGGGGTGGAAATATTTCGATTTCGGGGAGGACTTTGCCTCAAAAACAATGGGTCTGCGCATAAAGATACGCGGGCTCGGCGCAAAGGGAAATCTTCATATCATAGCAGATTCCCCCGACGGAGAGGAGATAGGCTGCGCCGGATTTGGAAGCGGCGACGCAGTTCTCAGCACAAAAACAAAGCTGCTCACAGGGCGTCACGCCGTATTTTTCCGCGCGGAAGCGGGCTACGAGGGGTGGTATGCCGACAACATGAAGGGCAGACAGCTGCTCGAGCTTGAGGAGTTCGTGTTTATCAAGTAATTTATCACGAACATTAGGTAATAATAATTATTTTTTACCAATACCTATAAAACCCCCTTGCTTTTTTAAAATGCATATGTTATAATACTGCCGTAGGATATTTTTCCTACGGTTTTTTGTTTTGTCGGAAAGCCAGGCACTTTCCGAAGGCAATTCAGCATATAAGCACATACAGGAGGCAAACCATGTTCAACAACCGCACAGAAAACGGCAGAAATAATATCGCCGGAATAAAAATGCAGCAGCTGCGCAAGGCTCGCAGGCTATCACAAAGACAGGTATCCGAGTCGCTCGCCGAGATCGGTCTTACGGTGGACAAGAATGCAGTTCAGAGAATGGAATCGGGTCAGCGCTTTATAACCGATATCGAGCGCTGCTACATTGCGAAATTCTTTGATACTTCTATTGAGGAGCTGCTCGGGCTCAAGTGATATGGGCTGCCGACCGGCTGCACAATGAACAAAAAATGCTGCGGGGGAAGTTGCGTTTCCCCCGCATTTGTTTTACCCCGAAATTTAACCACAAAAAACGAAAAGCGCCGCGCGGAATGTACTGCGCGGCGCTTCAGTCTGTCAAAAGTACCTTTCCCGGGCTGGCGAGAAAGGTGCAGATGCTAGGAACCCGCTCCACGACTAGGCTTTGTGCCTGTCGTGGAGCGGGTGACGACGCAGATGTGCCTTTATCGACAGCCCGAGTGCCGCGCGGAATGTACTGCGCAGCGCTACGTTATGCCGTTTTTCGGTTATAGGAATTACATCTCTACGGTAAGACCCTCTGCGCTTCTTACCTTGAAGTTCTTTGCAGAGCCCTCTGCCGTTACCTTGATGACATCGCCGTTTCTTGCTGCGCGAACGGTCAGCACCTTATTGGACTCGGTGTCATAGACAACCGTTTCGGCGGTCTTTCCGTCCTCAAGCTGATAGATAACGACCTCTGCGTTCTCCGCGTAATCATACTCGAACGCGCGCTTGAAGTCGCCGTAAACGACAATGCTGTTCGGCTTTGCGAGCACGGGCATGGAGAAGTAGTCGTGCTTGGTAGTGTACCACTTTCCGCCGTCGAATACATCGCCGGTCTGTATGTCCGTCCACTTGCCCTCGGGAACGTAATACTGCGCCGTTCCCTCTTCATTGAATACGGGAGCGACAAGCAGGTTATCGCCGAGCATATACTGTCTGTCAAGATTGCGGCAGGCGGGGTCGTCGGTGTAATCGACTACCATTGCGCGCATCATCGGAATACCTGTTTCATGGGTCTTGTGAGCCTGCGTCCAGAGGTAAGGCATAAGCTTACCCTTGAGCTTTGTCCAGTGGCGGAGCACATCGCAGCTCTCCTCGTCAAAGTTCCACGGAACACGGTAGGAGCTGTTGCCGTGCAGTCTTGAATGAGAGGACATCAGGCCGAACGCGCACCAGCGCTTGTAGAGGTCGGGAGTACCCTGCGCCTCGAAGCCGGAGATGTCGTGGCTGAAATAGCCGAAGCCGCTCATGCACAGCGACAGACCGCCGCGCAGCGTTTCCCACATGGACTCGTAGTTGGAGAAGCAGTCGCCGCCCCAGTGCACGGGGAATTTCTGACCGCCGACAGTCGCGGAGCGCGCGAACAGACAAGCCTTGTCCTTGCCGTAGTATTCCTCAAGAACCTCATAAACGCACTTGTTATAGAGGTAGGTGTAATAATTGTGCATCTTGTAGGGGTCGCTGCCGTCGTAGTATACAACTCCCTTTGTGGGTATTCTCTCGCCGAAGTCGGTCTTGAACGCATTAACGCCCATGTCGCAGAGCGCGCGGAGCTTGCTCTTGTACCACTCGCGCGCGGCGGGGTTAGTAAAGTCAACGATAGCCATGCCGGGCTGCCACATATCGCCCTGCCATACCGAGCCGTCGGTCGTTTTGAGGAAATAGCCGCCCTTAACGCCCTCGTCGAACATCGTAGAGCGCTGTGCGATGTAGGAGTTGATCCAAACGCATATCTCAAGCCCCTTTGCCTTGAGGCGGGAAAGCATAGCCTTGGGGTCGGGGAACATTCTCTTGTCCCATGTAAAATCGCACCAGTTGAACTCCTTCATCCAGAAGCAGTCGAAGTGGAACACCTCAAGCGGGATATCACGCTCTGCCATGCCGTCGATGAAGCTTGTTACCGTTTCCTCGTCGTAGTTGGTGGTAAAGGAGGTGGTGAGCCACAGACCGAATGTATACGCGGGAGTCAGCGCGGGCTTGCCGGTGAGGTCGGTGTATGCAGAGAGCACGTCTGCGATGTTCGCGCCGCCGATAACGAAGTATTCAAGATGCTCGCCCTGAACCGAGAAAGCGACCTTGGATACGGTTTCGCTTGCAACCTCGAAATTAACCTTTTCGGGGTGATTTACGAACAGACCGTAGCTGTTGGAGGATACATAGAACGGAATGGACTTGTAGCTCTGCTCGGAGGATGTGCCGCCGTCGTTGTTCCATACGTCAACGGTCTGACCGTTCTTCACGAAGGTGGAGAACTTCTCGCCGAAGCCGTAAATGCTCTCGCCGACGCTAATATTCATCATCTCGCGCATAACGCCGCTCTCTGCAGTGTCCTCGTGCGCGAAGAAAGGCTTCATCTCGTCGTCAGCCATGCGCTCGTTTGTTTTCCACTGATCCTCGAGGATATAGGAGGTGGTGCGCCAGCCCTGCTTTGTGAGCAGTCTGCCGTCGTAATAATACTTTATATCCCACGCGCCGCTCTTGGGGATAACGACCTTTGTCTTACCGGAAACAAGCTCGAACGCGCCGTCCTTTTCGGTGATAACGGGCTTGAAATCCTTATCCTCATAAAGCTCGAACGAGGGAGCCTTTGTAACTCTGCCCTTGAAATGGTCAACAGTCACCTTTATCGTGTTTTTGAGGGTGGAAGTGAATGTGATCTCGAGTACGGGACCGCCGAGGGTCATTCCGCGGTTTCCGATCCACTGATTTGTAGCGAGGACGTTGACGGATTTTTCGTCAGCGGTCACCTCATAGATCTGTGTGGCGTAATTCACGCCGTAGCCGGGCTTATTGAGCCAGAGTCCGTCTGCATACTTCATTGGTTGATTACCTCCGCAATTCATTTTTACAATTACAAGCCGTCCCGCTGCGCGCAAAGCGTTCCCGTGCGGCGCACAGCCGGCATAATATGTCAGCGCATGATTTCAAGCTGTTTCGCTTAAAATAGGGTAATCGTTTACATTTTTAGGCATAATAAGCCTCTCCCCTTTTGCCTGACGACTTCATTTTAGCATACTTCCCCAAAAATTTCAAGGGGGTTTTAAATTTTTTATTGCAAAATTCTGCGGGGGCGTGCTGCCCCTCTGACCCCGCTTTGTTTTGAGGCGGCGCCTTGAACCTTTTGGATAAAGGTTGATAAAAATTTTTTTGGGGGCAATTGCTTTTTAATTGATGTGTTGATTTGTTGTTTAATTGAAAATTTGTTTTTCTTATGTTTTCACAAAAATGCGAGGAGGAACCCTTCGGGGAAAGGGGGGAAAAAGAAAATCCGACAAAAATCGACGATTTCCCATGCTGCCCTCTGTTG
>JBJFHP010000117.1:0-2794 GCA_051893715.1 Oscillospiraceae bacterium
TAAGCAATTGTGTGATAATTTGCGCAAAACTAAAAAGATGCAAGCAAGCGGACGGCAAAGGCGTAGCCGGTAATTGTGCGGTGTTGCCTTATATCAGCCGTATCAGCCGAAAAGCGCCTCATTGAGCCATACGAACGCCGTGTCAAGCGACTCGTACAGTCCCGTGAACTCGCCCTTTCTGCCCTTGGCAACATCCTCCATGCTGCGAGGAATGAGCTGAACGAGGATCTTGTTGGGAATTTCTGTGTCGTTGACCTTCTTGGTATCCCTTATGGTAAGCTTTGCCGCAAACGCGTCGCCGCCGCTGCCGTAGAATATAGTGTCGCCGCTGCGGATAAGCGGATAACCCCTGTAATAGAATAATTTGTTGTCAGCCATTTCAATACCTCCGTTCGAAGGGCAATACCCTGCCCGCCCGCCGTAAGGCGGCGCGAGTGCATGGTGCTGCCGAAAGCCCTGTGTTACTTCAATGCGGCAGCAGCCGCGTTCGCGCCGCGGAGCACAGGCCCCCCGCAGCGCTGCTTATTACCAGTTAAGCTCTACCTTGCCGTTTTCAAGCACTGCCTCGACATTGCTCAGCAGGCGCTCGGTGTAAATATCGCGAACCTTGAACAATACCGAGCCGTTGACCTTTACGATATTCTTGCGGTCATCGGAGCTGTAATACTCCAGCACGTCCTCGTCCGTGCCGTACAGGTCGACATACTCGTCCCTGTACTTAAATGTCACGGAAACGACAAGCTCGCCCTCGGGCTCGTCGAAATACAGCTCCTCGCCGACTGACGCGATAAGGTGCTGATAAAGCTCGCGGAACCTGTCGCCGACGACTTCCTCGCCGTTGCAGTATATCGTGTTGTCCCCCGCAACGCCGTCTATTCTGAACACATATTCATTGTCGGCGGTCTTTATCGTTACGGTGTCAACCGTGTAGATATACGGCGAAATGGGTCTGCGCGACATAACGCTCTGAACCGTGAACGTGTACCACGGCGCCTTGTCCTTAGCAATGGAATAGATACCGCCCTCGCCCTCGAACATCGCATAATAGCCCGTAACGGTCTTGAGCGACGGTGTGTCAACGCTGTCCGTTTCGGTTATCTCAACTATCTCGTCGCCGAGGAGAAGCACCCTGCGCTTTGAGCCGTACTTAAAGGTTATTCTTACAAACGGGTCGTCAAGACCTGTCGCGGCAAGATTTTCCTCCGTCTGCTCCAGATATTCGCAGGACGACATCGAAAGACCGTACAGCCCGTAGCAGAGCGTCTGTCCCTTGGTGGAATCTACCTCTGCGGATATCGGCGTGATAAAGCGGTGAGAGTTGAACGTCGTCAGCACGGAGTCCTCTTTCTGCGATTCCTCCGCAACATCGTACATATAGCGTATCTCAACGGGCTCTTCCATGTCCTTGCGCTCGATTATCAGATAATCAAGCTCAAGCGGGGAATTTGCGTTATAGGCGTCCGTCATCAGCAGACCGACGAAATCCTTTATGTCATAATATGCGCTGCCTACGGTGTAATTGCTCACAAGGTGAACATCATTGCTGTCGTTAAGGCGGAAATATACGGAGCCTGTGCTTGCGGGATTTTTTATGCCGAAGCAGAGCTCCGCCTTGCTCCCGTCCTCAAAGTTAACCGTTACGGAAGCCAGCGGCTCCTTCAGCCCGTATTTTTCGAGATCCTGCGCGTTTTCCTCAACAAGGCTCTTGGTGCTGAACGACGCCATGTTGCCGATGAAGGAATTTACCGTCGTTTCGTTCGGAGTAAGCCCCTTCATTTCCGCGCTCGTCCAGTAATACTCCGAGGACGAGGAAACGTTGCCGTCGTCGTCCGTTGTGGATACTACGCGCTCATTCCTTACGAACGTGAACCCGCCCGTTTCGTTGCGGACGGTGAGAGAAGTCACCTCGTCGCGCTCATGGTCGGTCACTGTCACCGAGGTGGAAGCCTCGGAGGAACTGTCGGCGGAAGAGGTATCCCTCTCCTCTGCGGGCTTCGTCAGCAAGAGCACCAGCAGAACTGCCCCCAGAACGAGCAGGACTGCCGCCGCGATAATAACGGTTTTCGTGGTTTTAGAAAGCTTTGCCATTTATCTGTGCCTCCTGCGCACCCAGATAACAATGCCGAGCACGATAACAACAACGGGGATAACGATGCATAGCACCACCGCAAGGACATTGGCTGTCTGCGCGTTCATGTCGAACGTTACATTGGTGAACGCCTTTGTCTTGATGGTGATGGAGTCCTCCTTGCCCGTGATGTAGTTGAACATATTGATGAAGAAGTCCTGATTGTTAGCATTGCTGAGCGACATGAAGGTGCTGTTTGAAAGCTGGGTCGAGCCGAACACGGCAAGTCTGCTCATCGCCTGTGTGTCGGAATGTATCTTGTATGCGATAACGGCGTCGTTGAAGGTGCCGCTCTCCGCCTCGTCAAACTCGAACTTCTCGTCCTCGCCGAGGTCAAGCGGATAGAGGAACGCCTTGTCGTAGGTCTGCATGAGCACCTGAGTTTCAATGCCGCCGCGTGCGCCGCCGTCCCATATCTGAATAACGGGGCGGATATCCGCGCCGAATGTGTACAGCGACGAGCCGTAAGCCGTTCCCGCATATTCGGTGTCGCATATCTGCTGAAGATGCGCGTAGGCGGTGTAGTTGCTGATGAGGTAATTCTCATCGCTCTGACCTATAACGGAATAGCCGACGGACAGCCCCCACTCCGAAAGGAAGCTCTCAATGTTGGGCGTCTGCGGCTGCTGAGCGGACGCAAAGTACATCAAATTCTTGCCGAACTCT
>JBJFHP010000118.1:0-11338 GCA_051893715.1 Oscillospiraceae bacterium
GACATCATCAAAGCTGAAATTCCTCTGTTCGTTCTCTATCTGAGCATGGAAAACTATCTGCAAAAGCAGGTCGCCGAGCTCTTCGCGCAGCATTTCTGAGCTGCCGCAGTCGATACCCTCGCAGACCTCGTAGGTTTCCTCGATAAGGTCGGTGCGAATGCTTTCGTGAGTCTGCACCTTATCCCAAGGGCAGCCGTTTTCCGAACGGAGAAGCTTCATTATTTCAAGCAAGTCGTTAATATCATACCTTTTCTTTAATTCAAACATACGATCGTTAACTCCTTTTGCTTTTTGACGATACCTTTTATATATTACCCTATTTTCATTTATTTTTCAAGGGGTTTTTAAAATTTTTTTTGATTTTTCGCTTTATTATGCCACATATACGAAAATTCCCTGTAATAATTAGTAATATTCCATAAATAAATACACCTGCTGCGATGGAAAAAATGACATTTACCGTATTGTTTGCCGACGAAAGCAGCACCTTGCTGCAAAACAGCGCCGCACCTGCGCACGCCGCTCCGCACAATACGGGAGGGAGAACGGCGCTCAGAATGCGTGTTTTTGTTGGCAGAACACGTTTCAGCGCGGCACAGCCGCCTGCTGTCATTATGAAATAACCGATAATGCTTGACAGCGCCGCACCGGCGATGTTAAAGCGCGGAACGGATATCAGCAGCGGGTTGAGCAGCAGCTTTACCGCGACAGAGCATATCATCAGCACAAGCGGGATATAGGAGCGCCCTATTGCCTGAAATATGCCGAACATTGCCCCCGACAGCACCATGAATATACCGCCGAGGCAAAGGATAACGAAGGATTGCAGGCAGACCGTGACCTCAGCGGCGCGGCTGCTGTAAAGCATACGCAGAATAGGCTCCGCGAGCACGGCGGCTCCGAAGCAGGCGGGGCAGCCGATAAGCGAGCAGGCGCGCAGCTGTGTGAATATGCTTTCTGAAAGCATTTTGGGGTCATTTTTCTCCCAAGCGGCGGCGATAGCGGGCGAGGAGGTTTTTTCGGTCATTCCCGCAAACGAGGGGATAAGCATGAAAAGCGACATTGCGATACCCGTGTAGCTTCCGTACATGAAGTTCGGCAGTCCGTCAAGCCCGCCGCAGTAGGGCAGGATATCGGAAAATCTGTCCGCGAAATACGCATTGTTTTCCCTCATCGAGCCGGTAAGCGTTCTCGTGACTGTAAGCAGGTCGACAAAGGAAACGCAGTTAACCACAAGCGCCGAGGCAGCAATGGGTACAGTGTCTTTAAGCAGGCGGGAGCAGATATCGCGGCGGCTGAACGCTGCCCTGCAGGGGGAGCAGAGGCGGCTGTGCTTTTTGTCGCTTAATACAAGCGTTATCAGCCCGCACAGCTCGCTTATGCTTACGGCGAGGACAGCGCCTGCCGCCGCAAGGGGGAGCGCGTCGTCGGTGCTGACGAGGGTCATTCCGAAGAAGCTGTTCCCGCTTTCAAGGCAGGTACGCGCCCTGTAAAGGACGGCATACGCGGCGGCAAGCCCGAATACCGCGCGGGAGGTCGCCTCAGCGACGGAAGCCGCCGCCGAGGGCATTACGTCCGACATACCCTCATAGTATCCCCTCAAAACGGAAGCGGTGCAGCAGAGCATTACAGCGGGCGCAATACACATCAGCGCGGGGGTGCTTTCCGGGGAGCAGGCGATATGTTCTGCGAACGGCTCAGCGAATATCATCACGGCGGCTGTCCCAACAAGCCCTATGACGGAAAACAGCAGAAGTGCGGTTTTCTTTACCGCCGCGGCATATTCGTTTCTGCCTGCCGCAAGGCTCTGCGCGGTTATCCTCATGATCACGGTGGGAACGCCCGCGGCGGTCAACGCAAAAACGGGGGAATACAGCCCGTATGCGGTCGAGAAATAACCCATACCCGTGCCGCCGAGCAGGTTCGCGAGCGGTATTTTGAACAGTGCGCCGACTATTTTGGTTATTGCCATGGAAATAAAAAGGATAACGGTGTTTTTTATGTAATTTCTCCCTGACATGATGCTGATCCTTTCTGCTTGTACGCTTTGTACAAGTTTATTGTCGGCGGTAACGGAATATGCTTTCCGCTGCCGTAACCGAAACGGGAACAGTATCATATTATAAATCGGGCGGAGCATAGCCGCATCAATAAGAAAGGAGATCATTATGGAAGCTTACAAGGAGCCGTTAAAACCGTCAAGGCAGCCCGGGTACTCGTATGTGCCGGTTCAGCGAATGGAAAAGGTTTATTCACCCGGAAAGGCGTTAAAGGCGGGCACGATATTCCCGGAGCTCAATATCACGATAGACGAATATGAGAGGGGGCTGTATAATGGGAAGTAATTTGAACAATATGAGCAACATGAACAACATGAACAACCGCCGCCCGTCCCCGCAGCAGAAAATGCAGCGAAACACTGCGAACGGCTGCGAGGAGCTCATGCGCGCGATAATGGAGGCGGACTTCTTCGCTCAGGACCTCAAGCTTTACCTTGACACCCACCCGGGCGATATGCGCGCTGTTGAGATGTTCCGCGAGGCGTGCAGGCAGTACAAGGCGTGCAAGGCGGCGTTCGAGGACAGCTTCTACCCGCTGACAGCCTGCTCTGCGGGCGCAGAGGGCAAGTGGAACTGGCCCGAGGGAAACTTCCCTCCAAAAAGCTGAGAGTGAGGTGCGATTATGTTTATCTTTGAAAAGAGAACACAAATTCCCGTCTGCATCAAGAACAGAAATCCGCGCCTTGCGGGGATAATACTCAGTCAGTACGGCGGACCCGACGGCGAGCTTGGCGCGTCGCTGCGCTATCTTTCGCAGCGCTTCACAATGCCCGATAATATGGGCAAGGCGCTGCTCACCGATATCGGAACGGAGGAGCTTGCGCATCTTGAGATAATCGGCTCGATAGTCGGGCAGCTCACCGACGGAGAGGGCGCGCGCAGCTTTGACAAATACGGCAGGGGAGATTACTATGTTGACCACGCGAACGCCGTTTACCCCGCAAACGCAGGCGGCGTCCCGTTCACGGCGGCTTATATTCAGTCCAAGGCGGATCCGATAGCGGATCTTACGGAAAATCTCGCGGCAGAACAGAAGGCGCGCGCGACCTATGACAACATTCTGCGCCTGTCCGACGACCCTGATGTCAACGAGGTGATAAAGTTCCTGCGCGAACGCGAGGTGGTACATTTTCAGCGGTTCGGCGAGCTGCTGAACATCTATCAGAGCAAAATCGACCGAAACTGCGACCGATAAATAACGCAATTGCCCCCGAGCGGAAAACTTCTCGGGGGCAAATTTACGGTGTAGAAATCAAGGCTTGTAAACTGTCTAAAATGCCGAACTTGCGCTATTATAACGCAAAGCTATTGCAACAGGAAAATAATTGTGCTAAAATAACCTGTGTATATGTTAGAAAATTGCGGAGGGAAAATGAAGAAGATAATAAACTCGGGGGCATTTATTGCCTTTGCGATAGGTTTTGTGCTGTATATTCTTGTAATGCTTCCCGAACTGATTTATAATAAGGGAATACTGATAATAGACGGAGATTTTAAAAGTCAGATGCTCCCGTTTGCTTACCATATCCGCGACAGCATTTTTTCGGGGAATGTTGTCTGGGACGGAAGCACGGGACTCGGCGGGCAGTTCCTGAGTCTGTACGCGTATTATAATCTGTTCAGCCCGTTTTCGGTGTTTTATCTGCTCGTTCCGAGGGAGCTTATAATTTACATTATCCCTTATGTTTCGGCATTGAAATACGGCGTGGGTTCAAGCCTTGGCTATATTTACATAAGGCGTTTCACGGAAAACAGGCATTTTGCCGTTATCGGCGGGCTTTTATATATGTTCTCCTCGTTTTCGGGGTATAATATCTGCTTCCACTTTGATGATATAATTGCGTTTTTCCCGCTTTTGCTGATCGCGCTGGAGGAGCTTTGCACAAAGCGGCGATACGGGTTGTTCGCCCTTACGGTCGGCTTCATGGCTGTGCTGAATTACTACTTTTTCTTCGGACAGGTCATCTTCGTTATAATATACTTTTTTGCGCGGGGAATATTTGACAAGCAATTCGGGCTTTTGATAAAGCTTACCTGCCGCACACTGCTTGAGGGGATAATCGGCGTAATGCTTGCCGCCGCGGTACTTGTTCCTGTGGGGTCAAGCCTTGCCGCGACCGATAAAGCGACCGAGGTCATAGCTTCAAATTCAATGCTGCTTTATGACAACATCTTCCATTACCTGAAGATAATTCAAAGCGCGTTTATGGTGCCCGACGGATTAAGGTTTACCTCGCTTTTCCCCGAAAATGATACATATTACCCGTTCGGTGTGCTGTTTGCTTCGGTTGCGGCATATCTGCCGTTGTTCTCGCTCACGGGTGTTATCTCCTTTATTCGGGCAAAGCGCAAGAACTGGATAACGGTCATTCTTGCTTTGTGCACGGTTTTCGCATTTGTTCCCGTGCTTAATCAGGCGTTTTCCGCGTTCAACTCCAACTATTACGCGCGCTGGTATTATATGCCTATCCTTGTCGCCGTACTTGCAACGGTAAAAGCGCTTGAGGACGGGCTCAGCTTTAAGCCGGGGATAATCGTCTGCGGGGCGGTGCTTGCGGGGCTTACCGTGTATTATATCTTCGCCGATGTTGAGCACTTGTCCGTTATTTACGGCAACGGCAGGAATATCCTTAACCCCATGCTGACGATAGTCAATATAGCTGTTTCGGCGGTATCGCTGCTGTTGGTAATAATTATCACGAGGTCGAAAAGGGACAAGGAATTTATACCAAAGCTTTACCTTTTCTCAATAATAGGCGCATATCTGTGCTACGGCATGATGGCGTTTTATATTGTGGGAAATTATGAATATAAGAGCGACTTTATAGAATACTGCTCGGCAGCCGAAAATGACAGCATAGAGCTTGAAAACTGTTCCCGCATTTCAACCGTTTCGGGTGCAAGAAACCTCAATCAGATATGGGGTTACTCGTCGGTCAATTATTTCAACAGCATTTATGACCCCGGCTTTGAAAGGTTCAAACGGGAGAACGGGATTTTCTACGAAAACGGGCTGTATATGGATATTGATAAAAACAGCCCCGAGCTTGCGGGCGTTGTTTCCGTGAAATACTTTTTGTTGACCTCGACGCCCGATGAAACCTCCGAAGAAGCGGGGGCATTCGGACCGTTCAACGTATACAAAAACGAATATTACGTCCCCATGGGTTTCACATACGACAAAATGATATCCTATGACCGCTTTGAGTCAATACCCACATACAACGAAAAGCAGCGGGTATACGCGGAATATATGGTCGCAGACGATCCCTCGGATTTTGAGGGCATACTAACGCTGTGCGATGATGAATACAAGCCCGCCGAAAGCGATGATGAATACATTGAGCTGATAAATGAAAAGGGGAACAGCGCGGCATATTCCGTCGAGGAAACTCCCGAGGGGTACAGGGCAAAAATTTGCACCGAAAAGGAAACAGTCATGTGCCTTGCGGTTTCTTATAATCCGGGGTGGAAAGCCTTTGTCGACGGGGAAGAGGCTGACGTTTATCAGATAAATAACGGTCTTGTTGGCGTCATACTTCCCGAGGGCGAGCATGAGGTCGAGCTGAAATACACCGTGGCGGGGGCAATGCAGGGCGTTATTGTGTCGATAGCGGGCGTATTGCTTCTTTTGGGATATGTTATTGTTTCGCGCAGGTTGAAGCGTGACCCCGAAAAAGCGTAATTCCGCGCAGTTCCGATAAGCAGAAAAGCCAATACTCAAAGGCTGACCCGCGAGTATTGGCTTTAATTGTATCTGAATAATTGAGGAGTTAACGCCCGAAGAACGGTAATTCACGGATAAATGCGTCAAATGTCGGGAAGCAGGCGGCGATAACTAACCCCGCGGCGAAAAACCGCTTGAAAAATGGAGCGCTTATTCCGTCGAACCATTTTTTGCTGTCAGGCTGCATTTTTGAAAGCAGGACTGTGCTTAAAATTATCGTGAGCAGGAAGTATCCGCACCACCTGCCGTAGTCGGTTTCTGTGAGTGCAGGCACAAATGTCACAAATGCAGACAATGCCATTGCAAGATATCCAAGCTTGGGCAGCACCTTTGCTTCTGCCTTTGCGGAATGATTTAACGCGTAGAAATACATCAGCGTGAGCGGTAACGCGCATATAAATATATAACCGATGTTGATTATCTGCGACGGCTTTATCAGGCTTTGGAAGTACGCGATATGTTCATTGCCTTTATCTGCCCATATAAGCTCTACGAATGATTCGTCGGGTTTAATGCTTCCGGACGAGCGGAATAACATTGTTCTCATGACCTTTTCAACCGTAAGCTCATCGGGAACGGTATAAATAAACGTAAAGTACAGAAACAGTGAAGCGACCGCCGCCAATGTAAGCAGCATTACCGTTATATTTCTCGCCGTATGCCCCTCGCTGTTTACAAGTGCGCGGTATACAAGAACAATAAACAAAATCGGGAACATCGTGCAGGCAAACACCGTATGAATAAGCATACAAACCGCCGCAAGCAGAGGAATAAACCATACAAATGGCTTGTTTTTATCCGCAATATACAGACAGAGCAGGGTAATGCACAGCAGAAAATAATCCAGCTTGAATATGTTGTTCAGAGAAAACCAGTATGAAAATGCAGGAGATACAATAAACAGCATAAGCAGCGGCTTTATTACGGTATTCGCCGAGCGTTCGTCCGAACTGTTCCATATCCGGCGTAAAAACAGGAAGAACAGCACCGGCATCAGCGAAAAGACGACCCATAAAATTACAAGCAGCTTGTCAAGCGTTATCGTTTCGCCGAAAACGGCGTAAAATATACTGCCGATAAGCCCTCTCGGAATAATGCCGAACGACTGATAGCTCACATAATAATGCATATATGAGAACTGTTCGCCTTCCATTGCGAGTATGCTTGTAAACAGCTTCAGGAGAATAAATACGGTCAGACAACTCCAAAAATGCTTCCGTTCGACGTTAAGCCCCAAATATTCCTTCGGCTTTTCAATGCAATAAATCGATACGGCAACAATAAGGATAACGGAAAATTCAACTATCCCAAGATTTGGCGTAATAATGTCGGTATAGACAAGGAACAGCGCGATAAGCGCGATCGGAAGCTTTGCGTTTCGGTTTTCCTCGGTGAATGTGAATACTTTCTTTAACGCCGCAAAAACGCCCTGCTTGTTCGGATCGTTTTTTCTGCGCTTGAGATAACCCATAAAATACGCACAGCCGAGTGACAGAAAAACCAGAACAGCATTGCTTTTTATAAGAAAAAGCTTCGGGCTGAAAAAGTGCCTTATATTATACGGCATTAAATCGAAAACCGAGCCTTTGTAGAAATAATCGACTGTCGCAAATTCAAGCTCCATGCCGCTTTCGCCGTAGGTCGCTATGTAGCCCGCAATAGGTGCCCAGTCAACATTGTTGTTTTGTGAAAAAATCTGCGTTACCGTAAGTACAGCTATGACCGTTATCCCCGAGAAAGCGCATATTATCCTCAAACGATTTGCGCCGCGCGGCGCAACGCCTCCCGCCGTAATGCACAGGAAAATCAGGAGCGGCAATAAATACAAAATCGTCCTGCACTCAACAAGCTGCGCCGCGGCGGTCATAACCACAACAACGGGCAGCCACCCAAGCTTAACGGAGCGCGCCAGCGTTGCCGCTGTGCCCGTTATCACCAGCGAAAGGAACATATTAAACGGCAGGTCGTTTATATCGAAATACGAGCTGTTGTATATGCTTGTCACCATGAGCATTTTCATGAACACCGTGACAATGCCGAGAAACTCAAGCCGCTTTAATTTATCGGTTATACGCCTGCCCCACCATGTAATAAGCGCGCTGCTCCACAGGATAAGGACAAGGTACATTATTCTGAATATTATGCTTAGGGTCGAAATATCGCCGATCATAAAGCCGAAAATGCCGCCGAGATCGTTCGGGTGGAATTGGTTCGGCTCGCGCGGCAGGGTGTAGTACAGCAGAACATCGGACGTGCTTATTTTCTCGATAACATTAAACGAAGCGTACAGTGAAATAATTACGCTTGTCAGAAACAGGTATTTCCCCGGCATAAGCTCCGAAATGCTTTGTAACACCCTGTTATCCTTTAATTTCCGAAAACGCCTGCCGATATTCTGACACATAACATCGGGAGCGGGTATGATCATTTTTGGGGCACTTCCTTTTTGATAAACACGTTTTTCCTGTTCTTTTTAAGCATGAATAAAAGCTTTATCGCCTCGAAAACCGCTTTCGGCTTCAGCGAGGACTCGCCGCCTATGTAGGTTATCGGCACCTCAACGGTGTTGAAGTCCTTGCAGTAGAACCGCATTTCCGTCTGATACATATGACCTGTCGACAGGAATTTATCGAGATCCATTTGTTTCAGAACATCGGCATTGAATGCCTCGTATCCGCTTGTCATATCTTTAAGCTTTGTGTGAAGTATCAGGTTGGAAAGAAACGTTCCGCCCGAGCTTAACAGCCTGCGGTAGAGCGGGTGATTGCTGATACTGCCGCCCTTGACAAACCTTGACCCCCAAACACAGTCGTAACCCTTTTCAAGGTTTTCGATAAACTGAGGAAGCTCCGCAGGGTCATGACTGCCGCCGCCGTCCATTTCAATGACAAATTCCGCGTTATCCCCGAGCGCGCGGGTGAAGCCGTAGAGATAGCAGCTTATAAGTCCCGTCGACTTTTCGTGGAAGATACACTTGACCCTGCCGTTGTAGGTTTGCTCCGCATTACGGATTATTTCCTCGGTTTTGTCCTTTGAATAAGAGTCGATGACCGGATAAAGATACAGCTCATCGTATGGCAGCGCCATTATCTTATCAATGATCTGCTGCATTGTTTTTTCTTCGTTTGCTACCGGCATTACAATTATTGTCTTTTTCATATTCGCTCCAATTATCAGAATTTGGTTTTACCATTTATTTTATCATAAAATCGACTTGTTGTCAATATGTAGGGGTGCAGCTGCCGTCGGCTGCAGCACGGTACGGCGGGCTTTTTTTGACTTGCCGAAAAAATATTGAAAAAGCGCTTTACAAATCAATTGTTTTATGATAAAATAAGTAAGTGGGAATGGATAGTTGTGATTGTCAATATTTCCCAAATAAATGATTTTTTGTGAAGCGGAGAGGGCTTGGTATATGAAGATCATGTCGGGCAGGACAGTTGTGTCTTTTTCAGAAAAAACAATTGACGAATGGCATAAAGAAGCCGCAGAACGCCCTGCGGACTACGTTATCGTAAACGAAAAGATAAGATCCATAAGAGAGCTTGGCAACCATCGCGAAAACATAGCCGAGGTAATAAACGAGCTCATTCGTACCAACACCGAAATATGGCACGAGGAGGACAAGGTAAGAAGCGAGCGCGATGAAACGGTGCTTAAAGCGATAAGAAACATAAATCCTCTTAATCAGCACCGCAACGACCTTATCGAGGAGATCGACGAGATAATTCTTGACGCGGTGAACAACAACGAAGAAGCGGAGTGGGAATAATGGAAACGATAGGCAGCCTTATTGATAAGATAAGCATAAACGAGCTGAAAATTTACCACATGAAGGAGCAGATAGGCAGACCCGACATAACCGACGAACAGCGCGGCGCGTTCAACAACAGAATGTCGATACTGCTTATGCAGCGCGAGGATCTGTCCACGGAGCTGCAGGCTCTTTATGACGACATATTCAGCGGCAGGAAGAAGCTGAAGCTTTACCGCCAGTTAAAAATGTACAATGACAAGAGGTTCAAGGATTAGTAATGTGCTTTGATTACATAATTGTTCAAGCGGGCGGAAAAGGCACCAGAATGGATAAGCTGACGCGCAACAAGCCCAAAGCCCTTGTTCCCGTATATAATCTGCCGATAATCTTTCATTTGTTCCGCAAATATCCGCAGAAGAAATTCATCATCATCGGGGATTACAAGTACGATGTGTTAAAGCGGTACCTTGAAGCCTTTGCGGACGTTGAATATGAATTGGTCAACGCCTGCGGCAAAAGCGGCACCTGCGCGGGTCTGCGCGAAGCGATTGGAAAAGTCGCGCCGAACAGCCCGTTTATGCTGATTTGGTCAGACCTTGTGCTTGATAACAGCTTGTCCTTCGACAGCCTTGACACGGCAGATTATGTCGGACTTTCGGGTGACTTTAAATGCCGCTGGAAGTTCGAGAACGGCGTTTTTGAGGAACAGGCGTCCTATGAGTATGGCGTTTCTGGGCTGTTTCTTTTTAAGGACAACAGCTTTGCGGAGGATCTTCCCGAAAGCGGAGAGTTTGTGCGGTGGCTGTCGCAAAAGGGACTTGATTTCGGCACGGTAAGGCTTAGCGGCGCGAAAGAATACGGTCTTATTTCGGAGTATAACAAAATCAGCATTCCGAAATGCCGCCCGTTCAACAAAATAATTGTCGATGATAACAAGATAGTCAAAACGGGCATTGACGAGCAGGGGAAAGCGCTTGCGGTACGGGAAAAGGCGTGGTACAGAAAGGCGCAGTCGCTTGGCTTTGAGGGGATACCTCATATTTATTCGTTTGAACCGCTGACAATGGAGCTTATCGACGGTAAAAACATCTACGAGTATTCCGGGCTTTCGCTCGATGAGAAAAAGAGCGTTATAAACAAGCTTGTCGCCTTTCTCAAGCAGCTTCACAGCTACGAGAGCGCACCTTACGATGACGAAAGCTATTACGACGCTTATATCGGCAAAACGTTTTCGCGGCTTGATAAGATCCGTGGGCTTGTTCCCTTTGCCGACCGACCCGTTATTAACATAAACGGAATAAATTGCCGCAATGTGTTTTTCTGCAGGGAAGAGCTTGAGAAGATGTTCGAGGCATTCAAGCCGCAGAAATTCGTATTTATTCACGGGGACTGCACATTTTCAAATCTTCTTTTAAAGCATGACAGCGAGCCTGTTATGATCGACCCGCGAGGTTATTTCGGCAAAACGGAGCTTTACGGCGACGCTGCGTATGATTGGGCAAAGCTTTACTATTCTGTTGTCGGGAATTACGACTTATTCAATCTCAAACAGTTCGACCTTAAAATCAACGAGAACGGCGTTGAGCTTGATATTGCTTCCTCGGGCTGGGAAGCGCTCGGCGATCATTTCCTCGATCTTGTTTCCGACGAGGTGTCGCCCGAACAGATCAAAGCGATCCACGCGATAATCTGGCTTTCGCTCACCACCTACGCATGGGAAGATTACGATTCGATATGCGCCGCTTTTTATAACGGATTATTGTTATTGGAGAAACTGCAATGATACATTATTTT
>JBJFHP010000119.1:0-11279 GCA_051893715.1 Oscillospiraceae bacterium
GCAGCACCGCCTGAAGCACGTTCACCGCCTGCGCGATGTTCGCCATGTAAACGCGGTCGGAATGAGCGTTGAATATGTTAAGGTTAACAGCCGCAACTATCGCGTCGCGCATGGTGTTCTGCTGATAAAGGAAGCCGGGGTTGGTGTCGGGCTCGACGTCATACCATGTGCCCCATTCGTCCACGATAAGCCCTATCTTCTTCTGCGGGTCAAATCTGTCCATGATACCGCTGTGGCGGGTGATAAGCTCCTCCATATAAAGCGTGCGGGAGATGGTGTCGTAATATTCCTTGTCGTCAAATTCGGTGGAGCTGCCCTTGTGGTTCCAGTCGCCGGTCGGAACGGTGTAGTAGTGCAGGGAAATGCCCTTGCAGTTCCACTCGTTAAGCGTTTTCATTATGGTTTCCGTCCAGTGATAGTCGTCGGCGTTCGGACCGCAGGCTATCTTAAACAGCTCGTTTCCGCTGTAATTGCGGCAGAATGTCGCGTAGCGGCGGTAATTGTCCGCGTAATATTCGGGGGTCATTGACCCGCCGCAGCCCCAGCTCTCGTTTCCTATGCCGAGATATTTCAGCTTCCACGGCTTCTCTCTGCCGTTCTTTTTCCGCAGCTCAGCCATGGGCGACACGCCGTCAAAGGTAATATATTCCACCCACTGCGAAAGCTCCTCAACGGTGCCGCTGCCGACGTTGCCGCTGATATACGGCTCGCAGCCGACAAGCTCGCAGAAGCGAAGAAATTCATGCGTGCCGAAGCTGTTGTCCTCGACAACGCCGCCCCAGTTGGTGTTTATCATTTTCTTGCGGGAGGACAACTCGCCGACGCCGTCCTTCCAGTGGTATTCGTCCGCGAAGCAGCCGCCAGGCCAGCGCAGAACGGGCAGCTTTATCCCGCGCAGCGCCTCAACAACGTCCTTGCGGAAGCCCTCGATGTTCGGGATATCGCTGTCCTTTCCGACAAAAATTCCGTCGTAAATGCAGCGGCCGAGGTGCTCGGAGAAGTTGGAGTAAATCTCGCGGTTGATGTGGCTTTTTTTGTCCATTGGGTTAATGGTGAGCTTTACTGTTTTCATGGGATATCTCCTTTTTGAATTATGTTGTTTTAATTATAAACAATTGACAATGCGCCCGCAATGATATATAATATAATAAAACTGATACATAATACTTTTTTGGGGGAACAAAAATGCTGCTGCATTCCATGGGAATAGGCTACCGCCACGACGGGAGCTTCTCGATAAACCGCCCGAACGGCTCGGGGGACAACCTGCTGATCATTTTCTGCACTCCCGCATACGTTGTCACCGAGGGAAAAAGGGAAGAATACCCCGCAGGCAGCGCCGTGCTTTACTCCAGGGGCACGCCGCAGATATACGGCGGAACGGGCGCGGAATACATTGACCACTGGGTGCATTTCGACTGCTCCGAAAATGATATATTCTTCGATAGGACGGGCGTTGAGTTCGACCGTCCGTTCACCCTGCCGTCGCTCGCGGACGCGGAAAGGGTGCTGGAGCTGCTGCGGCTGGAAAGCGTTTCGGGCGGCGGCTCGGAATGCGTCGACCTGCTGCTGCGGCTGCTTATCGCGAAAACGGCGGGAAAAGGCGCAAATTCCCCCAAAAACCACCACAGCGACCGCCTGCGCTCCCTCCGCGCCGAGATATACGGAAATCCCGCGGGGCATTTCACCGTCGAGGAGTTAGCGCGGAAAATACCGCTCAGCCCGTCCTATTTCCAGACGCTGTACAAAAGCGAGTTCGGCGTGAGCTGCTACGAGGATATCCTTGCCGCAAAGACGCAGCTTGCCGAGTATTACCTCAAAAACACCGCGCTGTCCGTAAGCGCGATAGCGGAGCTGTGCGGCTACGAAAACGACGTGCATTTCATGCGGCAGTTCAAGCAGCGCACGGGGAAAACTCCCTCTGCCATGCGGAAAGCGGGCGGCAGCGGATAGTTCCGCCCGAAAAAACGCCGCATTTTTATTAAAATTGCGCAATTTATCCGAAAAAACGCTTGCATTTTCCGCAAAGTTATGTTATAATAAATCCGCCGCATAAGCGGTGAAAATTTAATACGGTGTTGTCTTTGCTAACCACCGTTAAAAAACAAGGAGTTTTTTTATGCCCAAAAATGAGATCTTTAACACGAAAAACCTCGTAAGGCTCGCGCTTGTCGCGGCGGTTTATGCGGCGCTCACGCTCGCCCTGTCGGGACTTTCCTACGGTCCGATCCAGCTGCGGTTTTCCGAGCTGCTCGTCCTGCTGTGCTTTTACAGGAAGGACTACTGCGTGTCACTGACGCTCGGCTGCCTTATCGCGAACCTGTTCAGCCCGTTCGGTCTGTACGACATCATTTTCGGAACGCTCGCGACTGCCGTTGCGGTGATCCCGATGTACTATATGCCGAACATATGGCTCGCGGCGCTGCTTCCCATTGTCAGCAACGGCGTTATCGTCGGGATTGAGCTTTTCCTCTGCGGCGAGCCGCTGTGGTTCAGCATGGGTACGGTCGCTCTCGGAGAGCTTATCGTTATCGGAGTTGTCGGCTGCCCGCTGTTCAAATTCGCGCTCGAGCGCAGCAAGCCCCTTATGAGGGCGATCGGCGCAAGCCGCCCCGAGCCGCGCAAATCCGCCGGGGTCTGATATTTTGTAACCAATAAGAAATGCCGCGCAGTTTTCGCTGTGCGGCATTCGTTGTTTTAATGTGATCACTTCGCGTAGTCGATAGCGCGGCTCTCGCGGATAAGATTTACCTTTATCTGACCCGGATATTCCATCTCGCTTTCGATACGCTTTGCGATATCGCGCGCAAGCACCTTCATATCGTCGTCGTTTATCTGATCCGGCTTTATCATTATGCGGACCTCGCGACCCGCCTGAATAGCGTAGGACTTCTCAACGCCGCCGTAGGAGTTGCATATCTCCTCAAGCTTTTCAAGGCGCTTGATGTAGTTCTCGTAGTTCTCGCTTCTCGCCGCGGGGCGCGCCGCGCTTATCGCGTCGGCAGCCTGCACCAGCGCCGCGATCACCGTGCGGCATTCAACGTCGCCGTGGTGAGCCTCGATAGCGTGGATCACCTCGGGGCTTTCCTTGTACTTCTTGCAGACGTCAACGCCTATCTGTACATGAGAGCCCTCTATCTCGTGGTCAAGAGCCTTTCCTATATCATGGAGCAGACCCGCGCGCCTTGCAAGCGCCGCGTCTACGCCAAGCTCGCTCGCCATGATCCCCGCGAGGTGCGCGACCTCTATGGAGTGGTTCAGAACGTTCTGACGATAGGATGTTCTGTATTTCAGCCTGCCTATCAGGCGTACAAGCTCGTGGTTCAGACCGTTTACGTTCGTTTCCATAACAGCGCGCTCGCCTTCCTGCTTTATGCGCTGTTCAACCTCTCTGCGCGCCTTTTCAACCGTTTCCTCGATGCGCGCCGGGTGTATTCTGCCGTCCTGAATGAGCCTTTCGAGGGCAATGCGCGCGATCTCGCGGCGCACATGGTCAAAGCAGGAGAGCGTGATAGCCTCGGGTGTGTCGTCAATAATAAGGTCAACGCCGGTAAGCGTTTCGAGAGCGCGGATATTTCTTCCCTCGCGCCCGATAATGCGGCCTTTCATCTCGTCGTTCGGAATTGCAACAACGGAAACCGCCGTTTCGGAAACGGTGTCCGCCGCAAGTCTTGCGATAGCAAGGGAGATATACTGCCTTGCCTTTTCCTCCGCCTCGTCCTTCAGCTTCTGCTCGTAAGCGGAGATCTTGAGAGCTTTTTCGTGGTTCAGCTCGCTGTCAAGCTGCTGAAGCAGGTGCTCCTTTGCCTGCTCCTGTGTGAAGCCGGAAATCCGCTCGAGAATGTCCATCTGGCTGGACTTGAGCTGTTCTGCCTCGGCGATCTTCTCGTCGGCTTTCTTGTGCTTCTGGTGGAGCTGTTCTTCCAGCTTCTCCATCTTGTCGGTCTTTTTGTCGAGATTTTCTTCCTTCTGCTGGATACGGCGCTCGGAACGGGAAACCTCGCTTCTGCGCTCCTTCAGCTCGCGCTCGGCGTCGCTTTTAAGGCGCTGAACTTCCTTTTCGGCTTCGGTACGCATCGCATAGATCTCGTCCTTTGCCTCGACAAGGGCTGTTTTCTTGAGCGTTTCAGCCTTTTCGTTAGCTTCTTCAACAATGCGGGCAGACTCTTTCTCTGCGGACTCGAACTGTGCCTCAGCCGTCTTTATCCGGTGATTTACACCAAGACGGAAGCAGATAAATCCGCAGGCGACCGCACCGACGAGGAACGCTGCTATGCCGATAAGCACAGCCACATACATTTCAACCATCGTCGTTCAATTTTCCCTCCTTATAAATATTCGGCGGGATAAAATATACAATTTTTGAAAACCTTATTCGCGGCGCAAATTGCCGCATGACCCCCCAACCCGCATAGCAGTGCGGTTCTACCGTATATCTTCATAAGTATGTAACGCCGTAAAAATATATCGTAAAGGCTCGTTCTCCGTTATCATATATTAAATGCCGCCATAACGTAAATATATAAAAACATATAATAAACGTCAAGCTGCTCCAGAAGGCGTGATACCGCCTCACAGATAAGCCTGTATTTATTTTACTACATAATCACGAAAATGTCAAGGGTAACATCGGTTTTTTTATGCCAAAATGCACATATTTTTTTGTAAAAAACAATGTAATACTTTCACGGGAATATTCGTCGGAAAATATCGCAAAATCCCGCCCCGCCCCTTGATTTAAAGGAAAATATGTGCTATAATGTATGTGTATAAATATAATGCGGGAGAAGTGCGCCCGCGGAGGGAGAAATAAATGACCTATAAAGAAAGCTTCATTAAATTCATGGTGGACAGCGGCGTGCTGAAATTCGGCGAATTTACGCTGAAAAGCGGCAGGCTCGCTCCCTATTTCATAAACTGCGGCAACTACAAGACCGGCGCACAGCTCGCCAGGCTCGGCGAATTTTACGCCGAATGCATAAAGGAGCACGGGCTTACCCCCGACACGCTGTTCGGTCCCGCGTACAAGGGCATTCCCCTTTCCGTCGCAGCCTGCACCGCGCTGTACAACAAGTTCGGCATGGACGTCAACTACTGCTTCGACCGCAAGGAGGTCAAGGATCACGGCGAGGGCGGAATGTTTGTCGGGAAATCCCTTGAGGACGGCGAAAAGGTAGTCATTATCGAGGACGTAATGACCTCCGGAAAGGCGCTGCGCGAGGTAATGCCGAAGCTTACCGGCGCTGCCGACGTAAAAATTGAAGGCATGGTCATCACCGTCGACCGCATGGAAAAGGGTCTGACCTCGGATAAATCCGCGGTCCGGGAGGTGTACGAGGAGTTCGGCGTTAACGTTTACTCCATCGTAACCATAAACGACATTATCGACGCGCTCGAAAAGGGCGTTATCCCCGGCGCGGAATATGTCGCAAAAATGAAGGAATACAGAAAGACCTACGGCGTAGGCTGATAAGCCGAACCGCTTAACTATGACGAAATTTCACCGCGAAAGGAGTTGATTTTATGGCAACGGTAGGTAATACGGCGTCAACACAGATCCTTATGGCAAAGGCAATGACCAACTACTCCGCGAAAACCGGCAATTCCGCCGCGAAAAAAGCCGCGCAGCAGACCCTCGACGAGCTCATGAAAACAAAGCTCAAGGGTCAGAGCGACTATTTCAAGGAGCAATATTCAAGCCTCTACAAGAGCATTTACGGCATCACCGACGAGGCGGAGGAAAAGGCAGAAAGCACCGTTTCTCTCAAAACGGCGAGCGCGAGCGTTTCCGACGCGGCGAACAGCGTTTCCGACTTCGCGAGAAATCTGAAATACGGCGGCGAATACGACAGCGAGGAATATGCAAAGCTTGCGCAGAGCTTCGCGGACAAGTACAACAGCTTTATCGAAAAGGTCGGCGACGCCGAAAATCAGAGCGTGCTCCAGAAGGGCGTTATCATGGTTAACACCGCGAAGGTGTACTCCTCGTCGCTGAAGCGCGCGGGCTTTACCCTCGGCAGCGACAACAAGCTCACCTTTGACAAGGATAAGCTGTCGAAAATCTCCGCAACGGATATCAAATCCGCTTTCGGAACAGGCGGCTTCACCGACAAGACCGCGCAGAAAGCACAGCAGATAAAATCGCTTTCCGCAAGCGAGGGCGCATTCGGGTACGGCAGTAACAGCAGCGCAAATTATGCCTACAGCATAGGCGCACTGTTAAATCTTTACGCATAATGCACATAATTTCAAGTGATACATAAATGCCCCCTAGGTCTTTCAAGGGGGCATTTCAGTTTTTCGAAAAAGCCTTTTCGACAAAAATGAATATTGAATAATGAATAACGAAGAATGAATAATGGTGGTATCGGCTCCGCCGATTGTTGCAAATAATATGATTATATCGAACTTTTTAAAATCCGTGCCCGCAGGGCACACCACATTTATTCACTATTCACTATTCATTATTCATTAAGATAATCCCTGTTTTCAGAGTTTTTTCGACAGCCTGAAATGCCCCCTAGGTCTTTCAAGGGGGCATTTTTATCATTTTTTCCTCATATCGTTGGCGGTATAAACCACCTCGGCATATATCGCCGCAACTATCTGATAGAGCTCCTTCGGGATAGTTTCGCCGGCGTTAAGCATTACCAGCAGCGCCGCAACGCTGTCGTCGCGGTAAACGGGCACGCCCGCCTCGTCCGCAATGTTGACTATCCTCTGCGCAAGCTCCCCCAGACCCGACGCGACCACAACGGGCGCGTAATTCATGTCGGGGTTGTATTTCAGCGCGACGGCGGCGTTCTGCCCGTAAATGCGCTTGTTGTTTGCGGGCGGCATTGGGTGCTTCGGCATATCGTTACCTCCTTAAACCCTTGTGTTGAGCGTGGTGCGCTTGTCGGTTATCTTGGGGAATATCTCCACAAGATTATGCGGCTTCTTGAGCGGCGCTGTTTCAAACGTCCTCGCGGAATATCCGCAGTTTCTGATTATTTTCGTGACGCGTTCCTTCATCGGGTCGATCTGCTTTTCAAATTTCGGCGGGTAAAGCAGCGCAATGTTCACGTCCTCGCCCAGCGCGTACATATCCAGCTCAAATCTCCCTATGCTCTCAACGTCGAACGTCAGGAACAAGTGATAGTTGCGCTGCGTGCCGGGGGTGTTGTTCGGGTTATTCTCGTCGTTGTCCACCCACAGCTCCCCGAAAGCCTTCGTCCCGTCCACGTCAAGCGGCAGGATATAATGCGCCAGCGGCGTGAATACCCCCGGAGCGTTAAGCAGGCTCTGGAGCAGATTCGCCGCATTGAAGCTGTCAAGCGATTTCAGCGCGGGGTTGTTTATGTTCTCCTCGATAAAATCCGTCAGGCTGTCAAGCGTCGAGCTTACCGGCGGACGTACCCCGTGCTGCGGAAGCTCGTTCTTGACCGACATCTTGTCGATGATGTCCACAAAAACTCCGTAAAGCCGCTCGCGAAGCGGTATATCTGGCATTGCGCGGAGCATTCCGTTGAGCGTGTCGATAAGCTCCTGCATGGTGTTCGTGCGGGAAAGCTCGGACAGCATTGCCTCCTCCGCCTCCTCGGAGTCCTCGCCGATAAAAAGCCCCTTTGTCAGCAATGCTACCGCGTCCATTCCGCTCATCTTGCCCCTGTTGTAAACCGACAGAATGTGCTCGATGTTGTAGCCGCTGCTTTTAAGCGCCTGCATATAGCCGCGCGTGCTCATGCTTTCGTTCATGAAAAGCTTCCAGCCCGAAAGCTCCGGGGCGGGTTCAGCGCCGCGTTCGTTGGGAACATTCCCCGCATTCGCGGCTTCTCCCTCGTTTTGCAGCTCGCCGTATTGCACCTCGCTGCCGGGATATTCCGCGTCCCCGCCGCCGACCGCGTACTCCCCGCCGTCGTCGTAAACCGCTGCGGAAATATTTTCTCCGGAATTATCCGTCCGTACAGGGGCGTTATCCGTCGGCGCGGGGGCATTTTCCGCGGGATATTCCGCCGATTCGGCAGTTTTCCCCGCATTCGGGTAAATATTTCCGTCAACTTCAATATTTTCACCCGCGAAATTTTTATTTGTTTGATTAGTGGAAATAGGTTGATTTTGTGAAGAATTTGTAGTATAATTATCTAAAGGGGTATCGGCAGGAGCTTTTTCTGCATTTCCTCCCCCCGAAGCAACGGGATCCTGCATGGGCTTCTTGTCAAATATCGCGGCATACAGTCGGCTGAACGAATTTTTCAGCGCCTCGCGAAGCGTGCCCGAGGATATCTGAGTCATCAGCAGGTTGAAATACTCCTTGCACATATACGGGCTGTTGTTGTAGCGGGAAAGATTATGTACGATGAGCGGGATAAGCATCTGCGTCTTGTCGTCGTTGAGAAGGCTGCCGCTTACGTCCTTCAGAATGCTCAGCGTTTCCCCCTTCAGATAGTCGAAATATTTATCCGCGTCGCTCGCGCCCCACTGCTGCGACAAATTCAGCAGCTTTGCGGACAGCTTTTCGTTCGGGGAATAATATTCCGAAAGGAATTTCAGATTAGCGCGCAGCGCGCCGAGGATCTCGTTCTTGTTCTGCGCGAAATTCAGCGATTTAAGCAGACCGCCGATAAGCTCCTTCGTTTCGGGCGTGGTCGTCGTCTTTGCCACCTCGCGGAGAACGTCGTAGAACTCGTGGCCGCTGAACATGGTGTTCTGCTGCTCCTGATTCTGTATTTCTTGGACAAGCTCCTCGGGCGTTACATAAAGCTGCGACGCAAGATCCTCCAGCTTTCCGTAAAGCTCGGTGTGACCGGTTATCAGCGCCTGATTGAGCACCTCGACATTAAGCAGGTCTTTCAGCATCTCGACGGCGAGCGTCGGGTCCTTCGCCACCTGCACCGACATCGGGATAAGCTCGCGGTTGCCCATTTCAAGACGGCTGCGCGCGCCGGCGTCCGTCGCTCCGCCCGCGTTTCCGACTCCCGTCAGTTTAACGATGTCAAACGGCTCGGTGTTCTCGTCCTGCTGACGCGGGCTGTAGTTGTAGTTCTTCGCGGTTATGGGGTTATTGATCTGTGGGATCTGCGCCATATGTTATCCCTCCTCGGGGCATTCTTTCACCGTATTTATGGCAGTTTTGCCTTAACATATTTATTTTAGCATAAAATCTCGGAATAATAAAGGGTTTTTGAAAAAATTTTTACAGAAAAACGCCGTGTGCATACGCGCGATTTCGGAAAGGAACTGATATTATGGCAAAAATAGAACCCGGCATGGAAGCAATGCTTGATATGTACTTCTATGAAACAAATTCCCTGCTGGAGCAGCTGGACGAGATACTGCTCCGCACGGAGCAGGCAAACGCCTTTGAAAGCGAGGATATCAAGGAGATCTTCCGTATCATGCACACAATCAAGGGCTCGTCGGCAATGATGGGCTTTGAAAACCTGTCTGTGCTCGCGCATAAAGCGGAGGATATGTTCTTCGTTATCCGCGAAAACCCCGATGTCATCACCGACGTAAGCTTCGTTTATGACCTCGTATTCCAGGTTTCCGACTCCTATAAGGCGCAGATAGAGATGATACAGAACAACTCGAACGGCGAGTATGAGTCCCTCGATTTCAGCGAGCTTATAGACAAGCTGCTCAAGGCAAGGGACGCGCTCGTCGGCGAAACAAAGGGCGAAGCGCCCGCTCCCGCCGCTGCTCCCGCACAGACAGCCGCTCCCGCCGCCGAACAGCCCGCGCCCGCAAAGGGAAGCGACAAGGTGACGGTAAGAGTGTTCTTCGAGGACGGCTGCCAGATGGAGAACCTGCGCGCGTTCCTGCTGATAAACACTATCCGCGAGGAGTGCTCCTTCCTCGAGTATACTCCCGCAGACGTTGAAACAAACGCCGAGACCTCCAAGGAGATAATCGACCACGGCTTCCTTATCACATTCACGGCGATCGACAACAATGATTTTGTGTTAAAGCAGATAGAAAGCGCGCTCAACGTTCAGTCCTATGAGGTCATCTCGCAGGAGGCTGCCCCCGCAGCCGCAGCGGAGCTTCCCCCCGAGCCGTCGCAGGCTCCCGCCGAAAAGCCCGCCCCCGAAAAGACCCCCGCGCCCGCTGCACCCGCAGCGCCCGCAAAGGAGCAGTCCGCAGTGGAAAAGGCGCAGGCTGCCGTTGAAAAGGCGCAGGCCTCGGGCGGCGCACAGAAGCAGAACCTCATAAGCGTTAACCTCGCGAAGCTGGACGCGCTGCACGATATCGTCGGCGAAATTATCACCACCGAATCCATGGTAATATCCAACCCCGACCTCGAGGGTCTTGAGCTCGAAAGCTTCACCAAGGCGGCGCGTCAGCTGAGAAAGCTGACAAGCGAGCTTCAGGACACCGTTATGTCGATAAGAATGGTGCCGCTCGCGGGAGTATTCCAGAAGATGAACAGGATAGTGCGCGATATGCGCAAAAAGCTCGGCAAGGAGGTCGAGTTCGTTATCGAAGGCGAGGAGACCGAGGTGGACAAGTCCATCGTCGACAGCCTTCAGGACCCGCTCATGCACCTTGTCAGAAACTGCATGGATCACGGCATCGAGGAGCACGCCGAGGACAGAGTTGCCGCAGGCAAGCCCGAAAAGGGCACCCTCAAGCTCACCGCGCAGAATGCGTCGGGCGAGGTCGTTATCACGGTATCGGACGACGGCCAGGGCATTGACCCCGAAAAGATAATGAACAAGGCAAGACGTCAGGGTATCCTCACCAAGCCCGAGAGCGAATATACCGTTAAGGAAATTCAGAACCTTATACTCCTGCCCGGCTTCTCCACCAACGAGCAGGTGACCGAGTTCAGCGGACGCGGCGTCGGCATGGACGTTGTAAAGGCGAACGTCGAAAAGTGCGGCGGCTCTATCACCGTCGACAGCAAGAAGGGCGAGGGAACAAGCTTCATCATAAAGATCCCGCTCACGCTCGCGATAATCGACGGTATGGAAGTGACCGTAGGCGACCTTGTGTTCACCGTGCCCATCTCGACGATACGCGAGAGCTTCAAGGCGGAGTCGAGCCAGATACTCCGCGACACGGGCGGAAACGAGATGATAATGATCCGCGGCGTTTGCTACCCCATTCTCCGTATGCACGAGAAATTCGGCATAGAAACAGAGGTCACCGACCTCGAGGAGGGCATTCTCCTGCTTGTCGAAACGGACAACAAGAGCGTCTGCATCTTTGCCGACAAGCTTATCGGCGAACAGCAGGTAGTAGTAAAGCCGTTCCCGAAGTACCTCGCAAAATACAACATCAAGGGCGAGGGTCTT
>JBJFHP010000120.1:0-2108 GCA_051893715.1 Oscillospiraceae bacterium
CATTCGTAATGCGCAGGTCGGGGGTTCGAGTCCGTTCACCAGCTCCAGTCGAGTGCCTCGACACGCAATTCCGCGCGTTGAGGTACTTTTGTTTTATAAGCCTTTCGCCCGCGCCGATAAGTGAATTTCGCTCACGGGCTCCGGTCGAGTGCCCTGATGTGCTTCCGCGCGTCGGGGCGCTTGTGTTTTTTCGGGCGGGTGCTGCCTGAAAGGCATGAAAAGAGCGCCCCGAAAGGCGCGCGGAATATTCATAAGAAAACCGCCCGAATTGCACAGTGCAAACGGGCGGTCAGCAAAATCGGCTGTTTGGCAGGCGTAGCATTCTCCTGCGTCTCTCGGGTTTCCCCTGTCGTACCGTCGGCGTGTGGTCGCTACGAAATCCACCACCTCAAACAGCTTGTCTTACATAATATTATACCATATTGCCATTATTCTGTCAACCTGTTATATGTTTAAGTTTCCTATTGCAAAAATCGCAGCAATATGCTATAATAGATATGTATGACACTTTGCATACCACATGACCCGAAAGCGAGGCGGCAGATTGGAACTCAACATTGTGCTTGCACAACCGCAGATACCGCAGAACACAGGCAATATCGCGCGCACCTGCGCAGTCACCGGCGCGCGGCTGCACATTATCCGCCCGATGGGATTTTCCGTCACGGATAAGCAGCTGAAGCGCGCGGGGCTCGACTATTGGCACTACCTCGACATCACATACTACGACGGCTTCGAGGACTTCTTCGGTAAAACGGACGGCGCGTACTTCTACTTCACCACCAAGGCGCAGAACAGATACACCGACGTTTCCTACCCCGACAAATGCTATATCATGTTCGGGCGCGAGGACGCGGGGCTCCCCGAGGAGCTCCTGTTCGCGAATAAGGACAACTGCGTGAGGATACCCATGATGCCTACGCTGCGAAGCCTTAACCTCTCAAACAGCGTTGCTATAGCCGCTTACGAGGTGCTGCGGCAGTGGGATTTCCCCGAGCTCCAAAACAGCGGCGAGCTCACCCGCTTCGACTGGTCACAGGCAGATTAACTAACCGAAAGGAACACGACACAATGAACAATGATGTAAGAATAATTACCGACAGCGGCTGCGACATTTCGCCCGAGGCTGAAAAGGAATGGGAAAAGCTGCTCACCGTCATGCCGTTTTCTATCGTTATAAACGGAAAGACCTACACCGACAGAAAGGATATCCTGCCCGATGAGTTCTACCGTATCCTCAAGGAAAACAACGAAATACCCAAGCACTCGCAGATAACCGCGATACAGTTCGAGGACAAGTACCGCGAGCTTTACGGGCAGGGCGTGCGCACCATAATCGTTTTCCCGATCAACGCCGCAGGCTCGCAGACCTGCTCCAACGCGCAGCTTGCCGCAAACAATGTCGCGGGAGAGCTTTCGGGGCTTAAGATCCACGTTATCGACAGCCAGAACTACACCCTCGGCTACGGCTACCCCGTGCTTGAGGCTTGCCGCAAGCTTGACGAGGGTCAGACCGTCGAAAGCGTGTGCGCGTATTTGCAGGATTGGGCGGAGAATATCGAGGCGTACATAATCGGCTTCGAGCTGCGCCATATGAAGAAGTCGGGGCGTATCACCGCAGCCGCTTCCTTCCTCGGCGAGCTCATGGGGTTAAAGCCGCTCATCTCCCTCTACGCCTATAAGACCGAGGTCGTTAAGAAAGTCCGCGGCGAAAAGGCGGTCATTGACGCCGCCGTCGATTACATTTCCGCCCGCATGATACCGAAAACGCCGTGGTGCGTTGTCACCACAACTCACACCGAAAGCGAGAAGGAGTTCATCGACAAGATGACAAAGAAGCTCGGCTACGGTCCCGCCCTCGTTGAGAAGTGCGGCGTTGTCGTAAGCTGCAACGCGGGTCCCGAGTTCATCGGCGTGCTCATAAGGGGTCCCAAGCGCGGCGCGTGATACTATTATAATATAGGGGTTGCGCCGCCGTTTTTTCGGGGTCAACGCATTCCCGCACAAGCGCCGTATTTGTTTTCGGGGGCAACGCATTCCCGCCAAAGCGCCGTATTTGTTTTCGGGGGCAATGCATTCCCGCACAAGCGCCGTATTTGTTTTCGGGG
>JBJFHP010000120.1:2208-6727 GCA_051893715.1 Oscillospiraceae bacterium
TATTTGTTTTCGGGGGCAATGCATTCCCGCACAAGCGCCGTATTTGTTTTCGGGGTCAACGCATTCCCGCGCAAGCGCCGTATTTGTTTTCGGGGGCAATGCATTCCCGCACAAGCGCCGTATTTGTTTTCGGGGGCAATGCGCGAACACCGCCATATTAAATATTTCGGGGTCAATTCGGCGAATACCGCGCCGATAACCAACATGAACGAGCTGCAAGGAAAGGGGTCGGACAGTGGAGTTCTTTGAATACATCTCGGATATAATGCAGAATTTCATACGCATTGTGCAGTCCATCGGATTTTTTGACATATTGGACATACTTCTGCTCACAATAGTGATATTCTATCTTCTCAAGCTGACCGAAGAAACGCGCGCAAAGCAGCTGCTCAAGGGCATTGTCCTGCTCATCGCGCTGTATATCGTCGTGCAGCTCTGCCAGCTGAAGGCAATGACTTTCCTGCTGGATAATTTCCTGCAGGTGGGAATACTTGCCATACTGATCGTGTTCCAGCCGGAGCTGCGGCGAATACTCGAAAAGGTCGGGCGCACCCGCATGATGAGCGCGCTCACCCAGTCGGTGACCGAACGCGCACCCGACGACGCCGCGCGGCAGAAGTGCATAAACGTCATCGTGGACGCCTGCCAGAGCCTGCATGATTCCAAAACGGGCGCGCTAATCGTCATCGAACGCGAAACAAAGCTTGGCGAGATAATCGAAAAGGACAACTGTATCGTCATCGACGCCGAGCCCTCGGTGCAGCTTTTCTGCAACCTGTTCTACAACAAGGCGCCGCTCCATGACGGCGCGGTGATAATCCGCAACAGCAGGATATACGCCGCAGGCGGCTTCGTTCAGAACACGACCCGCGACCAGAGCCTTGACCCGTCGCTCGGCTCGCGCCACAGAGCCGCTATAGGCGCTTCGGAAAACTCCGACGCGCTCGTTATCGTTGTTTCCGAGGAAACGGGAACGATTTCCATTGCCCTCAACGGAAAGCTCAACCGGCACATGAACGCGCAGGCGCTCAGAGAGGTGCTTGAGAAATATATGCCCATTGACCAGAAAAAGAAAAAGGACAAGCGCAGACGGCTCCCCGAACGCGACAACAGCGCCCGCCGGAGCTCCGAAAAGTAAGGAGGGCGGCTGATGAAACTACTCACGAACTTTTTCAACGATATCAAGGCGAATTACAAGTCGCTCATACTTGCGTTCTTTCTCGCGGTGGTATTCTGGATCGCGGTTTCGGTGCAGGTGTTCCCCACTGTTGAGGACAGGATAAACGGCATAGGCATCGAGATACAGCCCACCGATTATATGCTCCAGAATAATCTTCAGATAGTCAGCGGCGGCGATACGGCGGTCAATATCCGTATCGAGGGCAAGCGCTACGACATAAGCGGGCTCGGCGCGGACGATTTCTACGCAACCGTAAACCTCGCGAACGTAAGGTCTGCGGGGACTTACACCGTGCCCGTCAACGTTTCACCCAAGACGGACAGCGAATATACCCTGCTCGATACCGACCCGCTCGCGGTAACGCTTGTCGTGGACGAGATAGTCACGCGGGAATTTACGATAAACGCGACCGCGCCCGACATAAGCCTGCCCGACGGCTACTACGCCGACGAGATAACCGCCGACCCGCCCGTGATAAGCCTTACCGCCTCGGCAAGCATTCTCGACAAGGTGACGGGCGTTGAAGCACGCTCGACCTACCACGGCGAGATAACCGAGTCCCATGAAACGGGCAGCGATATCATAATTTACGGCGCGAACGGCTCGCGCATTGTCGCGGACGACATTGTAATGTCCACGGAAAACGTCACCGTGAATATCCCCATATTCAAGCAGAAGGAGCTCCCGCTCGTGTTCACGCTGACAAACTACGCGCCCAATTTCGACGCGTCGAGCCTCGGCTTTGAAATTCAGCCCGCGTCGATAACCGTCGCCGCGCCCGACGATTCGATAGACTACCTCAGCGAGCTGAACATCGGAACGATAGACATTTCCGACATCAAGCTCAATCAGACCTCGATAATCCCGATAACCCTGCCCGCGGGCTACCGCAACCTCTCGGGCAACAACAACGCGCGCATCACATGGGATATCGAGGACTACGGCAAGCTCGATTTCACCGCAAGCAACATCTCGCTGACGAACGTTCCCGACAATTTTGACGTGTCGCTCATCACGAATGAAATGGTGATAACGGTCATCGGTCCCTCGGAATACATTTCGGAGCTTACCTCCTCGAATGTTTTCTGCACCGTGAACCTGCTCGGCGTGGCATTAAGAGAGGGCTCGCAGGACGTCGGCGTTGCGATAACGATAAGCGGCGCAAAGCAGAAATGCTGGGTTTCGGGCAGCTATAAGGCGACGATTTACGCGCAGCCAAAGGAAGAAACCACGGAGTGACCGCGGGGTGTTCGGGGGGAAATTGTCCCAAAAGCAACCGATAAACTGCGGGGGTTATTCGGCGGCAAATTATCCCGAAAACAATCGATAAACGGCGGGGTAACTCGGCGGCAAATTATCCCAAAAGCAACCGATAATCGCGGTGTCATTCGGTGGCAAATTGTCCCAAAAAACAACGGATAATCGCGTAGTCATTCGGCGGCAAATTGTCCCGAAAACAATCGATAAACGGCGGGGTAACACGGCGGCAAATTGTCCCAAAAAACAACGGATAATCGCGTAGTCATTCGGCGGCAAATTGTCCCGAAAACAATCGATAAACGGCGGGGTAACACGGCGGCAAATTGTCCCCAAAAGCAACCGATAAATGGCGGGTTTATTCGGCGGCAATTGTCCCCAAAAGCAACCGATAAACTGCGGGGTTATTCGGCGGCAAATTGTCCCAAAAACAACCGATAAACGCGCGGGAAAACTTCCCCCAAAACCAAAACAGGAACAGGCGGAACAAATGGCAATAATTATCTCACAGATAAAGACATCACTTTCCGAGCCGCGCGAAAACGCGGTCGGAAAGGCGCTCGCCTCGGCAGGAATAAAGCCCGCCGAGGTTATTTGCGCGCATATTCACAAGACCTCGGTCGATGCAAGGCGCGGGGTCTGCTTTGTAAGCTCTGTTTACGCCGAGCTGAACAGCGCCCGCCGCGAGGAAGCGCTCGCAGCGCGCCGCCCGAACGTCAGCTTCACGCCGAAAGCGGAATTTTCGCCCCGAATAGGAACGGAAGTTCCCGACGGGAAAATCTACATCGCGGGCTTCGGTCCTGCGGGAATGTTCTGCGCGCTGACGCTTTGCGAGTACGGCTACAAGCCCGTCGTGCTGGAGCGCGGCGCGGCCGTTGAGCAGCGCGTACCCGCCGTGGAGCGGTACTGGAAAACGGGTATCCCCTCCCCCGACGCGAACGTGCAGTTCGGCGAGGGCGGCGCGGGGACGTTCTCCGACGGCAAGCTCACCACGCGGATAAACGACCCGCTCTGCGCCCGCGTGCTCGAAAAGCTCTGTCAATTCGGCGCGCCCGCCGAGATACTCACCAAGGCGAAGCCCCATGTTGGAACGGACAAGCTGCGCGGCGTTGTGAAAAATCTCCGCGAAAGAATAATCGCGCTCGGCGGCGAGGTGCGCTTTCTGTCGCCCCTTGAGGACATCGGGCTTTCGGGCGGAAAGGTGCGCTCCGTCACCGTTGGGGGAGCTGCCGAGAAATGCGGCGCGCTTGTGCTCGCGGTGGGTCACTCGGCGCACGACACGTTCGGAATGCTGCTTAAAAACGGCGTTGAGCTTGTTCCGAAGCCGTTCTCAGTCGGCGCGCGTATCGAGCACCTTCAGGCGGACATTGACCGCGCGCTTTACGGCGAATTTGCGGGGCACCCCTCGCTCCCGCCCGCCGAATACAACCTTTCCTACCGCGAGAACGGCAGGGGCGTGTACACGTTCTGTATGTGCCCGGGCGGGTTCGTTGTCGCCTCGGCGAACGCTGACGGCACCGTTGTCACCAACGGAATGAGCAACTTTGACCGCGCGGGCGCTAACGCGAACAGCGCCGTGCTCGTGTCGGTTGCCCCCGAGGATTTCGGGCAGCAGCCGCTTGCGGGCGCGGAGTTTATCCGCAGGCTTGAGGAAAAGGCGTTCGCGCTCGGCTCGCGCGGGGGCAGGGGTCACGCGCCCGCCATGCTTACAAGGGAATTTCTCGGCAGCGGCGGCGGGTTCTCCCTCGGCAGGGTCACGCCGACCTATCTTCCCGGGGTTCAGCCCGCCGACCTGCGGGAGCTGTTCCCCGATTTCGTGACGGATATGCTGACGAAAGGGCTGCGGCAGTTCGACAGGCGTATCAAGGGCTTCTCGGACAGCGACAGCGTGCTGACGGCAATCGAAACGCGCAGCTCGTCACCGGTGCGTATTCCGCGCGGCGACAACGGAGCAGCCGCCTGCGCCGACAATCTCTACCCCTGCGGCGAGGGCGCAGGCTACGCGGGCGGGATAATGTCCGCTGCCGTCGACGGGATAAGGACTGCGCTTGAGATAATGGAGCGGTTCGCTCCGGACGGGCG
>JBJFHP010000120.1:6827-8249 GCA_051893715.1 Oscillospiraceae bacterium
AAAACCCGCACAACCGCGCAGTTTTTTTGAGATATTTTGAAAAAGCCCTTGCATTTCCTTGTTAAATATGCTATAATGAATTAACCTTTTGATAAACCATTATTAACCACACGAAACACGCCCCACTCTTCATCTGCCACACAAAAGGTCCACACAAAAACAGCAGCAAGCCCTGTCGGCATACGAGGAGAGGACCCATGAAGAAAGTTACACTGACGGATATTGCGAAAGCGTGCAATACAAGCAATGTCACCATTTCAAAAGCGCTCGCGGGGAAAAGCGGCGTCAGCGACGAGCTCCGCGCAAAAATAATCGCCACCGCCGAGGAACTCGGCTACGTTTCGCCGCGTCTGCCCGCAACGCTCGGCGGTAATATCGGCATTCTTATCCCCGAAAAATTCATCAACCCCAACGGCTCGTTCTATTGGGCGCTATATAACTGCCTCGTTCAGCGCTTCAAGCAGAAGAATATCTCCTGTGTGCAGGAAAATATTACCACCGAAGAGGAAAAAGCGCTCGCCATGCCGAAGCTGCTCACCGGGCATAACACGGTCGGGATAATCTCGCTCGGGCAGCTTGGCGCGGAATATATTGCGCGGCTCATGGCGATAAAGCCGAGCCTGCTTCTGCTCGACTATTACCTCTCGGATATCGACGCGGACTGCATTGTTACCAACGGCTTCTGCGGCGGCTACCGCCTGACGCAGTACCTTATCGCGCAGGGTCACACGGAAATCGGGTTTGTGGGGACAAGGCTTGCCACCTCGAGCATTTTCGACCGTTACATGGGCTACATGAAGGCAATGCTTGAGTACGGGCTGCCGATGAGAGATGAATGGCTTATCGACGACCGCCGCCCCGACAACGAGCTTTTCACGCATATAACATTCCCCGAAAGGCTGCCCTCCGCGCTCGTCTGCAACTGCGACGAAACGGCTTTCAAGGTCATTCGCGACCTCAGGGCGCGCGGAATTTCCGTCCCCGAGGACATCTCCGTTGTCGGCTACGACAACTACCTCATCTCGGAAATATCCGAGCCGCCTATCACAACGATAAACGTTGACGCGGGCGAAATGGCTGACCTTGCCGTTTCAACGATCCTCGGGCGCATTTCCGACCCGCACCTGCCGACAAGGGTGCAGACCATTGACGGAAAGCTTGTCATCAAGGGTTCGGTCAGAAATATTGCGCGTAACGCGGGGTGAAATTGCCTTTTTTTGGGGTCAACGGCTCGCCCTTGCCGTGAAATTCTCCTTTTTTGGGGTTAACGGCTTGCCCTTGCAATGGGATATTTCCCTTTTTTTGGGGTCAACGGCTCGCCCTTGCAATGCCGCGTAATGCGGGGGAACAACCCGTTAATTCTCCCCTGCCCTATTGCCGGAACGCCGCGCACAATGCGCCGAAATAACACCAAGGCACCCG
>JBJFHP010000120.1:8349-11275 GCA_051893715.1 Oscillospiraceae bacterium
TGCCCTATTGCCGGAACGCCGCGCACAATGCGCCGAAATAACACCAAGGCACCCGTGCGGTGCCTTTTTCATGTCTGAAAGGCAGTCACGCCCGAAACCGCATTGACTTTTTCACCGAACAGTGCTATAATTGATATAACAAATTAAACCGAAAGGAAATTGCAATGAAAAGACGCATTAAAGCTATTATTGCCGCGCTGCTGTGCGCTTCGCTGCTGTGCGGCTGCGCGGGCGACCCGCAGGAGAACGGCTCGGCGTATTCCTCGGGAACAACCGCCGAAAGCACCGTTTCCCCCGACAACAGCTCCGCCGACGGCAGCGGAAGTCCCACCGAAAGCACCGAAAACACAGGAAATAACGCCGTAAATTCCGACAACAACGCCGAAAACAACAGCACTACCGCCAACGGCACGGACAACACGACCGCAAGCAACAACAGCACGACCGCAAGCACCGACAGCGCGGGCACGCCCGATTTGACCCCCGAAAAAACCACCGCGACCACCACCGCCGCGACCGCCGCTCAGCCCGCCGAAAACAACGACCCGCAGGAGGCAAGCGGCTTCGCGCTCGAATGGAAGCAAAGCTCCACATGGGAAGAAAACGGAAAGAAATGCGGCGGCTATGAGGTAACTCTCGTGAACAATACAGGCAGCGCTGTCAACGGCTGGACAGCGGAGATCAGCGTTCCGGGCGGGTTTGAGATAATCTCCTCGTGGAACGGAATTTTCTCGGTGAACGGTTCCACCCTCACCGTTAAGAACGAAAGCTACAACGGCGAGATCGCCGCAGGCGCAGGCACGGGCTTCGGCTTCAATTACGCCGCGGACAGCGTTTTCAACCCCGGAAATGCTTCGGTGAACGGCTCGACCGCTTCCTCGGGGACAGGCTCGCAGGGCGGCGGGGATAATTCCACCGCTTCCACCACCGCCACCACAAAGGCGACCACCGTACAGACCGCGCCGCCCGCTCCCGCCGACCCCGACGGAACTACCCCCGTTGCCGCGCACGGTCAGCTTTCGGTCAAGGGCGCGCAGCTTGTCGACAAGAACGGAAATGCGTATCAGCTGCGCGGAATGAGTACCCACGGGCTGACATGGTTCCCCGATTTCGTCAACGAAAACGCGTTCAGAACGCTCCGCGACGACTGGAACACCAACGTGGTGCGGCTTGCAATGTATGTCGACGAATGGGGCAACGGTCAGTGCTATATGCAGAACAAGGACGGCAGCAGGAAGCTGCTCGAAAAGGGCGTTGACATCTGCATAGGGCTCGGAATGTACGTCATAATCGACTGGCACGTTCTCAACCCGGGCGACCCGAGCAAGTACACCGACGAGGCGATAAGCTTCTTTGAGGACATTTCGGCTAAGTACGCCGATTACCCCAACATTATTTATGAAATCTGCAACGAGCCCAACAGCGGCGCGGAATGGAGCAGCTGTATCAAGCCCTACGCCGAAAAGGTTATCCCCGCGATTCGGAAGAACGACAAGGACGCGGTGATAATCGTCGGCACTCCGACATGGAGTCAGGATATCGACCGCGCGCTGAACGACCCGCTCGACTGCGACAACGTGATGTACGCGCTGCATTTCTACGCGGCAACTCACACCGACTGGCTGCGCGACAGGCTTGAAAACTGCGTGAACAACGGGCTGCCCGTGTTCGTGTCGGAGTTCGGGTGCTGCGACGCCTCGGGCGGCGGCGCGAACGATTTCGGTCAGGCGGAGAAGTGGCTCACCCTGCTCGATAAGCATGGAATAAGCTACTGTAACTGGAGCCTTGCAAACAAGGCGGAAACCTGCTCGGCGTTCAAGCCCTCCGCGTCCGCAGGCGGCAGCTGGAGCGAAAGCGACCTCTCCGAGGTCGGCGCGTGGATACGCAAGTGGTTCAGAAATCACTGATGTTTTTAGTTAGGAGTTAGGAGTTAGAAGTTAGAAGTTAGAAGTTGGCAATGCATTGTCGGTTTCGTTAATGTAATAATAACGATCCCCCGATTGATTTTCGGGGGATAATTTTTTCACATAGCGTCAGGCATTACGTCAGCCCCGTTATTTTTACTGCGGCAATTCCCCGCATTACCCCCGCGCCAACCTAACTCCTCACTCCTAACTCCTCACTCCTAACCCCTAACTAAAAAAAAGCGCAGCACGAAACCGTACTGCGCAAAATGACAACAGATAATTATTGTAGAAAGGAGAAACATTCGTATTTTGCCCTTATTCCTTTACAGAGCCCGCAACAAGGTTGCTGTAAATGAACTTCTGCAGGAACAGGAATATCACAAGCGAGGGTATGATACAGATGATGATACCCGCGAAGATGACTTCCCACTGCGCGCTGTAAGGGCCGATGAACTTGTACAGCGCCGTCGATACGACCGCGAGATCGTCGCTCGGCATATAGAGGTTCGCGGTGTAGAAGTCGTTGTAAATGCTCACGAACTTGATGACGAGCACCGTCGCGATAGCGGGACGGAGCATGGGGAGGATAATGCTCCAGTAAACACGCGGGTAGGACGCGCCGTCAAGGATCGCGCTCTCGTCGAGTGATACCGAAATATTATCCAGAAACTGAATGAATATGTATATCGAAACAATGTCCGTGCCGATATACAGAATGCAGGGCGCCCAGATCGTGTTGTAAAGCCCGAGCTTGCTCACTATCTGGAATACCGTTACCTGCATCGCAATGTTCGGAAGCAGCGCCGCGAACATGAATACAGCCTTGACAGCTTTCGTGAACAGCATTCTGAAACGCTGAAGGACAAACGCCGTCATAGTGCCCGTGATGATAGTGCCGAAGCAGGATATCACAAGGATTATCGCCGTGTTGAGCAGACCCTTCATGACGTTGCCGTTAAAGAACGCCGTCACGAAATTCTGAAACTGCGGCACCGCAGGCAGCGTGAAAACGTTCGTCG
>JBJFHP010000121.1:0-2758 GCA_051893715.1 Oscillospiraceae bacterium
AGTTGCGGATTATCGTGCCGCTGGAGCGCTTTATATAGCCCCACATGGACTTGAAAAGGCGGCTCTTGCGCAGCTCGGGGTTGGTGTTGATGTCAACGGACATTATCTTGGTTTTGTCCGCGCCCGCGCTGATTATCGTTTCGAGGGTGTAGGTGTAGTCGGACAGGACGTTCAGCCGCATTGCCGCTTCTCTTGTGTAGCTTCTGAAACCGCTCGTCGTGTCGATAACGTCCGTGCCGCTTGCCTTGCGGACAACGCCGCTGCCGAGCTTCTGGAGCTTTTTCTTTAGCGGGGAGAAATGCTCTATCGAATCCGTCCGCCTGTTTCCTATTACCATTGTCGCCTTGCCCTCAAGCAGCGGACGCACAAGCTTCTCAATGTCCGCGCCGCTGTACTGATTATCGGCGTCGGTGTTGACGATAATGTCCGCGCCGAGCCTGAGGCAGGCGTCAATTCCCGCCATAAAGCCCTTTGCAAGCCCCCTGTTGTGCACAAAGCTTACGATATGGTGAACTCCGAGCTCCTTCGCGCGTTCAACGGTAGCGTCGGTGCTGCCGTCGTTGATGACGAGATATTCTATCTCGTCGATACCGTCTATATGACGCGGAAGATCGTTTATCGTCACGTCAAGCGTTTCCGCCTCGTTATAGCAGGGTATCTGAATAATAAGTTTCATTCTGTTTTTCCGTCCTTTTTTATTTTTCTCCTGCGGCAAGTGCCGCTCCCCATAATATTAACCTATAATTCCCGGCAGCACCATCATTACCGCCGACGCTATCGCCGTGACAAGCAGACCTATCACAGCCCTCAGCCATGACGGTTTCCCGCTTTCAAACAGCGCCTCGTAATATTCCTCGCCGAGGTTGTCGCCGAACCTCCTGCGTATCTTCAAAATCGACTTCACCGCGTGGCGGTAGTAAAGGTAATCCCCGAAAAGACAAAGCGCGACTGTCACGGCAAAATTAAGGAAGCTGCACAGCATATAAACACCGTTGAACCATGCGGGCACGGCGGTAGCGGAAATTACCCCCGCGTACAGCAGCAGCGACGGCGCCGAGGTTATCATTGTAAACACGATAAGCAGCAGCCCGAGCAGATCCATTTTGCGGTAAAACTGAAATATCGGCGAGAACAGCCCGGAGCAGAGGTTCATCGAAATATATATCCGCTTCCCGTTCGCCCTGTTCCTGAACGCGCTGAACGCCCTGCCGTAATGCATCGTGGAGGTCGCGGCAAAGGCTGTCAGCTCCTTCATGCTCACGCCGTCCGCACCGCGCGTTTCGTCGTTCATGCTTTTCACAAAGCTGTTGTAATATTCCTCCATCGACTGCATTTCCTGCGCAAGATCCGGCTCGGGAAAAGGCTGCGCCTCGGGCGTTCCGCCTGGATATTCGGCGTGATGAGGGTCCGTTTCGCGGGGCTCGGGAGCGGGCGTTTCGTCGGGGAGATATCCGTTCCAGGAAAAGCCCTGCGCGTGGTATTCCTCAACGCCGCAGCGCCCCTTGGCAAGATAGCAGGCTCTGTGGTGCGGCGTTCCGCAGGTCGGGCAGACCACAACGTCAGCGTCGCTTGTAAAAGGCGCCCTGCATATCGGACAGAGTTTATTTTCAAATCTTGACATTTGTTATTCCTTTCGATCCCGCCGACGCAAAAAGCGCCGACATTATATATCCGTAAGCCATATCGTTATCCGATCCGAAACAGCACATAAATATACAGTGTAATTATAACATATTCTGCGCCGCAATTCAACCTATATATCCCGCATAAATGTGAAAATCTGAAAAAATTTCTCCCGAAATGCAAAATCCCTCCCCCGAACAAACGGGAGAGGGATATCGGACTGTCGATTATCTTAATGAATAATGAATAGTGAATAGTGAATAATTGTGGTGTGCCCTGCGGGCACGGATTTTAAAAAGTGTGATATAGTAATATTTTTCGTAAAAATCGGCGAAGCCGATACCTCCATTATTCATTCTTCGTTATTCATTATTCAATATTCAATTTTTATTGAAAAGACTTTTCCGACAAACTGAAATCCCTCCCCCGAACAAACGGGAGAGGGATATGTATTGCTTTAATTTACCGCTTCAATTAAGCCGTGGTATCAGGAGTTGCCCGCGATAGAAGCATTGATCTCGTCGATAGCCGCCTGAATTGCGGGGTTGTGAGTTTCACGCAGCTGAGTATAACTCTCGCCGGTGAGGTAAACGAGGTTGGTCAGCGACTGAACGGGGTTCTCGCAGCCGGAACCATCGGATACTGTGCCAAGACCGCCCTTGAAGTCAACGATGGGAGATACGGGGCTGGTGCCGTCCAGAGCAACCAGCGAGTAGTAGAAGTCGATGTTATCTCTTGTCCAGCCGTAGTTCTCCATTGCCTGAAGCTTGGAGCTTTCAATAACGCCCTCGTCCTGTGCAGCGGTTACGGAGCAGTCGAGCCATGCAGCAACGCCGTCAGCGTAATCGGAGCCCTTGCACCACATCATAGCGTCCTGCTTGAGAGTGATGTAGTGAGCGTCAGCCTGAGGATCCTTCGGGAAGGGAACGAACTTGATCTCGTCCTCGGACCAGCCGTTCTTCTTCGCATACTTTGTCAGAGTTTCCTCGAATACCCATCTGCCGCCGTCGCAGTAGAACAGGATCTGACCGTCAGCCCAAGCCTTGGGGTTAACGTTCCAGCTGTTGAGCTCGTGTCTGGGGTAACGGAGGTTTTCCTTCTGGAGAACGGAGAGCATATTGTTCTCAACTCTCTC
>JBJFHP010000122.1:0-11209 GCA_051893715.1 Oscillospiraceae bacterium
GTGCTCGGCAATAGTGTCCTTGCCAACGATGCCGATATCGCATACGCCATGCTCAACATAGGTGATTACGTCCGCCGCCTTTGCAAGCACCACCTCGATATCCTCGTTCGGGATAGAGAGGATAAGCCGCCTGCCCTTTTCGCGAAGCTCGGTTACGTCGTAGCCGATTTTCTCGAGCGTATCCACGGCGAACTTCTCTATTCTGCCCTTGGTGAGAGCAATTCTTACCTTTCTGTTTTCCATGCTCACACCTCCATGCTCTTTACGTTCCCGTCGGCGGTTACAACATCAATGACGGGTATACCCTTTGCCTGCGCGTACTTCTTTGCCTCGTCGAGCGTTGCGGCGAGGGAGTTGAACGCGGTCTTTCCCGCGGCGGTTATCTCGTAGCAATGCTTCATTGCGGCAAGCTCCGCGCCGCTTTCGGCAAATACTATCACATCGGGCGGCGTGCACAGCGTTGTGTCGGAATCTTTTAAGAATGCCTTTGCCGCCGCTTCAACATTAAGAGCAAAGCCTACTGCGGGAACGTTTCTGCCGAAGTCGCCGATAAGCGCGTCGTAGCGTCCTCCCGAAAGCACCGGAAGCCCGTAGCCCTCCATATACCCACGGAAAATTATACCCGTATAGTAGTTTTTCTTATGGACAAGACCGAGATCCACGCGCAGCATATCAAGTCCCGCATCGGCAAGCCCGTCGAACAGGGCGCGCAGATCCGCAAGCTTCTGTTTAAGCTCGTCGGTTATCATATACCGCTCCGCCTTGTCGAACACCTCCGCTCCGCCGAAAAGCTTCGGCAGGTTGAGCAGCGCCTCCGCCGCGGGGCAGTCATATCCCGAAAGCGCCTCTGCAAGCGCAGGGTAATTCTTGGATTCGATAAGCGACTGAATATTATCGGCGTCGTCATCGTCCGCGCCGAGCTCCTCTGTAAGCAGCCTGAAAATGCTGCTCTCGCCTATCTCAAGGCGCGCGCTTTCACTGTCGCAGATGGAAAGCGACGAAGCGGCAAGCATAAGCGCCTCAATATCCGCGGCACGGCTTTCGCCGCCGAGTATCTCAATACCGCTCTGGGTGAACTCGTCGTCCCTGCCGCTGTTTTTGGGATTGACCATGAAAATGCTCTGATTATAGAACAGCTTCAGCGGGAGCGGCTCGTCGCGGAGCCTTGTCGCGGCAAGACGCGCTATCGGCATCGTATTATCCGGCCGCAGCACCATCAGCCTGTTTTTCCCGTCGACAAGCTTATACATCGTTTCCTGCGGGAAATATCTCACCTTTCCGTTGAATACATCATAAAATTCAAGACCGGGGGTCATTACCTCGGAATATCCGCAGCCCGAAAAGAGCCTTGTGAGCTTTTCCTGAACATAGCGCTTCGCAATGCACTCGTCAAAAAGCAGATCCCGCGTTCCCTCGGGAGTAAGCAAATCGTTTCTCTTCAAAATCCAACAACCTTTCCCTTCACTTTAGTGCAGTAATGTATTAGCATAGTAGCATAATATCACGTTACTATAATATATTACCACATTAAAGTGAGTTTGTCAATAGAGGGCGGCTTTTTTGTAAATTTAGACAAAACTTTTTAAGAAAGCCGCCTTAAAATCACATATCAAACAGTGAAAGCTGCGCGGACTGCGGTATTCCCGCGAACACGCCCATTTCTTTCAGCTTGTCGATGACCGAGCTGTTTACGCCGCTGACCTGCTGAATTTCATCAATACAGCCGCACTCGCCCGATTCGATAGCTTCCTTTAGCTTATAAGCCGCGGTTTCGCCGCAGCCCGGAACTGCAAGGAACGGCAGGCGGATATTTCCGTCCTCAACGCGGTAGGTCACCGCATTGGAAAGCTTCGCGTCAACGGGAAGCAGATTTATCCCGCGCAGCATAAGCTCAAGTATCAGCTGCAATGCGGTAAGCTTTACCTTATCCTTGCCGCTCTCGCCCTTTCCGCTGCCCTGCTCGCTGTCAAAGTCGGGCGCTGACTGACCGAAATTGGTTTTCGGCGACAGCTCGCGTATCCTCTGCATTACCGCGCCCTTGCCTTTCATAATGACGTCAAGCTCGAGATTTTCGGTGTGCTTCGTCAGCGTTGCCGCGTAAAATTCGCAGGGACGGTATATCTTGAACCAGCAGAGCTTTATCGCCGCAGTAACGTACGCCGCCGCGTGCGCCTTGGGGAACATATACTGAATTTTCTTACAGCTCTCGACATACCAGTCGGGGACATTGTTGTCCTTGAATGCCTGATATATCGTGTCGTCGAACAGCTTCTTTGCGTTGCCCTTTCGGGTAATTTCCATTATCTTGAACGCAAGACCCGGCTCAACGCCCTTATGCATAAGGTAGACCATGATACTGTCACGCGTACCGATAACCTCGGAAATCGTGCAGGTGCCGTTTGCGATAAGATCCTGCGCGTTGCCCGTCCATACGGCGGTACCGTGAGAAAGACCCGATATCTGAAGCAGGTCGGAGAAGCATTTCGGCTGTGCCTCGGTAAGCATTCCCATTGCAAAGCCCGTGCCGAACTCGGGTATGCCGTATGTTCCGCAGGGAGCGCCGAGCTCCTCGCTCTTTATCCCGAGCGGCTCGGTCGAGGTGAACAGCTTGTAAACCTCGGGGTCGGAGGTGGGCACGTCGGCGATCTTTATTCCCGTCATGTCCTCAAGGTGCTTATAAAGCGTCGGGACATCGTGCCCGAGCTCGTCAAGCTTCAATATCGTATCGTGGAGCGCATGGAAGTCGAAGTGGGTGGTTATCATGTCGCTCTCGGTCTTGTCGGCGGGGTGCTGTACGGGGGTGAAGTCGTATACCTCGTGGTCGTTGGGGACAACGACCATTCCGCCCGGGTGCTGCGACGTTGTTCTCTTAACGCCCGTGCAGCCGAGCGCATAGCGCATGAGCTCCGGCTCGCTGAACGTTATACCGCGCTCCTCGCAGTATTTGAGGACAAAGCCCCTCGCGGTCTTGTCCTGCACCGCGGAGATAGTTCCCGCCTTGAAAACGTGATCCTTACCGAAAAGCTCTTCTGTGTAGCGGTGTACCTTTCCCTGTACCTCGCCCGAGAAATTGAGGTCGATATCGGGCGCCTTGTCGCCCTTGAAGCCGAGGAAGGTTTCAAAAGGAATATCGTGACCGTCGCGTATCATATCGGTGCCGCATTTCGGGCAGTTTTTCTGCGGCAGGTCGAAGCCCGAGCCGACAGAGCCGTCGGTGATAAATTCGTTGTAGCGGCACTTCGGGCAGCGGTAATGCGGCGCGAGGGGGTTGACCTCGGAAATACCCGACATTATAGCAACGAACGAAGAACCGACCGAACCACGCGAGCCGACAAGGTAGCCGTTGTCCTCGGAGAATTTAACGAGCTTCTGCGCTATCATGTACAAAACGGAGAAGCCGTATTTTATGATAGCGTCAAGCTCCTTTTGCAGGCGCTTTTCCACTATCTCGGGAAGCTCGTCGCCGTACCATGCGTGCGCCCTTGTCCAGCACAGATCCTGAAGCTCCTGCTCCGCGCCTTCAATCGACGGCGTGAATGTGCCCTTAGGGATAGGACGGATATCGTCGGATATCATGTCGGCGATGAGGTTTGTGTTGGTGATAACTACCTCGCGCGCCTTTTCCTCGCCGAGGTAATCGAACTCGCGAAGCATTTCCTCCGTGGTTCGCAGATAGAGCGGCGCCTGATTGTCGGAGTCCTTGTAGCCCTGTCCCGCCTGCAAAATGGTGCGGTAGAACGCGTCGCCCGAGTTCATGAAATGCACGTCGCAGGTCGCGGCGCAGGGCTTTCCGAGCTTGTCCGCAAGCGCGACTATCTTCCTGTTGAGATTTCGCAGTCCCTCGTCGTCGGGCACTCTGCCCTCGCGGACAAGGAACTCGTTGTTCCCGATAGGCTGAATTTCAAGGTAATCGTAAAGCGACGCGATCCTTTCGATCTCCTCTTCGGGCTTGTTGTCGAGTATTGCGCGGAACAGCTCGCCCGCCTCGCAGGCGCTGCCGACGATAAGCCCCTCGCGGTGCTTTTCCAGCTCGGACAGCGGAATCCTCGGCTTCTTGTGGAAGTAATTCAGGTTGGACATCGAAATCAGCTTGTACAGATTTTTCAGTCCGACGGAATTTTTCACAAGAATTATCATATGGTACATCGGGAGCTTCTTTGCGTCGACGCTGCCGATAAGCCCGTTAAGGTCGCCGAGCGTTTCAAGCTTCCCGAGCTTTGCGGTGTCGGAAATAAGCTTCTTGAATATCGCGGCGAGCATTTTCGCGTCGTCTATCGCGCGGTGGTGGTTGAAGCTGCCGAGCTTGTATTCCTTTGCTACCGTGTCAAGCTTGTGATTTTTAAGGTGAGGGAGCGCCGCGCGGCACAGCGTGAGCGTGTCCGCATAACCGAATTTGTATTCAATGCCCGTGCGTTCCGCAGCGGCTCTTATGAACGAGGTGTCGAAGCCTGCGTTATGCGCGACAAGCACTCCGTTCCCCGCGAACGCGATGAATTTCTCCAGCGCCTCTTTTTCGAGCGGCGCGTCCTCAACCATGTCATCGGTTATGTGCGTTATCTCGGAAATATTGTCGGGGATATGCTTTTCGGGGTTGACAAAAAGCTGGAATTCCTCAACGATCTCCATATTGCGCAGCTTTACCGCGCCTATCTCGGTGATACGCTCGGTTTCTGCGGAAAGACCTGTTGTTTCAAGGTCGAATATAATGATATCGCCGTTTATCGGGTGGTCGCAGCAGCCCGAGATGAGCGCGCCGCTGTCGTTTACGAAATACGCCTCAACGCCGTAGATTATCTTAAATTCCCCGCCGCCCTTGCGTATTTTCTCGACGGTATTCATAGCCTCGGGATATGCCTGAACATTGCCGTGGTCGGTTATCGCTATCGCCTTGTGACCCCATGAATACGCCATGTTGATAAGGTCTGCGGCGGGAGTTATCGCGTCCATATCCGACATATTTGTATGCATATGCAGCTCAACGCGCTTTTCCTCGGAGTTGTCGCGACGAAGCTGATTAAGCTTTATTGATGCAATGGAAAACGGTCTTATAACAAGGTTCTTGCTGTAATTATCTATCTCGAATTTACCCGATACGAGTATAGATTTCCCGTTTTTAAGATAGTCCTTTACCATGTCGGTATTTGTCGCGGGGGTAATGATCTTGAACATATGCGCGGAGGTGTCGTCGCTGAAATATACCGTGTAGATAAAGGTATTTCCGTCGCGCGAGGTGTTTTCGTCGGTGAAGAATATCTTTCCCCAAAGCGTCGCAAGGTCCTGATCTCCGTAGCCGCCCGACATAGGCGACGGCGCGTCGAAATTGCCCTTTCCGTAAAACAGCTTGATATTCGGGTCGAACTCCTTTATGTCAAACGGCAGCGTCATTTCCTTTGGCTCCTCGAGGAACTGCGGGCGCCTGCCGCCGTTCCCTCCGCCGCCGCGTGCTCCGCCTCCGCCCTGCCATTTCGGCTGCTCCTTCGGTGCGGTTTCGGTGACAACAACGCGCGGAACGGGAACGCTCTGCTCCTGCCTGAGATACTCCTCGACATTCAGCTCACCCTGCGACGACAGGACGACCTTAATGTTCTTGTCAAAAAATCCGCGAACAAAATTCTCTATCTTCTTGTCCATTTCAAGCCCGAGAAGGAGCTTCTGTCCGCCCGTTTTGAGCGTTATTTCGTATGTATATCCGTCGTCGCTTATCTCCGCGCCGTCAAAATAACCGTTGACGGACGCGTTTTTCTGCTTGATAAGCTCGATTATTTCAAAAATACAGTCGGCGCTGAAAAGCGAGCTGTGATATTTCGGGTAGAGAGTGACATCTGCACCGTCAAGAACCTCGGATATCTTTTCCGCCGCTGCGGTAAGCTCCGCAGTGGTCGCGAGCGACTCCATGCCGAGGCAGATATTCATTGCATTTTTCGCCTCGGTGTAGATTATCTTTGTCACCTTGCCCTCGGCGATATTTTTCGGAAATTCAATGTTTTCAAACAGGCGTTCGAGTGAAGCCGGCATTTATTAACGTCCTTTCTGTATGAGATCGATCTCTTTCTTCAATTCATCAAGAAGCATATTTTCGGGCACCTTGCGGATTATTTCTCCCTTTCGGAATATTATACCCTCGCCGCAGCCGCCAGCTATCCCGACATCAGCCTCGCGAGCCTCGCCGGGTCCGTTCACCGCGCAGCCCATGACAGCTACCTTTATCGGGATATCCACGTCCTCAAGCAGCTTTTCGACCTGCTCCGCGAGCGGGATAAGGTCAATTTTAGTTCTTCCGCAGGTCGGGCAGGATACTATCTCCGCGCCGCCGCCCATTCCGCAGGCTTTGAGGATATCCTTTGCGGCATATACCTCCTTTACGGGGTCGGCGGTAAGCGACACACGGATAGTATCTCCTATCCCGTCGCAAAGCAGCGAGCCTATCCCAACGGCGGATTTCAATATACCCATCTTTTCGGTGCCCGCCTCGGTAACGCCGAGGTGAAGCGGGTAATAAACGCGCTTTGCAAGCAGCCTGTAAGCGGCTATCATAAGCTTAACATTGCTTGACTTAATGCTGATAACAATGTCGTCAAACCCGCAGTCGTTGAGCAGCGCAGCGTGACGCAGCGCGCTTTCGGTCAGCGCCTCGGGGGTAGGGCTGCCGTATTTCGCGAGCAGCTCCTTTTCGAGCGAGCCGGAATTGACCCCGATGCGAATAGGTATCCCGCGCTCGCGGCAGGCGGCCGCAACAGCGCGCACCTTTTCGGCAGAGCCGATATTCCCGGGGTTTATCCTTATCTTATCAACGCCCGCCTCCACGCAGGCAAGGGCTATTTTGTGATCAAAATGTATATCCGCAACTATGGGGACATTAACTGCGTTTTTAAGCGCTGTGATAAGCACTGCGTCCTCAACGCGCGGCACTGCGGCGCGAATGATGTCACAGCCCGCCTTCTCGAGCGCCTGCGCCTGAGCGACGCTTCCCGCGATATCCTCGGCGGGAACGTTCAGCATTGACTGAATATATATTTTCTCTCCGCCGAGAACAATGTTCCCGACTCTAACCTTTTTTTTGCTCAATTATCCTCTATCCTCCCGTAAAAAGCCGCGAAACATCGTTGAACAGCGCAATGACCATAACAAGCATAAGCAGCGCGAAACCGACAAAGTGTACCATTCCCTCGACCTGCGGCTTGACAGGCTTTCTGCGTATTGCCTCGATTATCAGGAATATCAGTTTTCCGCCGTCAAGCGATGGGATAGGCACAAGGTTGAAAACGCCAACGTTAATGGTTATCAGCGAGATAACATACATGAGGTCGGCAAAGGTGTATTTTGACACCGCTTCCGCAAGCACCGTCCCCACGCCGATGGGACCGCTGAGGGCATTCAGCCCGTATTTGCCGCTGATAAGGTCGATAAGCGTCATGAAAATAACCCGCGCCGTCGACGCGGACTCGCGGAACGCTTCCGTTACGATGTTGCCGAAGGTCTTTTCAAGGCGGTAGACCCTGAAATCAAAATATACTCCCGTTGAGCCGTCGCTGTTTTCCATGGTCATAAATTCCACGTCCTTCAGCAGCAGCTTTTCACCGTTTCGCTTTACCTCAATATCGAAAACAAGATTGCCGTTGCTGTTGCGGCGGTCGCTGTTCTGAAGCTTGTAGGTCACGTCGGATATGGAAAACACTGTCATTCCGTCAATGGACAATATCTCGTCGTTCACCATGAGAGCGCTGCTGCTCACGCTTTGGTCGCGAAATTCCGCAATGGTAGTCGAAGCGATAACGGACGACGAACACAGCGATATCACCACGACGATATAGCCGAGTATCAGGTTCATTACAGGACCTGCCAGTATCACCAGAATACGCTGCCATACCGGCTTGCGGTTGTACGCGCGCGGATTTGGCTCCGTCTGAACAGTGTTACCCTCGCTGTCTATCTCATCATCAAAATCCGACTCAAAGGAACAGAAGCCCCCGACAGGGATCGCGCGCAGCGCATAGGTCGTTTCCTTACCCTTTTTCTTAAAAATAACAGGCCCCATTCCAAGGGCAAATTCCTTGACATAAATACCGCAGAGCTTTGCGGCAATAAAATGCCCCAGCTCGTGCAGAACGATTATCACACAAAAAACAACTATCGCGATTACAACAGACATAGCTCCTCCGTAGTATCAGCCGAAATGCGAGATGACATATTCCCTCGCGGCGTCCGCAGTTGAAAGGATATCCTCCAGCGACGGTTCGGGAATAACTCTGACATTATCAAGTGCGCCGCAGACTGCCTCGCCGATATCAAGAAAACGTATCCTGTCATGCAGGAAAAGGTCAACGGCGGCTTCATTGGCGCTGTTAACGATGCAGGGCGCACTGCCCCCGACGCAAACCGCTTTTCTTGCCGCCGCAAGGCAGCTGAACGTTTCCTCGTCGGCGCGCCCGAACGTAAGCTCGCCCACGTCAAACAGCGAAAGCTTTTTCGCGGGGCAAGGCAGCCTTTTCGGATAGGTCAGCGCAAGCTGTATCGGTATGCGCATATCAGCCGCGCCGAGCTGCGCGATGACTGCCCCGTCCTCAAATTCAACCGCAGAGTGGATAATACTCTGCCTGTGAACAACTATCTCTATCTGTTCGGGAGAAGCGTCGAAAAGCCTGACCGCCTCGATAAGCTCCAGACCCTTGTTCATGAGAGTTGCGCTGTCAACGGTTATCTTAGCGCCCATGCTCCAGTTCGGGTGCTTCAGCGCCTGCTCCTTTGTTACGGCGGCAAGGTAAGCCCTGTCCCTGCCGTAAAAGGGTCCGCCCGACGCCGTGAGGATAAGCTTTGCGAACCTGTTGCCGCCTGCTCCCATAAGGCACTGAAATATGGCGGAATGCTCGCTGTCTATCGGCAGCAGCTTCACGCCGTTTCGCTTCACTTCATCTGTGACAAGCTTTCCGCCCGCAACAAGGGTTTCCTTGTTAGCAAGGGCAATATCATTCCCCGCCCTTGCCGCAGCAAGAGTTGGCAGCAGTCCGACCATTCCCACAACAGCATTGACCACCTTGCCGCATTTAAGCGAGGCAAGGCGGCACAGCCCGTCAATGCCTGCTTCGATTTTGATATCGGTGTCGGCAAGGCGGCTCTTGATGTCGCTGTAATATTTTTCGTCAAAAACGCAGACATATTCCGGACGGAACTCCCGCGCCTGCTTTTCAAGGAGCGCAGTGCTTGAATTGGCGGACAACGCCTTCACACTGATATTATGCGCGCGGCAGACATCTAATGTCTGCGACCCTATGGAACCTGTCGAACCGAGTAAAATTATATCATTCATATCTTTCAATTACAAAACCACCCATTTGCCGCAGTGAAACATTCACCATGGCAAATGGGCAGAACGATCTCGTTTTACATAGCTATTTCGGGTGTAATGTAACAGAAAACCAGATAAAGGAACGGCGCAACAAAAAGAACGCTGTCAAATCTGTCAAGAACACCGCCGTGCCCCGGTATAAGGTTTCCGAAATCCTTCACGCTGAACTGTCTTTTGATGACAGAAGCCGAAAGATCGCCGAGAGTACCGGCGAAAGAAGCGACCATTCCGACAGGAATGAGCACCGCATAAGACATCTGTACACTGTCGGAGATGAGGAGGTTGAAAATCAGGCATTGGATAAAAACGACCACGCCGACGGTCACTATCCCGCCGATAAGCCCCTCAACGGTTTTCTTCGGGGAAATCGACGGACACAGCTTGTGCTTTCCGAGGAATGTCCCGACGAAATACGCGCCCGAATCGCCGAACCACGCGCAGAACAGCAGATAAACTATCAGGAAAACGCCAAGCACCGAGTCGGTAACGGAATACCTGACGAACAGGATACAGCTCAGCGACGCGGGGATAACAAGCGCTCCGCAGCCGCACATCGCAATATGCTCGAACCTGACGTTCTTATGATCGGCAAGCATTATTATAAGCAGCACCATCACAAACAGGAAATATGCCGTGACGGAATACTGCCTGAGGAAATCAAGGTTGAGGAAAAACGGGATAACCGCGGAAAAGCAAACGCAGAACCAGCGAAGAAGCTTATGCTGCTCGCATTTGACCGCGCGGGTAAGCTCCCACACGCCGATAGTCCCTATTGCCGACAAAACGACAATATAGACCCAGATATTGTCGATAAACAAAACCGAAACACCGATAATTATCCCAACCAAAGCAGAGATGATCCGTACTGCCATAAGGTGTCCTTCCCTCTGAATAATTACAATCCGCCAAATCTGCGGGAGCGTCCTGCATAGACAGTTATTGCATATTCAAGATCTTTTTTTGTGAAATCCGGCCAAAGCACGTCCATAAAAACAAACTCGGCATACGCTGCCTGCCATATAAGAAAATTGGACAGGCGCTGCTCTCCGCTCGGTCGTATTACAAGGTCGAGCGGCGGCATTTCTTTTGTATACAGCTCCCGCTCGATAACGTCCTCGGTGATATCGTCGGGCGACATCTCCCCGTGGGCGCATTTTTCCGCGAGAGCCCTTGCGGCAGCGGTTATCTCCGCCCTGCCGCCATAGTTCAGCGCAATGCCGACAATAAAGCCGGTATTACTTTCGGAGGTCTGCATTATATCCGTCAGCTCGTCGCGAATATCCTTGTCAAACGGAGTAATGTCACCAAGAATTATTATCCTGATGTCCTCCTTTGCAGACGCGCGGATATCCTTGATGTAGCGGCGGAGGAGATCCATTATCCCGCGCACCTCTTCTGCGGGGCGCTTCCAGTTCTCCGTGGAAAATGCGTAGAACGTCGCGCATTTCACCCCGAGCTCGCGGCACCAGTTTATCGTTTTCTTAAAGACGGCAGCGCCCTGATTGTGACCGAAATTCCGCGGCATTGCGCGCTTTTTCGCCCATCTGCCGTTGCCGTCCATGATAAATCCGATATGCTGAGGAACAACAGCTGCTTCCATCAGATGGACATGATCTCCTTATCCTTTTCGGCGCCGATCTTGTCGATCTCCTCGATGTACTTGTCGGTCAGCTTCTGAATGTTCTTCTCTGCTTCCTTAACGTCGTCCTCGGTGATCTCGTTTGCCTTTTTCTTCGCCTTTATCTTATCCATTGCGTCGCGGCGAACGTTGCGCACTGCGACCTTGCTCTCCTCGCAGGTCTTGCTTACGGTCTTGCAGAGATCCTTTCTGCGCTCCTCGGTAAGCTGCGGGAACATGATCCTCAG
>JBJFHP010000123.1:0-11199 GCA_051893715.1 Oscillospiraceae bacterium
TGCCGTACTGGAGAGCTGTTGACTTTGTCAGCATATCAACTCCTGCCTTTGCGCAGGCATAAGCCGTGGAGCCTAAATCGCCGCCGCAGGAAGCCATAGAACCGATCTTGCTTATCATATAATCCGACGGGATTATGATGTCGTAGCTTGCTCCGCCGCCCTTTAGCTTGGCGTAAAGCTCCTCGTTGGTGGCGTAGTTGGTGTAGTTGACCTTTATTCCGGTAAGCTTTGTAAACTCGGCGTTGACGTTAAGCGTGCCCTCGTCCGCGCCCGTCGAGATGTACTCGCCCCAATTATAGACGTTTATCGAGATGTTGTCGTCCTTGAAACGGGTGTAATATTCCGTGTCGGACACGGTGAGCGTCTGCGCCTCGCTCTCCTCGCTCTCTCCGCTCTCGGCGGTGGGCTCATCGGTGACGGCGCTGTTCCCGCAGCCGCAGAGAAGCGCCGCTGAAAGCGTCAGCGCGGCAAAGAATTTCCTTTTCATACGCGCTCACCTCTCCCGCGCCTTGCCGCACGGCTTTCTATGATGTTTTTGATGACAAGGATAAGCACTACCACCACGAAAATTATGGTGGACAGCGCGTTTATCTCGGGAGATATCTTGCGCCTTGTCATGGAATAAATGGTTATCGGCAGCGTCTGCGAGGTCGAGCCGCTCGTGAAATAGCTGATAACAAAATCGTCCAGCGAATAGGTGAACGCCATGAGAAATCCGCTCACAACACCCGGCATTATCTCGGGGAGGACAACCTTGATGAACGCCCTGAACGGCCCGCAGCCGAGATCCTGCGCCGCCTCGTAGAGGTGCGGGTTCATCTGCCCGAACTTCGGCATAACGTTGAGGATAACATACGGCACGTCGAACGTGATGTGCGCAATGACAAGCGTCACAAAGCCAAATTCAAGGTTCATTCTCGCCGCAAAGAACACGAAAAGCAGCATGAGCGAAACGCCCGTAACTATCTCGGGGTTAATAACAGGCATATTCGTGATGTTCATTATCATTGCCTTGGGAACTTTCCGCATACGGGAGATACCGATAGCGGCGAGCGTGCCGAGTATCGTTGATACAATGCTCGCGATTACGGCGATGATTATGGTGTTTATGAGGGAGGAAATAATTATCTCGTTGCGGAACAGCTTTTCATACCATTCGAGCGTGAAACCGCTGAATACCGAGCGGCTCTTGCTCTCGTTGAACGAAAACTCTATCAGCACGAAAATGGGCACATAAAGGAACATAAGCACAAGGCTCATGTATATCTTACCTAATTTTTTCACCTGCACGCCTCCTTACATAAGCACCTGATCGTCGGGGCTGAACTGGTTCATAAGGGTCATTATCAGCAGAATGATCACCATGAGAACGAGCGATATAGCCGCGCCGAGATGCGGGTTGTAGGAATTGCCGAGGAACTGCATTTCGATAAGGTCGCCGATAAGCAGGTTGGAGCCGCCGCCGAGCATTCTTGAAATAATGAACGTCGATATCGCGGGGACAAATACCATAGTTATCCCCGAGGTAACTCCGGGCAGGCTCAGCGGGAAAATCACCCTGAACAGCACGCCGAACGACCCGCAGCCGAGATCCTGCGCCGCCTCGATAAGGCTCTTGTCTATCTTCACCATAACGGAATACAGCGGCAGTATCATGAACGGGAGGTAATTATAAACCATGCCGAGCACGACAGCGCCCTGCGTGTTGATAAGCTTGAACGGACCCAGTCCGATAAGCCCGAAAAGGAAGTTTATTATGCCGTTGTTGCCGAGGAGCGTCATCCACGCGTATGTCCTCAAAAGGAAATTCATCCACATAGGGAGCATTACTATCATCAGCATTGTCCCCTGCCTGTGCTTTTCCATGCGGGAGAGCATAAAGCTCACGGGGTAAGCCATGACAAGGCAAATCGCCGTCGCGATAAGCGCAAGCCATATTGACCGCACAAAAATATTCGCATACTGTCCCACGTCGGAAATGTTGTCGAGCGTGAACTCGCCGCCGTCCGTCGTGAACGCGAAGAACGCCACCATTATCAGCGGCACAAGTATGAACACGACCATCCACACAAGGTACGGCGCGGCGAAAAGCTTCATTTTCATCAGCCGTCCACCTCCGTCTTTTTCATGATGTGAATGTCGTCGGGGTCAAAGTTCATTCCTATCATTGTGCCAACGGGCGCGTGCTTCGTCGAATGTATCATCCACTTATGGTCAACGCCGTCCACTATCATTTCATAATGAACGCCCTTGAATACCACCGACTCGACAATGCCCGTGAGCTTCGCGCTCTCCGCGGGGATTATCTTGATGTCCTCGGGACGGATAACGACGTCCACCGTTTCGTTGGGCGAAAAGCCCTTGTCGACGCACTCGAACTGCTTCCCCGCAAATTCAACAAGGCAGTCGCGCGGCATACAGCCGTTGACTATATTGCTCTCGCCGATGAAATCCGCGACGAACGCGTTGACAGGCTCGTTGTAAATGTCGGTCGGCGAGCCTATCTGCTGAATGCTGCCGTTGTTCATGACGACAACAGTGTCGCTCATGGTGAGCGCTTCCTCCTGATCGTGCGTTACATATACGAACGTCAGCTCCAGCGCCTGCTGAATTTTGCGCAGCTCTACCTGCATCTCCTTGCGCAGCTTTAAGTCGAGCGCGCCGAGCGGCTCGTCAAGGAGCAGCACCTTCGGGCGGTTGACAAGCGCCCTCGCAATGGCAACGCGCTGCTGCTGACCGCCGGAAAGATGATTGACCGAGCGCTTTTCAAAGCCCTTTAGGTTGACGAGCTCCAGCATTTCCCCGACGCGCCTTACTACCTCCTTTTCGGGAGTTTTCTTCACGCGCAGACCGAACGCTATGTTCTCGTAAACGTTGAGGTGCGGGAACAGCGCGTAACGCTGAAACACGGTGTTTACGTTGCGCTTGTGCGGCGGGACGCCGTTTATGCGCTTGCCGTCAAAGAACACGTCGCCGCTCGTCGGCTCGAGAAAGCCCGCGATTATGCGGAGCGTGGTCGTTTTTCCGCAGCCGGAGGGTCCCAAAAGAGTTACAAATTCCTTGTCCTTTATGTCAAGGTTTATTCCGTGGAGTATCTGCTCCCCGTCCTCAAAGTTCATCACGAGGTTTTTTAAGCTGACAATATTATCCATGTTGTTCCTTTTTATCCTTTCAAAAAGCGTATTGCACCATAATATAATATACCCTAATTCGACACATATGTCAATAGGAAAACTATCATACGACAAATTTTCTATTGCCAAAACCGCCGTAATGTGATAAAATGGATAAGGTATGGCAGAACGAAAATAAAGCGAGGTATACAAATGAAATTAGTTATAGCTGAAAAGCCCTCGGTGGGCAATTCGATAGCAAAGGTGATCGGCGCGAACCGCCGCGCGGAGGGCTTCACCGAGGGAAACGGATATATAGTGTCATGGTGCTTCGGGCATCTCGTCGCGCTGGCGGGACCCGAGGAATACGGCGAGAGATACCGCAGCAAGCCGTGGCGCTTTGAGGATCTCCCGATCATTCCCGACGAGTTTAAATGGACAGTGCTGGAAAGCACCGCCGAGCAGTTTGAGCGGCTCAAGGCGCTGATGGAGCGCCCCGACGTCGACGAGGTGATCTGCGCGACCGACGCGGGGCGCGAGGGCGAATGCGTTTTCCGCTATGTTTACAACGAGGCGAAATGCACCAAGCCCATAAAGCGCCTCTGGATAAGCAGCATGACCGACGAGGCGATCCGTGACGGGTTCCGCGACCTGCGCGACGGGAGCGAATACGACGCGCTGTACCGCTCGGGGCTTGCCCGCAGCAAGGCGGACTGGATCGTCGGAATGAACGCAACGCGGCTTTTCACCTGCAAGTATCACAATCTCCTTTCGGTGGGGAGAGTTCAGACCCCGACGCTCGCAATGCTTGTTGAGCGAGAGAAGAAGATCGAGCAGTTCAACTCCTCGAAATATTTCACCGTTGTGATAAACTGCGGGAAATTCACCGCCGAAAGCGGGAAGATCGAGGGCGAGCTGAACGCCAACCGCACGGCGGAGCACTGCGGCGAAAACGCGAAGGTGCTCACCGTAACGACCGAGCAGAAAAACGCCAACCCGCCGAAGCTTTACGACCTGACCACACTCCAGCGCGACGCGAACAAGCTTTTCGGATACACTGCGCAGCAGACCCTTGACTGCGCGCAGAAGCTTTACGAAACAAAGCTGCTCACCTACCCCCGCACCGACAGCTGCTACATAACCGACGACATGGAGCAGACGGCTGCCGAGGCGGTAAGGCTCACCGCGGCGGCGTTCCCGTTCGGAAAGGAATTTGAGGAGCAGCACTGCGAGCCCGACATAAAGCGGCTCATCAACAACGATAAGGTGTCCGACCACCACGCGCTTCTCCCCACAAAGGAAATAGCCCGCTATAATTTCAACAATTTAACCGAGGAATGCCGGAACGTGCTGTATCTCGTTGCGGCAAGGCTGCTCTGCGCGGTGTCCCCGAAGCACAGCTATGAAGCCGTTACCGCCGAGCTTGACTGCGGCGGCGAGAAGTTCACCGCGCGCGGAAAGACAGTCACTGCGGGCGGGTGGAAGGACCTCAACGCGGCGGCAAAGTCCCGCCTTAAAGGGATAGATACCTCCGCCGACGAGGACGACGAGGAGGAAGCGCTCGGCGGTAAGCTCCCGAAGCTTGCCGAGGGCGATATTATCCCCGTGAAGTCCGCGAAGCCCGTCGAGCACAAGACAACTCCCCCGAAGCGCTACACCGAGGATATGCTGCTCTCCGCAATGGAGCACGCAGGCAACGACGACTACAACGAGGACGACGACGTTGAGAAAAAGGGGCTCGGTACGCCCGCGACCCGCGCCGCGATAATCGAAACGCTTGTCAAGCGGCAGTACGTCGAGCGCAAGGGCAAGCAGCTCATTCCCACCGACAAGGGCGTGCGCGTTATCGACGTTGTTCCCGAGAACGTTAAATCCGCGAAAATGACCGCCGAATGGGAAACGGTGCTCCAGCAGATCGCGCGCGGTCAGGCGAGCGACGAGAAGTTCCTCAGCGATATCACGGAGTTCACGCGGCAGCTTGTCCGCGACAATTCCACCGCCGAAAAGCGGGAAAGCAACCCGTTCAGATTTTCAAGGCTGCCGCTCGTCGGGAAATGCCCCAAATGCGGCAAAAACGTCTACGAAATGCAGAAAAGCTACTCCTGCGAGGACAGCAGGGGCAGCTGCGGCTTCTTCTTCATGAAAGAAATGTGGGGCAAGGAGGTGTCCCCGACGCAGGCGAAGCGTATCATCGAAAAGGGCAGCTCCATCACGCTCAAGGGCTTTGTCACAAAGCGCGGCGATACCGTCAGCGGAAAGCTTGTGCTGGGCGACGATTTCCGCGTGCGCGTTGAAATTGAGAAATAAGGGTGCGTTATGAAAATTGTCAAGCCGCGGTTTTATGATGATTTCGGGTGCATTGCCGACAAATGCACCGACAACTGCTGTATCGGCTGGGAAATCGACATCGACCCCGCCGCTATGGCGCGCTTTGACAAGGCAGAGGGGGCATTCGGCGAACGCCTCCGCAGCGCGATAATACGCGGGGAGCAGCCTACATTTGCCAACACTGCGGGCGAGCGCTGCGCGCTGCTTCGCGGGGACGGGCTGTGCGAGCTGGTGCTTAACATGGGCGAGGGCGCGCTGTGCGATATCTGCGCGCTCCACCCGAGGTTTTTCGGCTGTTACAACGGCATTGAGGAAGCGGGGCTGGGGCTTTGCTGCGAGGAGGTCTGCCGGCTGCTGTTCAGCGACAGCGCGCCGCTCTCCTTTATTGAGGAACAAAGCAGCGAGCCGTCCCGCGAAAACTGCGGCGAGGAGCTTCTGCGCGCTGTCCTTTCGGCAAGGGAGCGGGTGTTCGCGCTGCTTCGGGACAGGTCGCTTCCGCTCGGGGAACGGCTTTGCAAATGCACTGCGTTCGTCCGCGCCACGCAATTTTCCCTTGACAACGGCAGCCCGCTGCCCGAAAATGTCCCCGAAACGGAAAAATTGACCCCAGACGAGCGCCGCGAAACCGCTGCCGCGCTGCTGAAGCTGCTGAGCGACGGCGAGCCGCTCAACGCCGAATGGACGGCGAGATCCTCGGAGCTGCTGTCCCGCGCGGAGGAGCTTTTCGGCGCGCTGCCTCGGTTTTTTGAGGAAAACGGCGGCGCGCTGTGGCAGTATGAGCATATCGCCGTTTATTTCGTGTATCGGCATTTCCTTACGGGAGCGCTCGACGGGGAGATCGTTTCGGGAATGGGGCTTGCCGCCGCAGCGGTGCTGTCCGTGGCGCTGCTTGACTGCCTGACATGGCTGGACGGCGGCGCGCTCTCCGATCGGGACAGGATCTGCAATGTCAAGCTGTATTCAAAGCAGACGGAATATTCCGAGGAGGTCGAGCAGCAAATGCGCGACGCGTTCTGGGATATCCCCGAGCTTGACCCCGAAAGAATTGCGGGGTGTATTCCCGAATAAAATTATTCCCGAAAAAATGCGAAAACCAATTCGCTTTGCAGTTTTTGATAAAATGAACGGCACCGCAAAAACGGTGCCGAACTTATTTATTCCTCGTTATCAGCCTTTTTATCGGCAAATTCAAAATCAATAAACCCGCCGTTAACGTTTACAGAAACGCACTTCACCCTCACCCTGTCGCCGACGGTGAAAATGCTGCCGTCAGCCGCGCCTGTGAGGATAACGCCGTGCTGTACCTCGTACTCGCCGAGCGGCAGCTGCGCAACGGACACCATGCCCTCGACGGTATTCCCGAGGGTAACGAAAACCCCGCTCGGGCTTACCCCCGAAATAAATCCGTCGTATTCCTCGCCGATGTGCTTCTTCATATATTCCGCCATGTAAAGGTTCTCGCATTCGCGCTCGCAGCGCACGGCGGAAAGCTCGGTGTTGCTCGCCTGAAGCGCCGCCTTGACCGCGAAATCGGTGTATTTCTTGCAAAGCTTTTCGGTGCTCAGCGCGTACACATAGTCGGTCAGAATGCGGTGTATCGAAAGGTCGGCGTAGCGGCGTATCGGCGAGGTGAAATGCGCGTATTCGGGCATAACGAGCCCGTAATGCCCGAGCGGTTCCTCGGAATACCGCGCTTTCATCATGGTGCGCAGTACTATGCGGTTGATGACCTCGTAGCGATCGCTGTCCTTGTTTTCGCGGATAATGCGCGCAAGGTCGGCGGCGGTTGCCTTTTCGGTTATCCCCTCGGGGTCAATTCCGAGCGCGGTCAGCGTTTCGTTAAGCGTTATCAGCTTCTCTGCGGCGGGCGCTTCGTGAACGCGGTAAACGAACGGTATCTTTTCCTTCATCGCAAGCGCCGCGGCGGAATTGTTCGCCATCAGCATGAACTCCTCGATTATCCGCTCCGCAACGCCGCGCTCCCTCGGCTTAACGTCGATACAAACGCCGTTTTCGTCGGTGATAATCTTGCTTTCGGTGGTGTCAATCTCGGGCGCGCCGCGGTCTGTGCGGTTCTTTTCGAGCGTCTGCGCAAGCTCAAGCATTATCGGTATGCGGTCGATAACACGGGAGTATTTCTCCTTTACGGCGTCGTCCGCGGTCCCGCCGATTATCGCGTTGACCTCGGAATAAACGCCCTTGACACGGCTGCGAATGACCGTTTTTTCAAAGCGGTAGCTAAGCAGCTTTCCGTCCGCGCTGACGTCCATAAGGCAGGAAAACGCGAGCCTGTCAACGTTCGGGTTAAGCGAGCAAATGCCGTTGGACAGCTCCTTCGGGAGCATCGGCACAACCATGTCCGCGTAATATATCGACGTTCCGCGGAAGAAAGCCTCCTCGTCAAGCTTGCTCCCCTTTTTAACATAGTGGGAAACGTCCGCGATATGCACGCCGAGCCTGTAGCCGCCCTCAACGCGCGCAATGCTCACCGCGTCGTCGATATCCTTGGTGTCCGCGCCGTCAATGGTGAAAATCGGCTCGCCGCGCAGGTCGAGCCTGCGGGAAACCTCGTCGGGGTCGGGGTCGTCAATGTTGAGCTTGGACGCTTCGTAAAGCACCTCGTCGGGGAACTCGGTGTGAAGCCCGTTCGCGAGCATATACGCCTCTGCGCCCGCGCGCGCGTTCTCACACGAACCGAAGCTGTCCTCTATCGCGACGGTGTGGTCAAAATGGCTCTCGCCGCGCTTCTTTATCGAGAATACCACCTTATCGCCCACGGCAAGCGGCTTCTTCCCCGCCTTTGCGATAACGAGCGGCTCGCCGCAGAGCTTGTCGGGCAGGACTTTCAGCCTGTTGCCCTCCGCGACGATAACGCCCGTGAGCAGCAGGTCGCTTTCCTTTATGACATCAAGCACGACTGCCTCGGCGCTGTGGTGATTTAACTCATCGGCTTCGCAAATCTTTTTCGCAAGAACAATGTCCCCGGGGACAGCGCCCATCATGTCGCGCCCGCGCACGAAAAATTCCTCGGGCAGCTCGCCCTGCCTTGTCATAAATCCCGACTTGGGCGAAACGCGCGTTATTACCGCCTCGAAATAATCCTCGGTATTTTTAATGCGCCATACGCCCTTTTTGTTGGTGATGTCGCCGAAGCGCTTCATATCGGCGAGGGCGTCCGCAAGCTTCTTTGCGCCCTTTTTCGTGAGCTCAAGCGCCTTGATGAGCTCCTTTTCGGACATACCGTCCGCGCCTGCCGAGAAAAGCGCGCAGATAATGTTTGTTTTCAGTCTGTTCATACAATATCCTTTCGCAGTGCTGCGTTATATTATTCCCGCATACGAACGATTTAACATAGAATTAACAAAAAGGACAGGCACAAAAACCTGTCCGAATTATTTATTCGGCTGCGACCGAGGTTTCAGCCTCCGATGTTGCCGAGCCTGCGTCAGCCGTTGCGTTGGTTTCTATGACTATCTCCTCCAACGTTTCGGCGGTGTCATCAGCTGTTTCAACAACCGGCGAGCTTGTCTGAGCCGAAGAAGTATCGGAATCGGTTTTATTGCCGCCGAAGTAAACATTGATGATGTTTACCGCGAGCGCGAGCACGAAGAATACCACAGCGGAAGCGATCGTTGCCTTATTGAGCATTGCTTCCTTTGTTCTGCCGGCGTTCTTCTGATAGAAGCTGTCGGAGCTCGAGCCCGAGATCGTCTGCGACATCTGCGTCTTTGTGTCCTTCATGAGGACGATTATTACGATAAATACACAAGCCAGAATCAGGACTATTGCACTGATTATCTCAAAAATTCCCATTAGCTGAAATTCCTCCGATATTAAATTGATCAGATATGTAGTATACTACACTGTTATACCATACCATAGAATTATACCACAGGTTTATAAAAATTGCAAGGGGTTTTTAAAAATTTATTATATTATTTTAAAAGAAAAAGGGGCTGCCATGATGACAGCCCAAAAGGGAAAGGGAGCGGGATATCTTAAAGCGAGAATCGCTTTAAGTCAAGTTTCATCTGCGGGTACACCGCAGCGATGACACCCGCTGTTCTATGGCAACACCGCATAATTATTGTCGTTCGATTGCGCCGCAGATTTTTCGTCAGATTGTACAAAAGCGGCGCAGGCGGGCTGACGCCCGTCAAGTCGATTTTGTGCAATATGACTAATTCGGCACAATATATAACTGATTAGTAAAGTGATATGTTTTATTTTGTGCCGAATTGGAAAGATGCAAGCAAGCGGACGGCAAAGGCGTAGCCGGTAATTGTGCGGTGTTGCCATATACGTTATCAAACGTTGAACAGCAGCTCATCGTATGTAGGATACGGCCAGTAGCTCTCTCCTACTATGGTTTCAAGCTCGTCTGCAACTGCGCGCAGGCTCTGCATATCGGCGAATACCTCGTCATGATAGAAGCGCGCATTCTCGAGCGGGTCTGCGATCTCCTGAGCCTTAACAACGGCGTCGGACAGCGCGTCAGCCTTTTCCTTGAGCGCAACGGTGAGGGTGTTGACCTTGTTAGCCATCTCGACCTCAACGGTAGGCTCAACGCCGACAGCCTTCTTGCTTGCCGCCATATCGCATACGTCCTTGGCAAACTTCATTACGGCAGGCAGGATCTCTGTCTTTGCCATATCGGCAGCCGTAAGAGCTTCTATATTGATGATCTTGGAATAATTTTCGAGCTGAATTTCCTCTCTTGCGTGCAGCTCGACCTCGCTGTAAACGCCGAACTTGGTGAACAGCTTTACGTTCTTCTCTGCGGTCAGGCAGGGGATCGCGTCAACGGTGGACTTGAGGTTAGGCAGACCGCGCTTTTCAGCCTCTACGAGCCACTCTGCGCCGTAGCCGTTGCCGTTGAAGATGACCTTCTTGTGCTCCTTGATGTTCTTTACGAGCAGGTCATGCAGTGCGGCGTTGAAGTCCTCAGCATTCTCAAGCTCATCTGCAAATTCTGTCAGGGAGTTTGCAACGATGGTGTTAAGAACGGTGTTCGGGCCCGCAACGTTCAGGCTGGAGCCTGCGCTTCTGAACTCGAACTTGTTACCCGTGAAAGCAAACGGAGAGGTTCTGTTTCTGTCGGTGGTGTCCTTCGGGAAGTTGGGCAGCGAGGAAACGCCAACGTTGAACATCGTTCTGCCGGAGGTGTATTCCTTGCCCTCCTCAAGAGCCTCGATAACGTTCTCAAGCTCTTCGCCGAGGAAGATGGAGATGATAGCGGGAGGCGCCTCGTTTGCGCCCAGTCTGTGGTCGTTTCCTGCAGAAGCAACGGAAAGACGGAGCAGGTCTGCATATTCATCGACAGCCTTGATGATCGCAACAAGGAATGTCAGGAACTGTGCGTTCTCCATGGGGCTCTTGCCGGGGTCAAGCAGGTTCTGACCGTCGTCGGTGGACAGCGACCAGTTGTCATGCTTACCGGAGCCGTTTATACCCGCGAAGGGCTTCTCGTGGAGCAGGCATACAAGCCCGTGCTCAAGAGCGATCTTCTTCATCAGCTCCATTGTGAGCTGGTTCTGGTCTGTCGCAAGGTTTGCGGGAGCAAATATGGGAGCGTTCTCGTGCTGAGCGGGAGCTACCTCGTTGTGCTTTGTCTTGGAGGTAATGCCGAGCTTCCAGAGGTGCTCGTCGAGATCCTTCATGTAGCTTGCAACACGATCCTTGATAGTACCGAAGTAGTGGTCATCAAGCTCCTGACCCTTGGGAGCGGGAGCGCCGAACAGCGTTCTGCCCGTGAAGA
>JBJFHP010000124.1:0-11091 GCA_051893715.1 Oscillospiraceae bacterium
AATACGAAAAGCAGCGCTTCGAGGAAACAGCCGAGGATTACCGCAAGCTCGCGGTCAAGGCAGGCAGGATAAACGCGCTGCTCAACCCCGCGATATTTATTGTGGTTAACGCTGCGTATCTGCTTATCGTGTGGCTCGGCGGCGCTTCGGTGGACGCGGGTATAGACGGGCTCACGCAGGGCAAGGTCATTGCGCTCGTCAATTATATGACCCAGATATCGCTTGCGCTCGTCGTTGTCGCGAACCTTGTCACGATATTCACCAAGGCGGCGGCTTCCGCTTCGAGAATTAACGAGATATTTGACACCAAGCCCTCCGTTGTCGGCGCGGACAAGCCTGCGGTCACCGACCCGAACGCGCCCGCGATAGAATTTGACAACGTAAGCTTCTCCTATATCGGCGGCGAGAAATCCCTTGAGGACATCTCATTCACGCTGAACAGGGGGGAAACCCTCGGAATAATCGGCGGCACAGGCTCGGGCAAGTCCACCCTCGTGAACCTGCTCTGCCGCTTCTACGACTGCGACAGCGGCGCGGTAAAGGTGAACGGCGCGGACGTGCGCGACTTCACCGACAGCCAGCTGCGCAGCACGATAGGCATAGTCCCGCAGAAAACCGAGCTGCTCAGCGGCACGCTCCGCGAAAACATGACCATGGGCAGGGAGAATATTTCCGACGAGCAGATACAGCGCGCCCTTGCGACCGCGCAGGCGAAGGAGTTCACCGACAAGCTTGACGGCGGGCTTGACAGCTGCATTTTGCAGGGAGGAAAGAATCTCTCCGGCGGTCAGAAGCAGCGCCTTGCCATTGCCCGCGCTATAGCGGGCTCGCCCGAGATACTGATACTCGACGACAGCTCCAGCGCGCTCGACTACGCCACCGACGCGAAGCTCCGCGCGGCGATAAAGGAGCTTGACGGAATGACCGCCGTGATAGTGTCCCAGCGCGCAAATTCGATACGCCGCGCCGATAAGATAATAGTCCTCGACGACGGAAAAGCGGTCGGCATAGGCACCCACGCGGAGCTGCTCAGAAACTGCCCCGTATACCATGAAATTTGCCTTACGCAATACACCGAGCAGGAGCTGCTCGAACAGGAAACGGAGGGTCTTGCATGAAAAACAATACAAACAAAAAAGGCTCGCTCCTCCGCATACTCCGCTATGTAAAGCCGCAGATGGGGCTTGTCGTGCTTTCGATAATATGCGCGGCGGGGAGCGTTCTGCTCTCGCTTTATACCACCGTACTGATAGGCAGGGCGGTCGACTGTATATCGGGTGACGGCGTTGATTTTGAGGCAATGTCCCCCATACTCATAACTATCGCGCTTATGATACCCGCAGTCGCGCTGCTGCAATGGCTGATGTATTTCGCGACAAACAAGATAACCCACACCACCGTAAAATCGCTCCGCACCGACGCGTTCGCGCATTTGCAGAAGCTCCCGCTGTCCTATATTGACGTCAACGCCCACGGCGACATTATCAGCCGCGTTGTGAACGACGTCGACGCGGTGTCCGACGGCCTTTTGCAGGGCTTTCAGCAGTTCTTCACGGGTATCGTCACCATAATAGGAACGCTCTGCTTCATGTTCGCGCTCAACTGGCAGATAACCCTTGTCGTTGTCTGCATAACGCCGCTTTCGTTCGCCGTTGCCGCCGTGATATCCAGGCTCTGCTTCAATAAATTCAGGGAGCAGTCCGGTATCAAGGGCGAGCTTACCGGCTACATTGACGAGCATATCGGCGGTCAGCGGCTTGTTAAGGCGTTCGGCTACGAAAAGAAAGCCGAGGAGGAGTTTGGCGAGATAAACGAGCGGCTCAACGTCTGCGGCAGGCGCGCGCAGTTCTATTCCGCCCTCACCAACCCCAGCACCCGCTTCGTAAACTCCCTCGTTTACGCAGGAGTAGGCGTTTTCGGAGCGCTGAGCGCCGCAAAGGCTGCGGCGGGCGGGTTCACCGTCGGCGACCTATCCTGCTTTTTGCAGTACGCTAACCAGTACACCAAGCCGTTCAACGAAATTTCGGGAGTAATCACCGAGCTTCAGAACGCGCTTGCTTCCGCGTCAAGAATTTTCGCAATGATAGACGAACAGCCCGAGTCCTCCGACGAAAACGCAAAGGTTCTCGAGCACTGCGATGGCAGAGTCGAGCTTGACGACGTAAGCTTCTCCTACGTCCCCGAAAAGCCGCTTATCGAAAACCTTAACCTTGCCGTAAAGAGCGGTCAGCATATCGCGATAGTAGGTCCCACGGGCTGCGGAAAAACCACGCTGATTAACCTGCTCATGCGCTTCTACGACGTTGTGGGCGGCGAAATACGCGTCAGCGGCGAGCCGATAAACTCACTTACACGAAACAGCCTGCGCTCAAATTTCGGTATTGTTTTGCAGGAAACATGGGTGTTCAAGGGGACAGTCCGCGAGAATATTTCCTACGGAAAGCCCGACGCAACGCTTGACGAGGTGATCGAAGCGGCAAAGGCGGCTCACGCCCACAGCTTCATAAAGCGCCTCCCGCAGGGGTATGACACCGTAATAACCAACGACGGCGATCTCTCGCAGGGTCAGCGGCAGCTGCTGAGTATCGCGCGCGTTATGCTGTCGCTCCCGCCGATGCTTATTCTTGACGAGGCGACCTCCTCGATAGATACCCGCACCGAAATGCGCATTCAGAGCGCATTTGACCGCATGATGAAGGGTAGGACAAGCTTCGTTGTCGCGCACAGGCTTTCGACTATCCGCGAGGCGGACTGCATACTTGTCATGAAATCGGGTCACATTGTCGAGCAGGGCACGCACGACGAGCTGATGAAAAACAACGGCTTCTACGCCGAGCTTATCAACAGCCGTCAGGCAAGCGTCTGAAAGAAAAATATCATAAAATTGCAAAAAGCACTTGACAAGCGGTAAAAAATGTGCTATTATGTATGTGTTAATTGAATATGCCCTTTTAAACCATTGAAGTGGAGATAAAAATGTTTGTGCACCCACAGAGAGCGGTCGTTGCTGAGAGTACCGCGGAACGCAGTTCATTAAATGGACCACCGAGGGCGCGGTCAAAGGCAATTGCCGAGTATTCCGCGACGTGCAGCGAGCGTTAATTGCGGGGATATGTTAGTATCCGTCGAGAGCGCGGCATTATTGCCGTGAATTAAGGTGGCACCACGGTGTAGAATTTATACTCCGTCCTTAACAGAGCAGGAATGTTCTGTGTAAGGGCGGAGTTTTTGTTTTTATGGCAAACCGAAAGGAGAAATACAATGCTAAGACCAACGATCGAAGAAGCAAAGGCGCTGACGGGCTACAGCCTTATCCCCGTCTGCCGCGAGATACTCTCGGACATCAGAACGCCTATCGAGGTGCTGCGCGTGCTGAAAAATGTCAGCAGGCACTGCTATATCCTCGAAAGCGTCGAAAATCAGGAGAAATGGGGACGCTACACGTTCCTCGGCTATAACCCCGAGCTTGAGATAACCTGCCTTGACGGGACGATGACCATAAAAAACGTCGCGACGGGCGAAACGGAAACGCGCGAAACGGCTCACCCCGCGGAATATATCCGCGAGCTTATGGCTAAGTACCGCTCCCCAAAGCTGGAGGGCTTCCCGAGCTTTACGGGAGGGTTGGTCGGCTATTTCAGCTATGACTACATCAAGTACAGCGAGCCTTGCCTGAAGCTTGACGCGAACGACGAGGAGCATTTCAAGGACGTTGACCTCATGCTGTTCAAGCAGGTCATTGCGTTCGACAATATCCATCAGAAAATTGTCCTCATCACGAACATTAACGCCGACAATATCGACGAGGAATACCCCAAAGCGGAAAAGCAGCTCGCCGAAATGGCGGAGCTTATCCGTCACGGAAAGCCCGCCGAGGAAAAGAAAGCCCGCCTTACAAGCGATTTCAGACCGCTTTTCAACAAGGAGCAGTACTGCGCGATGGTCGAAAAGGCGAAGCACTACATCTATGAGGGCGATATATTTCAGGTCGTGCTTTCAAACCGACTTGACGCGGATTTCGAGGGCAGCCTGCTCGACGCGTACCGCGTGTTGAGAGCGACTAACCCGTCGCCGTATATGTTCTTCTTCTCGAGCGACGACATGGAAGTCGCGGGCGCTTCTCCCGAAACGCTTGTTAAGCTTGAAAACGGCGTGCTCCACACATTCCCGCTCGCGGGGACAAGACCGCGCGGCGCAACGGACGAGCTCGACAAGGCGCTTGAAAAGGAGCTTCTCGCCGACGAAAAGGAGCTTTCCGAGCATAATATGCTGGTCGACCTCGGGCGGAATGACCTCGGAAAAATATCGAAATTCGGCACGGTGGAAGTTGAGAAATATATGTCGATCGAGCGTTATTCCCACGTCATGCACATCGGCTCAACGGTGCGCGGCGAGATACTCGACAGCAAGAACGCCCTCGACGCGGTGGACGCGGTTCTTCCCGCGGGCACGCTGTCGGGCGCGCCGAAAATAAGAGCCTGCGAGATAATAAACGAGCTGGAAAACAACAAGCGCGGCATTTACGGCGGCGCGATCGGCTACATTGATTTCCGCGGCAACCTTGACACCTGCATTGCGATACGCCTTGCGTTCAGGAAAAACGGGCGCATTTTCGTACGCTCGGGCGCGGGAATAGTCGCGGACAGCGTTCCCGAGAACGAATACAACGAATGCATCAACAAAGCAAAGGCGGTCGTCAACGCGCTGACGATCTCACAGGAGGACGAGTTATGATACTTCTGATAGACAACTACGACAGCTTTTCCTACAACCTTTTTCAGCTTATCGGCGGCATTGACCCCGATATAAAGGTCATTCGCAACGATGAAATGACAGTCGATGAAATACTTGCTCTTGCGCCCTCGCATATCATTGTCAGCCCCGGCCCCGGCAGACCCGCCGACGCGGGCGTGTGCGAGGACATTATAAGGGCGGCTGCGGGGAAAATTCCCGTCCTCGGCGTTTGTCTTGGTCATCAGGCGATATGCGAGGCGTTCGGCGCGGAGGTCACCTACGCGAAGCGGCTTATGCACGGTAAGAAGTCAGTCACAAAGCTTGACACATCGTCAAAGCTGTTTGAGGGAATGGATGACACCTGCGAGGTAGCGCGGTATCATTCGCTTGCGGCAAGCGAAAACGGTTTCCCCGAATGCCTTAAAATAACGGCGAGAACGGACGACGGCGAGATAATGGCGGTGGAACACAGGGATTTCCCGATTTACGGCGTGCAGTTCCACCCCGAAAGCATACTCACACAGCACGGCAGACAGATAGCCGAAAATTTTCTGAAAACGAGGGTTTAAAAATATGATAAAAGATGCTATAATTAAAATAACCAACGGCAGCAGCCTTTCCTATGACGAGGCTGCGGAGGTCACCCGCGAGATAATGACGGGCGCGACAACGACCGCGCAGACCGCCGCGTACCTCACCGCCCTTCACATCAAGGGCGAAACGGTGGACGAGATAACCGCGAGCGCGTATGTAATGCGCGACTGCGCCGAGAGGGTCAATTACAGCGGCGTTACGGAGATAGTCGGCACGGGCGGCGACGGCGCGCATACGATAAATGTTTCCACTATATCGGGAATAGTCTGCGCGGCGGGCGGCGTCAAGATCGCAAAGCACGGAAACCGCGCCGCTTCCTCGCAGTGCGGCACGGCGGACTGTCTTGAAGCGCTCGGGATAAACATTTCCGTCAGCCCCGAGGGCTGCGTAAGGCTGCTTGACGAGGTGGGAATGTGCTTCATGTTTGCGCAGAGATATCACAGCGCGATGAAGTATGTAGGTCCCGTAAGAAAGGAAATAGGCATTCCGACCGTTTTCAATATCCTCGGACCGCTCACCAACCCCGCCCACGCGGAGGTGCAGCTCCTCGGCGTTTACAAGGAGGAGCTTGCCGAAACGATGGCGCGCGTGCTTTCAAAGCTTGGCGTTAAGCGCGGAATGGCGGTGTACGGTCAGGACGGGCTTGACGAGATTTCCGTCGGCGCGCCGACTTCCGTTGTTGAGTTCGAAAACGGCGAGTTTAAGAAATACACCATCACGCCCGAGCAGTTCGGAATGGAGCGCTTCGACAAATCGGCGCTGCGGGGCGGCGACCCTGCCGTTAACGCAAAGCTTGCGCGCGATATCCTCGGCGGAGCAAAGGGCGCGGGCAGGAATGCCGTGCTGCTCAACGCGGGCGCGGCGCTTCACCTTAGCCTTGGTATTTCCATGGAGGAGGGAATAAAGCGCGCGGCGGAGCTTATCGACAGCGGCGCGGCGCTGAATACTCTCGAAAAATACATAAAGGTTTCCAACGAGGTGGATAAATGATCCTTGACGAAATAGCCGAAAAGACAATACAGCGCATTAAGGAGCAGGAAGCCGAGGTCACGCTGTCGGAAATGAGAGCGGCGGCGGAGCGAATGGACAGCAATACGGGCTTTCCGTTCAAAAAAGCGCTTTCGGGCGGCAGGCTAAGCTTCATCTGCGAGGTGAAAAAGGCGTCACCGTCAAAGGGCGTTATCGCGGAGGATTTCCCCTCTCTTGACATAGCAAGGGATTACGAAGCGGCGGGCGCCGCGGCGATATCCTGCCTTACCGAGCCGTATTGGTTCAAGGGCAGCAATAATTACCTGCGCGAAATTTCGGCGGCGGTAAATATCCCCGTGCTCCGCAAGGATTTCACGGTCAGCGAGTACATGATATACGAAGCGAAAACGCTCGGCGCGGCGGCGGTGCTGCTTATCTGCGCGATACTATCCCCCGCGCAGCTTAAAGAATACCTTGGCATTGCGCACTCGCTCGGGCTTTCGGCGCTGGTTGAAGCGCACGACGAGTACGAGGTAAATATGGCGCTGGACAGCGGCGCGGATATTATCGGCGTGAATAACCGCGACCTGCGGACGTTCACCGTGGATATCAACAACTCCTCGCGGCTGAGGAAGCTTGTTCCCCCCGAAAAAATATTCGTGTCCGAGAGCGGCATAAAGACCCCCGAGGACATCGAAAACCTGCGGCGCGGCGGCGTGAACGCCGTACTTATCGGTGAAACGCTCATGCGCGAGCAGGACAAGAAAGCGGCGCTTGACAGGTTAAGAGGTCATGCGCTGTGAGTGACGTTAAAATAAAGCTCTGCGGAATGTTCCGCGAATGCGATATCGACTGCCTTAACGAGGCAATGCCCGATTATGCGGGGTTTATCGTGATGTTCCCGAAAAGCCACCGCAATATTGACCTCGAAACAGCGAAGCGCCTTAAAGCGCGGCTCGACCCGAGGATAAAGTCCGTCGCGGTGTCGGTGGACGCTCCGCCCGAGGAATTTGCGCGGTTCGCGAACGAGGGCGCTGCGGATATGCTTCAGCTTCACGGGAGCGAGGACGCGGATTACATTGCGCGGCTGCGCAGCCTGACGGGGGTTCCGCTTATCAAGGCGGTAAGGGTCACGTCGCGGGAGGATATCCTGTGCGCACAGCGGCTTGATGTCGATTACCTTCTCCTTGACGCGGGGACAGGCTCGGGTAAGATGTTCGATCACTCGCTTGTCGACCCGTCGGAGATACGGCTGCCGTTTTTCCTTGCGGGAGGACTTACCCCCGAAAACATCGCGGAAGCGGCGGAAAAAATACACCCGTTCGGGGTGGATTTGAGCAGCGGAATAGAAACCGACAGGCTTAAAGACAGAAACAAGATCCTCGCGGCGGTAAAGGCTGTTAGAGGATAAAATAACAAAAGGAAAGGGTACAGCACATTGGAATTTATAAAACCGAAGAAAAAACAAAAGCACCGTGCGGCGGTTATCGCAATAATTATCGCGGCGGTCATTGTGGTGGTGTTTGCGGCGGCGACGGTCGTTGTTTCGGTCAACATGAACAAGCAGTTCGGGCGCGCCGACTACTACCCCGAGGCGTCGAGCGTGGAATATTTGTATTCGCATTACGAAAGCGACTATCCGCGCGAGAACGTAACGTTTACCTCCTGCGGGAACACGCTGCGGGCGTACATTTACGGCGCGGACAATGACAAGGGGCTGCTTGTTTTCGCCCACGGGATAAGCAGCGGACACGAACGATACCTTAATACGCTGACGTGGTTTGTGGACAACGGCTGGCGCGTGTTCACATACGACGCCACGGGCAGCGGACACAGCGAGGGCGCGGGGACAAAGGGGCTGCCGCAGTCGGCGCTCGACCTTGACGCAGCGCTGGACTACATAGAAGCCGACCCCGAGCTTTCCGCGCTCCCGAGGTTTCTTATGGGGCACAGCTGGGGCGGCTACGCAGTGACAGCGGTGCTGAATTTCGGGCATGATGTGGACGGCGTTGCCTCTGTTTCGGGCTACGCGGTGCCTGTCGAGATGATATACGAGTTCGCAAAGGGCGTTGTCGGCGACGCAAGACCGCTGCTTTACCCGTCGATATGGCTGTATAACAAGCTTTTGTTCGGTGAATACGCGGGATTATCCGCAGTGGACGGCATCAACAGCACCGATACTCCGATACTGATAATTCACGGCACCGAGGACGAAACCATAGGCTACACCGAGTCCGCGATAATCAACAAGCGCGGCGAAATAACCAACCCGAACGTACAATACATCACGCTTGAGGGCTGCACCCACAGGGGAATGTTCGACACCGCCGAGGGCGGCGCGGTAAAGCAGGAAATAAATGAAAAGCTTGCGGCGTTCGCTAAGGAAGCGGGCATTAAGCACAAGAGCGACCTGCTCCCCGACCCGAGCGACGAGGTAAAGGCGATTTTCTCCGCCGCCGATCTTGACGCGGCGAACGAGCCGAATGTTGAGTTCCTGTCGCAGATAGAGGATTACTTCGACGGGATACTTGAGCAAAAAAGCGCAGACAGCGCGGCGGCATAACACAAGACGATACGGCGGTAATCACCGCCTTAATAAGATATGAAAGGATAATCAAAATGTCAAAAGGCAGATACGGCGACTTCGGCGGGCAGTATATCCCCGAAACGCTCATGAACGAAATACACAAGCTTGAGGAAGCATACGAGCATTATTCCCACGACAAGGATTTCATTGAGGAGCTCGACAGGCTCAACCGCGAATACGCGGGCAGACCCTCGCTTCTCTATTATGCGGACAAAATGACAAAGGATCTTGGCGGCGCGAAGATTTACTTCAAGCGCGAGGATCTCAACCACACAGGCTCGCACAAGATAAACAACGTGCTCGGTCAGTGCCTGCTCGCGAAGAAGATGGGCAAGACCCGTATCATTGCGGAAACGGGCGCGGGTCAGCACGGCGTTGCGGCGGCGACCGCAGCGGCGCTTATGGGGCTGGAATGCGAGATATTCATGGGGAAAGAGGACACGGTTCGTCAGGCGCTGAACGTCTACCGCATGGAGCTTCTCGGCGCGAAAGTTCACCCCGTTACCACCGGCACAATGACGCTCAAGGACGCGGTAAACGAAGCAATGCGCGACTGGACGACCCGCGTTGACGACACGCTGTACGTCCTCGGCTCGGTAATGGGACCGCACCCGTTCCCGATGATAGTCCGCGATTTTCAGAGCGTAATCTCAAAGGAAGCGCGCGAGCAGATACTCGAAAAGGAGGGCAGGCTGCCCACGGCGGTAATGGCGTGCGTAGGCGGCGGCTCCAACGCTATGGGTATGTTCTACAACTTCATAAACGACAAGGACGTAAGGCTTATCGGCTGCGAAGCGGCGGGGCGCGGCGTTGACACGGGCGAAACGGCGGCGACTATCGCAACGGGAACGCTCGGCGTTTTCCACGGCATGAAATCGCTGTTTTGTCAGAACGAATACGGGCAGATAGCGCCGGTTTACTCCATTTCCGCAGGGCTTGACTACCCCGGCATTGGCCCCGAGCACGCTTATCTCCACGAGATAGGCAGAGCGGAATATGTCCCCGTGACCGACGACGAGGCGGTCAACGCGTTCGAATACATTGCGCGCACCGAGGGGATAATCTGCGCGATAGAAAGCGCGCACGCCGTCGCTCATCTCATGAAGATAGCGCCGACGATGAACAAGGACGATATAATCATCTGCTGCCTGAGCGGGCGCGGAGATAAGGACGTTGCGGCTATCGCAAGATACAGAGGAGTGGATCTGCATGAATAAGATAAAGAATGCATTTGAGAACAAAAAGGCGTTTATCGGGTTCCTGACGGCGGGCGACCCGACCTTTGACGCGAGCTTTGAAAATATAATGGCAATGGTAAGAGCGGGCGCCGACCTTATTGAAATAGGAATACCGTTCAGCGACCCGATCGCCGAGGGGCCTGTTATTCAGGAAGCGAACATACGCGCTTTGTCAAACGGCATGACGACCGACCGCGCGTTCGAGCTTGCGGAAAAGGTACGCAAGGAAACGGATATCCCCATCTGCTTCATGACCTACCTTAACCCTGTATTCAAGTATGGTTACGACAGGTTTTTCGAGCGCTGCCGCGAGATAGGAGTCGACGGGCTGATATGCCCCGATCTTCCTTTCGAGGAGAAAGCGGAGGCTGCCGATGTTGCGAAAAAATACGATATTTCTGTGATATCGCTCATTGCGCCGACAAGCGAGGAGCGCATAAAGTCGATCGCCGCCGACGCGGACGGGTTCATTTACATAGTATCTTCCATGGGTGTAACGGGCGTTCGCAGCGAGATAAAGACCGACCTTGAGTCTATCATGAAAACCGTAAAGCAGTACGCGCACGTCCCCGCCGCTATCGGCTTCGGCATCAGCAAGCCCGAGCAGGCGAAAAAGATGTCCGAGCTCTCCGACGGAGTTATCGTCGGCAGCGCTATCGTGAAGCTCGTTGCGCAATACGGCGAGAACGCCGCCCCCCACATCTACGAATATGTAAATTCACTGGTTTGCGCCATAAAGTGACAGTCTTTTATCGCAAAAGTGACAGTCCCGCTCTGTCGGGCGGAGGAGCTGCTAGGCGCTGCCTTGCGACCTTTTGATAAAGGTTGAAAAATGTTTTTGGGAGCAATTGCTTTGTAATTGATTTGTTAATTTCTTCTTTATTGCAAAATTTGTTTTCTTGTGTTTTCACACAGGAAACGAGGGGACACCCTTCGGGAAAAGGGGGAAAAAGAAAATCCGACAAAAAT
>JBJFHP010000125.1:0-11014 GCA_051893715.1 Oscillospiraceae bacterium
ACGGCGAGGTCTTTTCCGGGTCGAGCCATACCGCGCCCTTTTCGGTCTTGCCCATCTTCTTGCCCTCGGAGTTCAGCAGCAGGGTGATGGTCATTGCGTGAGCGTCCTTGCCGAGCTTCTTGCGGATAAGCTCGGTGCCGCCGAGCATATTAGCCCACTGGTCGTCGCCGCCGAACTGCATATTGCAGCCGTACTTCCGGAAAAGCATATAGAAGTCGTAGCTCTGCATTATCATGTAGTTAAATTCAAGGAATGTCAGCCCGCGCTCCATACGCTGCTTGTAGCACTCGAACGTCAGCATTTTGTTTACGCTGAAGCAGGCGCCTACCTCGCGCAGCACGTCAATGTAGTTGAGGTTCATCAGCCAGTCCGCGTTGTTCACCATGATCGCCTTGCCGTCGGAAAAATCGATGAAGCGGCTCATCTGCTTCTTGAAGCACTCAATGTTGTGGTCAATGTCCTCCTTGGTGAGCATTTTGCGCATATCGGACTTGCCGGAGGGATCGCCTATCATTCCCGTGCCGCCGCCGAGCAGCGCTATCGGCTTGTTGCCCGCCATTTGCAGGCGCTTCATAAGGCACAGCGCCATGAAATGCCCCACATGGAGCGAGTCCGCCGTCGGGTCAAAGCCGATGTAGAATGTCGCCTTGCCCGCGTTTATCATCTTTCTGATCTCGTCCTCGTCGGTCACCTGCGCGATAAGTCCGCGCGCGACCAGTTCGTCGTAAAGTTCCATTTTAATTCTCCTTAAATTATTTTATTATTGTATGGTCAGCAGGGATATACCCCATAAGCGATGGAATTTTTATTAAATCCCACTGATACCACGACCTTTCGGTGTTGCCTTAAATTATTTCCTCTTTTTCGAGAGGAACAGCGCCGCCGCCGCGAAAACCGGAACGGCTATCGGGAGCATTTCAACGCCCGTGTCGGGGCTTGCTTTGTCTGTTTCGGGGGGATTGCCCTCGGAATTATCGGCGGCATTGTTTTCGTTCGAGAAGGTATCGGCGTCGCGGCTGAAGCTTGTGAGCATTGAGATAAGCTCGTCGCGGACGGGGGCAATGTACTCAATATTCCCGCCGAATGTTATGTTTATCCAGGTATCCTCGCCACATTCGTACTCGCCGATAAGGCACTCAAGATCATCTATTACAAAGTCAACAACGGAAGCCGCCTGAAAATCGGCGTTGGTTACAGGGATTATCTCCACCGAATCGCTCTCCGCCCAGACAGCCATTTCGTTGTCGTAACCGCCCTCGTTTTGGTGGAAGCAGCAGCTTATATAAATATCCTCGTTCGAGCCGTAGAAAAGCTCCCATGAGGTCGAGCCGTCGCCCACCTCTTGCGGTTCTGACACGGAAATCTCGGGAACAGGCTCTGTAGGAATATCCACGCTGAACACTCCCATTTCGCCGATATAGTTCAGCCGCTGCGCTTCGGCGGAATATTCAAGCAGCGGTTTGCCGTAAAACAGGCTGTCCTCCGCAAAGGCTGACTGAGCCGCAGATAAAGTGATAATTGCCGCGGAAATAATTGCCGGAATGATGTTGTGATGTTTCATGGAGATCTTCCTTTCAAAATTATTGTGATGTAAAAAAGCCCTCCGTGAGCTTGCTCACAGAGGGCGTGTTAACGCGGTACCACCTCAGTTGCTCCCAAGGGGAGCATCTCTTACAGCTTTAACGGGCTTACCCGTGCGGGCTAATTGGAGAACCGTTCGCCGCGCCGCTCGGGGAGGTAATTCGCGCTGTGTTTCCTTACTGCCTCGCACCATACGGCAGCTCTCTGAAAAGGAGCTTCACAGGCTACTTTGTTCCCGTCATAGCTTTGAATATTCGGTTGTTTCGGAAAAATCAGAGCTGCTCGGCAATATCGTAGATAAGTCTTTCGCTCTTTGCCCAGCCAAGGCAGGGGTCGGTGATGGACTTTCCGTATGTACCCTCTTCTATCTTCTGCGCGCCGTCCTCAATGTAGGACTCGATCATCAGACCCTTTACAAGGCTGCGTATCTCCTCGGAATGGCGCATGGAATGAAGCACCTCGTTTGCAATTCTTATCTGCTCGAGGTATTTCTTGCCGGAGTTGGAGTGGTTGGTGTCAACAATAACTGCGGGGTTCTTCAGACCCTTTTCATGGTACATATCATAGCAGAGCTTGAGATCCTCGTAGTGGTAGTTGGGGAGCACCTGATCGTGCTTGTTCACCGCGCCGCGCAGGATAGCGTGGCAGAGCGGGTTTCCGTCCGAGGTGACCTCCCAGCCGCGGTAGATGAACATATGCTTAGCCTGCGCCGCCTGAATGGAGTTGAACATAACGGACAGCGTGCCGCTGGTGGGGTTCTTCATGCCGACGGGGCATTCCATACCGCTGGCAACAAGGCGGTGGTGCTGGTCCTCAACGGAGCGCGCACCGACTGCAACATAGGAAAGCAGGTCGGAAAGGTAGCGGTAATTCTCGGGGTAAAGCATTTCGTCCGCGCAGGTGAGATGTGTTTCGGCGATAGCGCGGGTATGGAGCTTGCGTATCTTGATTATGCCCTCGAGCATATCCTCGTTCTTGGTGGGGTCGGGCTGGTGTATCATGCCCTTGTAGCCCGTGCCGTTTGTGCGGGGCTTTCCTGTGTAAATTCTGGGGATTATCAGTATCTTGTCCTTAACCTTTTCCTGAACCCTTGCAAGGCGGTTGGTGTAGTCCATTACGGAATCCTCGTTATCCGCAGAGCAGGGACCGATTATAAGAAGGAACTTGTCGGATTTGCCCGTGAATACGTCAGCGATCTGCGCGTCGCGCTCCGCCTTTACCTGTTTTATCTCTTCAGTAAGCGGATAAAGCTCCTTTATCTCCTTCGGGATAGGCAGCTTTCTGCTGAAATTCATCGACATTTTTATTATCTCCTCGCTGTAAAAATCTGTTTATAATGTGCTGTCAAATAATCTGCACTTATGCTATTTTATCACAATTTGCGGCGCTTGTCAATAGTTTTTTAGCGATTTACAGATTTATAGCGTTAAATTACTGAAATAATCGCTTCTTTTTTCGCTTTTTGTTGATGTTTGACGAATTTGCGCGGTTGAAATACACATATATGATAATTAGGGCGGCTTATTATAGTGACATTTGTCGATAGTTAACAAATTGCGCGGGAATATTTTGTCGGAAAGTAATTTGACATGAGCTTATCGCTGTGTTAAAATTTGAATTAAGAGGGATACGGAGAATAAATGTCCCTTTTTCATTACACTATTATTTGCTGTTTGTGGTATTATAATGTTATATAATTATTGTCGGGAGGTAATATATGGACAGAGAATTTGCGGCGCATATACGAAGCGACGGCACCGTGCAGACGGTCGCGGAGCACTGCCGCGGAACGGCTCGGCTTGCGGGGGAATTTGCGATAAAGCCGCTGCGCGCGGCGGCGGAGTATATCGGAATGCTCCATGATGTCGGCAAATACCGCGACGGGTTTCAGCGCAGAATATACGGGGAGAGCGCCCGAAAATGCGAGCACGCCTGCGTCGGCGCGCAGGAGATAAAGCGTCGCGCAGCGAGCGCCGGCGTTAATTTCAAGACTGTTTCGCCTATGCTGGAATACTGCGTTGCGGGTCATCATGCGGGGCTTCAGAACGGGATAGCGGGAAGCAGCCCGTGCGGAACGCTCTCGGAGGCGCTGCTGCGTGATGTGAGCGATATCGAGCCGCACCGCCCGCTTTTTGAAGCCGACACGCTGCCGCCCGACGAGGCGAGCCTTGCGGAGCTTGTGAAAATGCTTATGACAGCGCTCCCGCAGGGAACAGCGGGCTCTCGGGAGGCAACCGAAAGGTACGCGTTCTTTACAAGGTACCTTTATTCCTGCCTTACCGACGCGGACTTTATCGACACCGAGAAATTCTGCGATACCGAGGCGGAGCGCGGTCTGACGGGTGATTTTGCGGCGGCGCTGGACAGGGTGAACGCGCTGCTTGACGGAATGCCCGACAGGGGCGGCGTCTGTGCGGCGAGAAGGTCGTTTCAGCAGCAGGCGTTTGCTGCGCCGCGGGGCGGTAAGATAAGTATACTCAATATGCCGACGGGGAGCGGGAAAACGCTGTGCAGCATAAAGCTTGCGCTGGAAAGGGCGCTGTGCGGCAAAAAGCGCATTATCTACGTCATACCCTACACGAGCATAATCGAGCAGACGGCGCAGAAATTCGAGGAGATATTCGGGGACGTGCTGCCCGTATTGCAGCACCACCATAATTTCTGCTTCGACAGCGCGGAGCAGGATAACGAGGTGCTGCGCAGGTCAACGGAAAACTGGGACGCGCCGCTTATCATAACGACGAACGTACAGTTTTTCGAGTCGCTTTATCACAACAGGTCGTCGCGGCTGCGCAAGCTGCACAGCATGGCTGACAGCGTGATAATTTTCGACGAGGTGCATATGATGCCCGTTGAGTTTCTTCAGCCCTGTCTGCGGGGCGTGGGGTATCTGACGGAATATCTCGGCGCGGAGGCAATATTCATGTCGGCGACAATGCCTGATTTTTCGGGGCTTCTGCGAAGGTTTACCGCTGTGGAAAGACCGTCGGAGCTCATCACCGACAAAAGCGCATTCCCCGCATTTAAAAACTGCTCCTGCGAAAAGCTGGGCAGAATTTCCGACGAGCGGCTGCTTGAGGAAGCGGCGCTCCATGAAAGCAGCCTGATTATCGTGAACAGCCGCAAACGCGCGCGGGAATTGTACCGAAGCTGCCGCAGCGGGCGCTGCTTCTGCCTGTCGACCTATATGACCCCCGAGCACCGCTCCCGCGTTATCGGCGAGATAAGGGAGCTTCTCGGAGCGGAAAAGGTGACGGTGTTTTCGACGTCGCTTATCGAGGCGGGCGTCGACCTTGATTTCGAGGCGGTATTCCGCGAGCTCGCGGGGCTGGACAGCGTTATACAGTCGGCGGGGCGCTGCAACCGCGAGGGGCTGCGCCCGAAAGGGTATATGTATGTTTTTGAGAGCGAGGGAGTGAATATCCCGAGGAGCCTGATGATGAAAGCGGAAATATGCCGCGCGATGCTGGAGGAATATCCCGATATACTGTCGGACGGCTGCGCACAGGAGTATTACCGCAGGCTTTACGCAATGAACGAGAGCGCGGTGAACGGCGGCACGATATATCACGACGGCATGAGACCGGATTCTGTTCCGTTCGCCGATTATGCGGACAGCTTCGCAATGATTGACAGCGACGCGGTGAATATCGTTATACCCTGCGATGATAACGCGGAGGATATCGCGCAGCTGGAATACTGCGGGCGGAGCGTTTACAGGCGGCTTTCGCGATACTGCGCGTCGGTGCATTATCATGAATTAAAGGAGCTGCTGGAAAGCGGCGCGGTATCTCAAAGGGGCGGAGCGTTCGTGCTTGAAATGCCCGGTTATTACGACGGCGAAACGGGACTTGACCCCGAGTATTCGTTCGACGGAATTGTTGAATAATAAGAGAGGTGATTTTATGGGTTACGGTTTTAAGATCATTGTCGACGGGGACAATGCCTGCTTTACTCGCCCCGAAATGAAGGTCGAAAGGGTGTCCTATGACGTCCCGACGCCCTCCGCGCTGGAGGGAATGATCAAATCGGTGTACTGGAAGCCGAGCATACGATATGTTATTGACAAAATAGTTGTTTTCAACCCGATAAGGTTCATGAATATCCGCCGCAACGAGGTCAAGAACAAGGTCAGCCTCGGCGCTGTGACAAGCGCGATGAACGGCAGGGGAGGCGTCCCGGAAATATTCATCAGCCCCGAAATGATAAGTCAGCGCGCGGGCATGATACTGAAAGACGTGCGCTACGGCGTGGAGTTCCATTTTGAAATGACGGGGCTGCGCAGCGACCACGAGGACGAGTGCGAGGAAAAGCACTACAATATCCTCCTGCGCCGTCTGCGGCAGGGGCAGTGCTTCAGACAGCCCGTGCTTGGCTGCCGCGAGTTTTCGGTCAGGAGCCTGCGGCTTGTGGACAGGTTCCCGCTGAACGAAATTTCCCCCGAATTATATGGGGACATCGACCTCGGGTATATGCTGTACGGGCTTAAATATGAGGACAATTATATGCCGAAAAACAACGACCGGAACGACCCTGTATTTTCCGACAAGGCTGACCCCGTATTTTACCGCCCGCATATGATAGACGGCGTTATTGACGTCGCCGCTTACAGGAGGGATATCCGATGCTGATAAATGCGCTGTGCGAATATTACGATATCCTTTCGGAAACGGGGCGGCTTGACCGCGAGGGCTGGACAAAGCAGGCGGTGAACAGGCTGATAACGCTCCGCCCCGACGGGACAATATCCGCAATAATCCCGTTTACCGACAAGGTAAATATCCCGCAGAAGAACGGAAAGGCAAAGCAGGTAGATGTGCCGAGGAATGTATTGCTGCCGCTGCGCGTTCAGACGACAAAGATACTCAGCTACTGCCTTGACCACCGCAGCGAATATATTTTCGGGCTTGACTGGGACAAGGATAACGAGCGCTTCTGCACCACGCCGAAGTCGCTTCAGAAAAACAGTGAGTTCATCAAAACAAACCTTGATTTCACGGAGGGAATGACCTCCGACGCGGTGCTTGCGTTCAGGAATTTCCTTAACAGCTGGAAGCCCGAGGAGCATATTGACGACCCCGTTCTCACAGCATACGGCAAGAGCCTTTTCGGGATAGGCAGCGGCTGCTGCTTTGCGCTCGAGGGGCTTGCGAACGGGCTTATCGGAAACGACCCGCAGATAGCGGAAAAGGTAGAAGCGTCCGTTTCCGACATCAAACCGGACGGTGAGCAGGTTGTCGGAAACTGCGCGGTGACAGGCGAGAGCGGCGTTCCCATTGAGCAGCTTCACGGCTACATAAAGGGTATAAGGGGCACCAATGCCTCGGGCGGAAAACTTGTCTGCTTCAACAATCAGTCGGACGAGTCCTTTGGAAAAACGCAGTCCTACAACAGCAGCATATCCTCCGCAGCGGCAAAGAAATACACCGCGGCGCTGAATTACCTTATCGCCGACCAAAATCACAGAATTTACATCGACGAAATGACGGTGATATTCTGGGCGATGAGCGACAATGCGGCGTCTGACGAGCTTGTCTGCGATTTCTTCGGCGCGGTAATGGGCAAGCCCGACAGCGGGGAAGTCGACAACGCGCTTATGAATGCAATGCGAAGATCGGGAGCGGGGTTGTCCTCCGCCGATTTAAGGCAGCTTGATATCGACCCGTCGGTAAGGTTTTACATTGCGGGCTTCACTCCGAATGTCAGCAGGATATCAATGAAATTCTGCTGCCGCAGCACTACCGCGAAAATGCTTGAAAACGTAGCGCAGCATCAGCGCGACCTTGCGCATGACGGGCTGTCGGAGCAGCCGACTATATGGCGGCTTACGGCAGAGCTTTACCCGCCGTCGGCAACGGATAAAAAGCCCTCGAACCCGCTTTACGCCGCGCTTTTCGACAGCGTTTTCAACGGGACGCGTTACCCGCGCGCCTTAGAAGAAACGGTGATAAGGCGCTGCAAGATCGACAAGGGCAGGATAAGCGATATCAGAGCCGCGATAATAAAGGCTTGTCTTAACAGGCAGGCGCGGCTTTCAAATAACAAGGAGGTAATCAAAATGGCACTCGACAAGGAGAACACAAGCCCCGCATATCTTTGCGGCAGATTGTTCGCGCTGCTGGAAATAGCGCAGGTAGCCGCTATCGGAAAGGCTAACCGCACCATAAAGGACGCGTATTTTTCCTCGGCGGCAACAAAGCCCGCAGCGGTATTGCCGCGGCTTATGATGCTTGCACAGCACCATATCGAAAAGGCTGACAACGGCGGCTACATAAACAGGCTGATAAGTGAAACGGTCTGCCCGCTTGAGGGGAAATTCCCGACAACGCTGACGCTTGATCAGCAGGGCGAGTTTATCATAGGCTATTATCAGCAGAACAAGGACTATTTCACGGCTAAATCGGACAAGACAGACGGAAAGGAAGAATGAACATGGAAGCAATCAGAAACCGCTATGAATTTGTAATGTTTTTTGACGTAGAAAACGGCAACCCCAACGGCGATCCCGACGCGGGCAATATGCCGCGCATTGACCCCGAAACGCAGAACGGTATCGTGACCGATGTCTGCTTAAAGCGCAAGATCCGCAACTTTGTGGACATTGCGAAGTCGGAGGAGCCGGGCTATTGTATTCTCATCAACCCCGATAAGGCGCTGAATGAGAAATTCGGTGACGCATACGACGCACTTGAATTAAAGAGAAAGGAAAAGGGAAAGACTGCGTCAAGCGTCAAGGCGGCAAGGGAATATATCTGTGCGAATTATTTTGACGTGCGCACATTCGGCGCGGTTATGAGCACGGGCGACGACCCCTGCGGAATAGTCAGAGGACCTGTTCAGCTGAACTTTGCGAAGAGCCTTGACCCCATTTTCGCGCAGGAGGTAACTATAACAAGGCAGGCAATAACCACCGTTGACAAGAGCAAGGAAGCTTCCACCGAAATGGGCAAGAAGAACATCGTGCCGTATGCGCTTTACCGCGCGGAGGGTTATGTTTCGGCGCTGCTTGCGCAGAAAACGGGATTTTCCGACGACGACCTCGAGCTGCTTTGGACGGCGATCATCAATATGTTCGAGCACGACCACAGTGCGGCAAGGGGAAAGATGTGCCTAAGAAAGCTTATTGTTTTCAAGCACAGCGATATGCTCGGAAACTGCCCGTCGCATATTCTTTTTGACAAGATAACCGCGGCGAAGAAGGGCGACGTTTTGTTCCCGCGAAGCTTTGACAATTATGAAATAACGATAGACAGGAATATGCCGAACGGCGTTGAGCTTATTGAAAAGCTGTGATACAGCCTGTTACCATCAGAAGCATACAGCATTATCTTTACTGCCCGAGAAGATACGGGCTGCTTGAGATAAACCGCGACTGGCAGGAAAACGCGCTCGTTGTCAGGGGAAACCTTGTGCACGAGCGTGTGCACAGCGGTGAGCATTCCTATTCCGACAAGGACGGCTTCTGCCGCAGCAATGTCGAGCTTTACAATGACGAGCTTGAGATATACGGCACGGCGGACTGCATTGAATTTGAGCGCTCGGACAAGGCGGAATATTCGGAGATACTCGGCGGCAGGTATATTGTCCGAATAATCGAATACAAGCCGTCGAAGCCGAAAAGCGCCCTTGCGGAGCAGTCGGACATGATACAGTGCTTTGCGCAGAAAGTGTGTGCGGACAGTATTTTCGGCGTTAGCTGTGAATGCATGATGTATTACGCGGACGTGCGCAGGAGAGTGCGGCTGCCGTTTGAAACGGAATATGACAAATATTTTTCGCTGCTGAAGGAGCTTCTCGGAAATATGCGGGAGGTGCTGGACAGCGGAGTTATTCCCGCAAAAAAGAAAGGGCAAAGCTGCAGCGGGTGTTCCCTGGACGGCGTATGTATGCCGAATGCGCCGAAATATTCGGTGAGGTCGGAGATACGCAGAATGGCGGAGGACGAATGAAAAAGCTTCTTAACACACTGTATATAATGAACGAGAGCGCTTATCTCACGCTTGACGGAGAGAATATCGTAATAAAAACAGAGGAAAAAAGCGCCCGTTTTCCGCTTGCAAATCTTGACTCCATAGTATGCTTTTCCTACCCCGGGTGTTCTCCGGCGCTTATCGGGAAGTGCTGCGAAAGCGGCGTCGGGCTGTGCTTTATTTCTCCGTCGGGGAGATTTCTGGGTAGGATCGAGGGGCGAATGCGCGGGAATGTTCTGCTTAGGATTGCGCAGTCGAAGCTGTTTTCCGAGCCGCAGTACGGGCTGATAAGGGACAATGTGGCGGCGAAGCTGGCTAATACGCGGGCAACGGTAAAGCGGTCGCTGCACGATTATCCGCAGCTTGACAGCGACGGCGTGCTGAGCGGGCTTACAGAAAGGCTTGACGACGCGGCGGAGCGTGTCTATGAAATGAGCGACAAGGCGGAGATAATGGGGCTTGAGGGGAACTGTGCGAAGGCGTATTTTGCCGTTTTTGACAAGCTGATAACGCAGCAGCGCGAAAGCTTCCGAATGACAATGCGGACAAAGCGCCCGCCGCTTGACAGGACGAACGCCGTGTTGTCGTTCCTGTACGCAATGCTTACCAATGATTTTGCGTCAGCGCTGGAATCGGTCGGTCTGGACAGCTATATCGGCTTTTATCATGAGCCGCGCCCGGGAAGGTGTTCGCTTGCCTGCGACCTTGTGGAGGAGGCAAGGTGCATTGTGGACAGATTTGTGCTGACGATGATAAATCTGAGGCAGATAAACGAGGACGATTTTGAGGAACAGGTCAGCGGCGCGGTACTGCTGAACGAGGACGGCAGGAAAAAGGTAGTCAGGCTGTGGCAGGAGAAAAAGCGCAGCGTGATAATGCACCCATATCTAAAGCAGAAGATACCGCTTGGTCTGCTCCCGTTCGTTCAGAGCAATCTTCTGGCAAAATTCATCAGAGGGGAAATATCGGAATACCCCGCATATCTTCAGAAGTAGGTGATATTATGATGACGCTTGTAAGCTACGATGTTTCCACAACGGACAAAAGCGGCAGGACGCGGCTGCGAAAGGTTGCGAAGGAGTGTCAGAATTACGGACAGAGAGTGCAGAATTCGGTGTTCGAGATCGATGTTGATTACGGGACATTCCTGAAAGTAAAGGACAAACTCCTGAAACTGATCGACCCCCAACAGGACAGCCTGAGGATCTATTATCTGGGTAACAACTGGCACAGCAGGATCGAGCATTTCGGCACCAAGTCCACCTATGATCCCGAGGGTGTTCTTATCGTCTGACCGCGAACCCGAAGCAATATTATTTTTGCGGCAGGTTCGCATGGATTTTATGGCTTTTTCGGCGTGATCCCGCCGGAAAATATATGTTTTTGTCCACCCCTTGCGATGGGCGACCCTGTTTTGCACAAAATCTAGGGTCACGCCCCGCTTGGGGCGTGTGAGTTGAAAT